>JBAZSA010000001.1:0-58795 GCA_041662645.1 Desulfurivibrionaceae bacterium
GTCACCTACATTGATAATGCCGTGGATGCTTTTGTCCTGGCGGCGAGAAACCTGCATGGCACGGCCTCGGGGGCAGGGAAACCCTATTTTATCTCCCAGGGCGAGCCGGTCAATCTCTGGAACTGGCTCAACAAGTTTTTCAGGCGGCTTGATATCCCCATTGTCGAGGAAAGCGTCCCTTTTCAAAAGGCGTACCTGATGGGGATGCTCATGGAAAAGGCTTTTCCTCTCGCGAGGATCAAGCGGGAGCCCTGCATGACCCGGTTTCTTGCCGTGCAACTGGCAAAATCCCATTGGTTCTCCATCGAGAACGCCAACCGGGATCTTGGCTATTTTCCCAAGGTCTCGACGGCTGAGGGGATCAACGCCATCCTGCAATGGGTGAGCAAGAACGCGCTGTAGAAGTTTGCTTATTTTTCTTTGGAAAACCATTTTCCCTGCATCTTGATTCCTTTTTTAACCGCATGTGGCTGCATGGGGTTCCCCCAATCACGGCAATATCCGGCAGCTTGTGCCCTGTTCCGCAGTGCTAATGCTTTGTGTCACGCATCATTCTCTTTGTTTGGCAACGGTTCGTTGCTCGGCGCGCAACGCGGTCTGTCTACCGCGGACTGCCTGCACGTTTGCGAGCAGGATCAGGCCGAGAACGAAGTAGCTGCCTGTGAGCAGCAGGGCGCGCCGATGGTCGCCCCCGGTCAGCCAGGTGATGACCCCGTAGGTGAGCGGTCCGGCGATGGCGGAGAGTTTCACCGCCAGGCCCCAGAACCCGTAGAACTCAGCAAGGCGGGAGGGCGGAGTCAGCACCCCCACAAAGGCGCGTCCGGCGGACTGCGAGGCGCCCAGGCATATGCCGGCGAGATTCGCCGCAGCCCAGAATAGCGTCGGATTGCGGGCTGCCCAGGCCAGCAGGATGGCCATGATCCACCCCGTCAGGGTCAGCGCGATGGCCGGGACATGGCCTATGCGGTCCTCCAGATGGCCGAACAGGAAGGCGCCGAGGGCAGCGGTGATATTGACCACCAGCACCAGCAGCAGAATCCGCTGCGTGGTGAAGTGCATCGCCTCTACGGCATAGATGGCGGTAAGGGCGATTACCGCCTGAATCCCGGCTTG
Source organism: Desulfurivibrionaceae bacterium (assembly GCA_041662645.1). Lineage (GTDB taxonomy): Bacteria > Desulfobacterota > Desulfobulbia > Desulfobulbales > Desulfurivibrionaceae > Thiovibrio. The sequence continues at coordinate 1,114 of JBAZSA010000001.1, forward strand.
GTAAAATAGACTACACAGCAGGAAGCGGCGTAGGTCGGCGAATTGCCGCAATCGGCGCCAGATGTGCCATGCCTCCATCCACGTATCTCGGAGCTGGATGTCTTGCCCGGCGCGCGGCACGGCGCGCTCGCGCAAGAGCAGGAAGGTCGGCAGGCTGGCCAGGGCAAACATCCCGGCGGTGATCAGCATGGTTACCGGCACGAATTGATCCTGGGTCTGGCCTTGCGCCTCGGCCCACATGACATAAAGCAGGCACAACCCAAGGGTGGCCAAGCCGCCGAGGTATCCGAGGCTCCACCCCCAGCCGGAGACCCTGCCCAAGGCGCGGGTGCGAGCGATTTCCGGCAGAAACGCCGCGATCAGGTTCTCGCCGCTGCCGAAAAAGAAGTTGGATGCGATCACGCATCCGATGGCAAACCACAGGGTTTCCGGCTGGGCAAAATAGAGCAGCGCGGTGAACAGCACGCAGCCTGCGGTGGTGATTGCCAGCAGCCGCTTTTTTGCCGCGTGGCGGTCGGCCCAGGCGCCGAGCAGGGGAGCGCTCGCCACGATCAGCGCGTGGGACACGGACAGGGCGGCGGTCCAGACGAGGGTAGCCCAAGGAGCATCGCCCGCAACCACCGTTACGAAATAGGCATTGAACAACGCGGTGACGACCACCGTGGTGTAGCCGGAATTGGCGAAATCGTACATCGCCCAGGCCCAGAGCTCATTTGGTTTGACATCGGAACGCAGTATTGCCCTGAGATGGAGTGACATTATGTGCGCCTCAATTCAGAGGATCCGGCGTCGTTTCAAGTGCCGCACCACCCAATATGCACTCAGTGCGGCAAGGAGGTGTTTTACCGTGTGTCCGCTGACCACATCGGTCAGCACGGCAATCCGGTGATCGGTGAAATCGCAGAACAAAGCCAGCAGGTAGAGACCGATGACCGTCAGGATATCCCGGTCGCCGCTGTAGCGCGGCGGATAAAACCGGAGCAGCAGCGGGGTCAGCAGCATCGGCAAGAGCTGAATCAGGCCATAGGCGCGCAGGTCGCCTTGTCCATGCGTTTCGCTCCAGCCCCAGTAGGCGACACTGCCCAGCCCGGCCGCGAGCAACAGCGGCAGTAGGCGCAAGCCGGTACCGAGGCCGATGCGTTCGCAGAGGATCGCAGCGAACCAGGACATGAGCGCCAGGGTAATCGCGGCCCGATCCCACACCAGCCGAGGGTTGTCCGGGGCAAGATGATAATATGCCGAGCCGAGGCCGGTGAGGATGACCGCGAAAAAGAACAATGCGTAAGGCAGCGCCTCGCGCTGCTCCCGAAAGGCTTGGCGTCTCGCCCCGCTGAGTAAAAAATGCAGACCGGCCAATCCTGCCAGGATAATGAGGGCATTGGAACCGGTGTTGAGACAATTGGGTATGCCGAGGCAGGCACCTTGGTCGGCAAAATTATGGTATTGCACTGGCTGCGGGATGCGCGGCAGCATCCATGCCAGAATGGCCAGCGTTGCCATGAGCAGCCAGAGGCCGAATGCCCTGGCGTGTGGCCTCTGGTATCTTGATCCGTTCATCACGCCACATGCGCCTCTTTTAGTTTCCGGCCCAGAATCTTGTCAATGGGGTGATTTGTGAAAGGTTCCCCGGAATTTCATCTGCTTCGGAATCTTTTGCGCGGTGGTAAAGACTGGATGTGCGTGGAACTGTTCGCAACTCTGCACGCGTATGTTCCCGCGCCGGGTGAGGATGCAGGGAAGAAGGAAATCGTTTTTTCAGTTGGGAATGAAAAGTCGGGGAAAATCCGGATCGTCCCCAACCTCTTGCCTTTTTTTATCGTGAGCTGGTGATCCCTGTCAAGCACATAACCGGCAGAAGTTCCGTCAGTTTTGCAGGGACGAGCGGAAATTTTCCGGTTCCGGTCCGGGGAAAATGTCTCTTCCGGTTTGTTTCACGATCTATTCCGGAATAATTCTTGAAATCGTCAAAAAATATCTTGCAGAGAATATCTATTTTTCATAATGTGACCGCCTGGTCATATTATGGATACCCAACTTGCGCAGCCCAAACAGACCTTCGTGAACCTGCCGCCTGAAAAGCGCGAAAACATCGTGCGTGCGGCGGTTGCCGAGTTTGCCGCCCAAGGGTATCAGCGGGCAAGCCTCAATAATATCGTCAAGCAGCTGGGGATATCCAAGGGCTCGCTCTACCAGTATTTCGACAATAAGGAAGCCCTGTTCCTGCATGTGTTTGATCACTTTACCGAGCAGGTGAAGCGGTATGTCAAGGCCTCGGTCACGGGCAATGGCCGGGATGATTTTTTTACCGTGGCCAGGCAGGTTTTGCTCGCCGGCATAGCCTTTATCGACAGCCACCCGGAATATTTTCAGGTGTATCTCAAGGTGCTGTTCGAACGGGATGTGCCCCGCCGGGAGGAACTGGTGGCCAGGGTCCGCCTTTTTTCCCTGGAATATTTCGGGCCGCTGGCTGACCAGGCCATGGACCAGGGGGTGTTGCGCAGCGATATCCCTCCGCACAAGGTGGTTTTTATCCTGGATGCGATGCTGGATCGCTTCCTGCAAGGATATGCCCAGCCGTATCTCGACGGCGGGTTGGCGCTGGCCGGGATGTCCACCGATCGGCTGCATGATGAAATTGACAGTATGGTTGCGGTGCTGCGCACCGGGTTGCAACCGTCAGGAATTGGAGAATAAGTAATGGAACAGATGGTGGTTGCCGCAGGGCTTGGGGATATTCTGGAGAAGGTCAGGGCGGGCGAGCGGCTCAGCTCCGAGGATGGGGTGCGGTTGTACAAAACCAATGATATCCTGGCGGTGGGCTATCTGGCCAACTTGGTGCGGGAACGGCTCAACGGCGATCGCGCCTATTTCATCTACAACCAGCACGTCAATTACTCGAATATCTGCACCAATCTCTGTAAGTTCTGCGCCTTTGGCAAGGACAAGGAATCGCCCCAGGCCTATGAGATGACTGTGGAGCAGGTCAAGGCCAAGGTTCGGGAGCGGCTGGCCGAGCCCATCACCGAGGTGCATGTGGTGGGCGGCATTCACCCGGATCTGCCGTACCAGTATTATCTGGACATGCTGCGCGGCATCAAGGAGGTGCGGCCCGAAATCCACATCCAGGCCTTTACCTGCGTGGAGATCGCCCACCTGGCGACCCTGGCTGGAAAATCCGTGACCGAGACCCTCAAGGAACTGGTTGCTGCCGGGCTTGGCTCGATTCCGGGCGGCGGGGCCGAGGTGTTCAGCCCCCGGATCAGGCAGCGCACCTGCGAGAAGAAGCTTTCCGGCGAGGGGTGGCTCGAGGTTGCCAAGTCGGCGCACCGGATCGGCTTAAAAAGCAACGCCACCATGCTCTACGGCCACATCGAAACCATGGAGGAGCGGGTCGAACATCTTGCCGCCCTCCGCGCGGCCCAGGATGAAACCGGCGGCTTTCTCACCTTTATCCCCCTGGCCTTCCACCCGAAGAACACCGAAATGCACGAACTGGCCAAGACCAGCGGGATCGACGATCTCAAGAACATCGCGGTGGCCCGTTGTTTTCTCGACAACTTTCCGCACATCAAGGCCTACTGGGTGATGATCGGTCCCAAGCTGGCCCAGATCGCCCTCTCCTTCGGCGCGGACGATGTGGACGGCACGGTCAAGGAGGAGCTGATCACCCACATGGCCGGCGGTGAGGCGGGCGGGGCCATGGCCGACACCGAGCTGATCCGGCTGATCCGGGATGCCGGACGGCAACCGGTGGAACGGGACACCTTGTACAACGTTATAAAAGAGTATTAATAGCCATGGATATCAATCGGATTACGGAAAAGTCCCTGGCCGGCGAGCGGATTACGGCGGACGAGGGGTTGGCCCTTTTGGAACACGGTGACCTCTACCAGTTGGGCTTCCTGGCCAACGCCATCCGCAGGCAAAAACACCCGGAGCCCATGGTCACCTATGTGGTCGACCGCAACATCAACTACACCGACATCTGCATCTCCGCCTGCAAGTTCTGCGCGTTTTTCAAAGCGCCGGAAGACCCGGCCGGATCGGTGCTCTCCTTTGATGAGCTTGGCGAAAAAATATTGGAAACCAAGGCGCTGGGCGGCACCCAAATTTTGCTTCAGGGCGGGCTCCACCCGGACAAGCCCCTGGAGTTTTATGAGGAGATGCTCCGCTTCATCAAGGGGCACGGCATCCATATCCACGGGTTTTCCCCGCCGGAGGTCTGCCATTTCGCCACCCTGTCCTCCCTGCCGGTGCGGGAGGTTCTGATCCGGTTGCAGCAGGCCGGCCTTGATTCCATTCCCGGCGGCGGGGCGGAGATCCTCTGCGACCGGGTGCGGCAGGAAACCGCGCCGCGCAAATGCTCCACCGATGCCTGGCTCGGGGTTATGGAAGAGGCGCACCACCTGGGGATGCGCACCACCGCGACCATGATGTTCGGGCATCTGGAAACCCTGGCCGAACGGGTTGAACATCTTTCGCGGGTACGCGACCTGCAGGACAAAACCGGCGGCTTCACCGCTTTTATCCCCTGGCCCTTTCAGCCCGACAACACGGCGCTTTCCCATCTCCCCAAAACCACGGCGTTTCAGTATTTGAAGATGCTGGCGCTGTCGCGGATCTTTCTCGATAATATCGACAACATCCAGGCCTCCTGGGTGACCCAGGGGCCCAAGATCGCCCAGCTTTCCCTCTTTTTCGGGGCCAATGATTTCGGCAGCACCATGATTGAGGAGAACGTGGTGGCTGCGGCAGGGGTGGGGTTCCGCCTCTCCGAGCAGGAGATTCGCACTTTGGTGGAAGGCGCCGGTTGTGTGCCCAGGCAGCGCAGAATGGATTACTCCTTGGTGTAGAATGCAGGAATACCCACGATATCTCTACCGGGCGCCCTTTGTTGTCACGGGCAATGGCCCGGTCATCGCCGACGGCGCGGTGCTCACCGAAGACGGGCTGGTTGCGGCGGTGGGGACGTATGCTGAGCTGAAGGATGTTGACGCGCAGCTGGAAGAGTATGACAGCCACGTCATCACCCCTCCCCTGGTGAATTGCCACGCCCATCTCGAACTCTCTCACCTGGCGGCGTTGAATGGGGATTCCCCGAAGCCCGGCGACATGACCGGCTGGATTAGAAAGCTGCTCGCCGCCCGGGCTGCCCATGATGATGTGGCGGCACAGAATGACGCCTCGCTCATGGCCTTGGCGCGGTTATACGCCGGAGGCTGCCGTGTCGTGACCGATATTGGCAACCGTGTGGAAAGCGGTTTGATTGGCAGCGGCTTCAAGACCGAGGTGCTCTTTTTTCTTGAGTTGCTCGGGCTGTGCGGCCCCTCCGAGGCGTCGGCCCTGGCGGCCTTGGCCGGGATCGAAGCCGCTGTCCGCTGTACACCCCATGCCCCATATTCGAGCGGGCCAACACTGATTCAGGCCTTAAAAGAGAGGGCGCGGGCTGGCAACACTCTCTTTCCCCTGCATGTGGCGGAATCAACCCAGGAGATTGAATTTTTGCGCACCGGCAGCGGCCCGTTTGCTGACTTTCTCGCGGAGCGCGGGGTTGAGGTTGCGGCCTTCTCTCCGCCCGGCATGGGTCCGGTTCGTTATCTGGATTCCTTGGGGGTGCTGGATGCGCGGACCCTCTGTGTCCATGGGGTGCATGTCGAGGATGAAGAGATTGCCCTCCTGGCTGCCCGTGGGGCTGCGGTGTGCTTATGTCCCGGCAGCAACCGGTTCATGGGGGTGGGCGTGGCTCCGGTGCACAAGATGCTCGCCCAGGGGATTTCCCTGGTTCTGGGCACGGACAGCCTGGCCAGCAATCCCCATCTGAGCCTCTGGCAGGAGATGCGGGTGTTGCGGGAAGACCATCCCGGCCTCCCGCCCGAGGCGGTCTTTGCCATGGCCTCGGTCAATGGCGCGCGTCTTCTCGGGATCAAGGGCAGGCTCGGCGTTGTTGCCCCCGGGGTGTCCTCCGCGCTGCTTGCGGTGCGCTGTCCGGCGAAGAACGAGGCCGAGGCCCTTGACTATCTCACCTCGGCAGGCAGGGATATCAGCCTGGAGTGGCTTGAATAGGATGACGGAAATCACGGCCAGAATCGGGATGGTGAATTACATCAACACCGCGCCCCTGTACGAGGTGTGGCGCCAGAGCGTGCAGCGTCCCGGCTGGCAGGTTACCGAGGCGCCGCCTTCGGTGCTCAACCGCATGCTCCATGCAAACGAGCTTGATCTCGGGTTTGTTTCCTCGCATGAATATGCCCTGCATCCCGAGGAGTACCGGATATTAAGCGATCTCTCCATTTCGGCCACCGGGCCGGTGGGCAGTGTTTTTCTTTTTTCGGAGGTTCCCGTTGCCCAGCTTGGGGAAAGGCTCGTTCTGCTCAGTCCCCAGTCCCAGACCTCGGTGAGCCTGGTAAGGATCATCCTGGAGGAGTTTTACCGGGTAACCCCTCGATACCGTGTTGGTCTGGTTGGGGAGATCGAGGCGCTGGAGCGTCCCGCCGCGGTGCTGGCCATAGGCGACGAGGCCTTGCGCCTGGCCGGGGAAGGCAGGTATCCCTTTCAACTGGATCTCGGGGAGGAATGGCAGGCGCGAACCGGTCTGCCATTCGTTTTCGCGGTTTGGGCCGTGCGGGAGGATTTTTGCCGGACAGCGCCGGACACCGTTCTGGCCATCCATCAGGAACTGCGCCGATGCCTGCGCGAGGGGAAAGAGCGGTTGCGGGAGATCAGCGCCGCAGTGGCCGGGCGGGTTTCCATGGACGAGGAGTCGTGTTACAGGTATCTCCAGGGCATTGAATATGATCTGGGCAATGAAAAGCAGGAGGCGTTGAGGCGATTTTTCGGGTATCTTATCTCGCGTGGCGAGGTGCCCGCCACGGCGCTTCCCCTCAAGGTCTGCGGAACACACTAAATATATGAAGAATCCAGACGAAAAGAAAAAATTTGTTCAGCAAAAGTTCTCCTCGATCAGCGGGAAATACGACTTTCTCAATTCGGTGCTGAGCTTCCAGATCGACCGCTATTGGCGCTGGGTCACTACCCGGGAGTTGAAGGAGTTCCCCAAGGGCGTGGTGCTTGACCTCTGCGCCGGAACCCTGCCCCTCTCCCTGGAGTTGACCAGGCAGGCGAAACAACGCCGGGTGCTGGCCGTGGATTTTTGTGAAGACATGTTGCGGGCCGGGATGCTCCATCTTCCAGCCGATGACCGGAAAGACCGGATCGGCCCGGTGTGCGGCGACGGGGAGCAGATTCCCGTGAAAACCTCCACGGTCTGGGGAGTCACCGTGGCCTTCGGGGTCAGGAATCTGGCGAGAACCCAGCAGGGTTTGAACGAGATGCACCGGGTGCTCAAGCCCGGCGGCAAGCTGTTGATCCTCGAATTTTCCAGGCCGCAAAACCCGGTGGTCAAGCCGATCTATAATTTTTATCTCAACCGGGTGTTGCCGAAGATCGCCGGGCTTGTTTCCGGGGATACCGAGGCCTATGAGTATCTGGCCAGCTCCATCGCCGAATTCTATGCGCCGGAAGAAGTGCTGGGCATGATGCAGCAGGCCGGATTTGCCAAAACCTACCATCGGCCGCTGACCTTCGGGGTGGTGACGGTCTATGTGGGGGTAAAATGAAGAAAATTGTCCTGGCCATAACCGGGGCCACCGGGGCGGTGTATGCCCTGGAGTTTCTCAAGATCTGCCAGGGCCTTGAAGTTGAGGTGCATGGCCTTCTCTCCGAGGCAGGAGAACAGGTGCTGGGGTTGGAGCTTGGGATGTCCCGGGCGGATCTCAACCCCTATGTGGCCAAATGGCATGATGTGCACGATTTTGCCGCGCCCATGTCCAGCGGCTCCAGCGATTTTTCCGGCATGGCGGTTCTGCCCTGCACCATGGGAAGCCTAGCCGCCATTGCCAACGGTATCTGCGGCAACCTGATCCACCGGGCCGCGGATGTCATGCTCAAGGAACGGCGCCCCCTGGTGCTGGCGGTGCGGGAAACCCCGCTGAACAAAACCCACCTCACCAATATGTTGAAGGCGCACGAGGCTGGAGCCATCATCTGCCCGCCCATGCCTGCTCTGTATCACCGGCCGCAAAGCATCGAAGAGATGGCCCGGCAGTATGCGGGCCGGGTGGCGGGATTGCTCGGCATCGAGGTTGCGGATCTGCCCAGATGGCAGGGGCTTGCCGCAGAGGAAGAGGGATGAACACGGTGTGCAATCGGCTTGTTGCCGGAAAGGGAAACCGATGTTGCAAAAGGTGAAAACCCTGCTTGAGATGATCAAGTTCGGGCACACCATTTTTGCCCTGCCCTTTGCCTTGATCGGGGCTTTCCTGGCAAAACGGGGGGTTCCCGAGGCAGCCACCTTCGGCTGGATCATCCTGGCCATGGTTGGCGCCCGGACTGCGGCCATGGGCTTCAACCGCATCGCCGACCGGAAATTTGACGCGGCCAATCCTCGCACTGCGGACCGGGCTATCCCGGCTGGCGCGGTGCGGCTGGCGGAGGCCTGGTCCATGGTTTTCCTCTTCACCATGTTGTACTTTTTCGCCTGTTATCAGCTCAACCCGCTCACCCTGAAGTTGTCTCCCTTCGCGCTCGGGCTCACCTTTCTCTACTCCCTGACCAAGCGTTTTACCTGGCTTTGCCATGTGGTGCTCGGTATTGCCCTGGCTTTTTCTCCCTTGGGCGGCTGGGTCGCAGTCAAAGGGAACCTTTTTGACTTCCCCGTTGTCCTTTCACTGGGGGTACTTTTTTGGGTGGCAGGGTTTGATACGGTATACGCCTGTCTTGATGCTGATTTTGACAGGCAGGCAGGGCTCTTTTCCCTGCCTTCGCGGTTCGGCCGGGAAAAAGCTTTCAAACTAGCGGTTTTTTTTCATGCTCTGGCCTTTCTTTTGTTTATTCTCACGGGTATAGTGTCAGGATTGAGTTTTTATTATTACCTGGGAATTGCTCTCACGGCCGGGGCTCTTTTTTATCAGCATATCGCCGTTAACCCCAAGGATCTGTCCCGGATTCAGCTTTCATTTTTTACAATGAACGGACTTATCAGTCTTACCTTGTTTGTGGCAACCTGGCTTTCGTTGGTCGTTTGACCGGAAAAATCTCATAATCAAAGGAACTGTCATGCAATTTAAAAAATTTCATAAAGCCGTTCTTGTTTCGTTCGCCCTTGGGGCCACCGTTTTTTTGGCAACCAGCGCATGGTCCAAGCCGGTAAAAAAGGCTGAAGAGGTCGCTGCCATTGTCAATGGCGAGCCCATTGTTACCGCCGCTGTGCAGGGAGAGATAAAGGGAATTCTCGGCCGTCTTCAGGAACAGGGCCGCAAGCCCAGCGAAGCCGAGATGGCATCGCTCCGCGAATCCGTTCTCGACAAGATGATCAAGCTCGAACTGTTGAGCCAGGAGAGCAAGAAAGCCGGGCTCGCTGTCAATGCTGCGGATATTGACAATGAGCTGAAGGGATATAAAAAGGGTTTTGCCGACGACAAGGCCTTTGCCAAGGCCCTTGGCGAGGCAGGCATCACCGAGGCTGAGTTGCGCAAGCAGATTGGTAAAAATCTGGCGATCCAGAAATTCATCGACACCAAGTTCAAGGGCAAGGTCCAGGTAACCGAGCAGGAGGCCAAGGATTTCTATAACAAAAATCAGGACAAGTTCAAACAGCCTGAAATGGTGCATGCCCGCCATATCCTGGTTACGGCAAAAGAAACAGAGCTCAAGGCGGATAAGGATCGCAAGCGCGCAAAACTTGTTCAGATCAAAAAACAGTTGAAGGATGGCGGTAATTTTGCCGATTTGGCCAAGCAGTTCTCAGATTGTCCAAGCAAGGCGCGGGGCGGGGATCTGGGCTTTTTCCCCAGAGGCCAGATGGTGAAGCCTTTTGACCAGGCGGTTTTCAAAATGATGCCCGGTGATGTCAGCGACATCGTGGAAACGGAATTCGGCTATCACTTGATCAAGCTGGAAGAGAAGAAGCCGGCCAAGACGGTGACCTTTGATGAGGCAAAAGCCAAGATTACCGCCTATCTCACCCAGGAAAAAGTCACTGCCAATATCGAGGCATTTCTTGCCGAGGCCCAAAAAAAGGCTACCATCAAGATTTTGAGCCCCCAGGCAAAAAAATAGATCCCCACGGAATTTCAGTGGATTTGGGCCATGGCTTATAGCAGCCATGGCCTTTTTTTGTTTTGTTAAGGAGAAGGGCTAAGAAGCGTTTTGTTGGCGCTGATGCGCCCAGGCCCGCGCTGACCGGTTCTCAGAGCAGCCTAGCAGAATGAGGGGTCGCTGCAGTAGAGCTGGCGGAACTTTTCCATTTCCCGCCGGACTTCCGGGGCAAGATCAAGGTCATAGCGGGCGACATATTCCGCCGCCATGCGGTGGGTGTTGAATATGGGGCAGTTGAGGGTGAGGTTGGCAATGCATTTGTCGATATACTGCTCGTGCAAGGCTGGATCGTAAAACAACCGCAGCATTTCCGGGAAAACAGCATAGAACGAGGCCGAGTCTTCGTTGTAGAGAAGGGATGATGGCTGCTCGCTGAAATGTTCCGGGGAGACTGACTCTTCATAGCCGAATTTCCAGCCCGTTTGGCCATTGTGATACCCCTCAACCCACCAGCCGTCCATGATGCTGACATTGGGCACGCCGTTCATGGCGGCTTTCATCCCGCTGGTGCCGCTGGCTTCCAGGGGGCGCTTGGGGCTGTTTAGCCAGGCGTGCGAACCGGAAACCATCATCTTGGCCAAGTGCATGTCGTAGCCCGGAATGAAGATCAACTTGGCCAGTCCATTACTTTTCAGGTACAGCTCTTCCTGGACAGCCAATACACTTTTGATCAAATCCTTGCCCGGTTCATCCGAGGGATGGGCCTTGCCCGCGTAGATGAAATTCACTGGCCAGTTGTTTTCCGTAATCATTGCCGCCAACCGGTCCAGATCTTCAAAGATCAGATCCGCCCGTTTGTAGGTGGAAAAGCGGCGGGCAAAACCCAAGGTGAAGGTCGTGTGCTCAAGGGTCGCCTCTTTTTCGCTGCGATAGGAAAGATAGTTGGGCGGATCAATCCAGGTCGCAAGGCGCTGGTTGCGATGGGTGATGAGCATCCGGTTGATATAATTGATCAGGACCTTTGTGTCTGTGCGCCAGGCTTGCTCAAAATAGGTGCGGAATTTGGTGTTTTGGTGCAGGGACCCAGCCCCGGCAAAAACGCTGGGATCTCTCCGCCAGTTGTGCAATTCTGGAAAAGTATCGTACAGTTCCGCCTTGGCATCGCTTGTCCAGGTAAGATGGTGCACCCCATTGGTGATGGCCGTGATTTTATCCGCATACTGCGGGAACTGTTTTTGGGTTACCTCTTTGTGAAGGCGGCTCACGCTGTTGGTGGTCCGGTTGAGCTTCATGGCCATGGCCGTGAAATTGTAAACGGAGTGGTCATGTTCTTCCAGGGCCAGGAGATTCAGGATGCGCTTGCAGAACGGGTTTATCAACTCTTCATAGACGGAGATGTGGAAGCGGTCATGTCCTGCCTTGACCGGGGTATGGATGGTGAAGACAAGGCGCTTGGCAACTTCCGTGGCAGCGGTGAGGATATCGTGGTCGGTGGTCTTTTTTTCGTACTGGGAGCCGTATTTTTTCTCAAGGAACCGGGTGATCAGGGAGAGGACAACGCCCACCCCGTGTTGTTCGTTCAAATGGATGGTGCGGGAGGTGATGCCCAAGGCTTCCATGACCGGGATAACACCGGCGCCCAGCAGCCGGCGTTGGGTTGCTTTCACCTTTTCGGAGCTGCTGTCGTAAAGATGTTGCGCGGCATCCTGAATCCAGGCGGGGGATTGCGGAGTCTGGTAATCAAGAAGAATTTCCGGCACAAAGGAGTCGAGCCCTTCGTTTATCTCCATTTTGAGCCACAATCTGGCGTGGGCCACGGATTGTATCCCTTGGAGATTATAAAAAGGAACTTTGATGGTAAGAGGTTTCGTTGGTGATTCCGGATCGTGCAACTGATACAGCCCGGGTGTATTTTCCGGATCCCATTGCGAAGCCCAGGCTACCTGTCCAATTTTTGAGTCGACCATCTGGGAAAAATATCCCTTCCGGTACAGCAGGGATATTCCGAGCACCGGGATTTTGCAGTCCGAGAAACTTTTCAGGGTATCTCCGGCAAGGATGCCGAGGCCGCCGCTGTAGTTGGGGATTTTGACCGGACCGTGCAAGAACAGCTGCAGGAAGCGATTGATAGTCTCATCCGGATGTTCCGTTATTTCAAGCCGCTGGAGCTTGTTTCGCACCGGATGAAAGACATCCAGGTCCGCCCCAATTTCCATGGAGATGTAGGTGACGGATTCGCCGGTCGGGTCTGTGAGTGCCTGCCATACCGAATCGAGAACTTTTTGGGAGACGCCGAAAAAAGTACCGAATTTGTTGGTGGCGAGCATGTCCTGGATATTATGATTGTCCTCTGGCAATGCCTGGGATTCGAGGGGCTTTATTTTTTTAGAACCGGTTTTGCTATGGGGCATAGGGGGAGATTTCATTGATCAGCAGGGGCTCGCGGGAATATAAAAGCCGGGATTTTGTTGCCTGGGATGCACAGAAAAACCAAAAAATAAACGATTAATCCGTGTTGTTTCACAGATTAATAAAATATCATGTGTTCTCCCTGTCCTGCAAGTTAATTATGCAGGCAGGCCCGAAGGCCAGCTAATGTTTGTTTTAAAAACTAGTTTTTTCAGTAGGTTGTAGCGCTTCGTAATGTGATGCAATATATGAAAAAACACATTGAAATTTCATAAAGAGTTCTGTATCATCGTTATGATAATTTTATTATACTTAATTGTATAAGGGGTTGTTTTTATATAAAAATCTGTCATAAGATGCATTAGGAGGAAGGAGAGAAATGAAAAAAGGAATTCTGCAGTATCTGGCAATGGCGTGTGTTGTTGTTTCCCTTTCCCTTTTGGCTGGCGGTTGCGCCAAGCAAAAGGTGCAGAGCGATAAGGACATGGCTGGCGGATCGGCTCCCGCCTTGGGCCAAGAAGAGTCTCTTGCTTCAAAGTGGGTTGGCGGCGACAGTGGCGCTGTTTTGGAAGGACGGACCACCGCCCCGATGCTGCCCATTTACTTTGATTTTGACAAATCCGACATCCGTGCGGACCAGAAGGATCGTATCAAGAAAAATGGCGAACTCCTGATCGGTTCCGCTCAGGCCCGTGTCCGGGTTGAAGGCAATACCGATGAGCGTGGCACCAACGAGTACAACATGGCTCTTGGTGAGAGACGTGCCGTGACCGCCGTGAAGTATCTTGTAAACATGGGCGTTGCGGAAGGCCGGATTGACACCCTCAGCTTTGGCGAGGAGAAGCCCCTCAACCTCGGCCATGATGAAATGGCTTGGTCGCAGAATCGTCGCGATGACTTTGTTATTGTCAAGTAAGCTGCTTCTTTATTAAGAAGATTGTTGTACCTGAGATGGGAGCATGCTTGTGTTCCCATCTCTTTTTTTTTCTTTGTGGTGCTGCAGGTTATGGCGCGATACCTGAAAAAAAATTGCCGATAACGAACCGGAGACATGTATGAAGATGAAATTCCTTGGGGGGCTGTTGTGTGTGTGTGTGGTGTTGTGCGTCTCTTCGGTGTTTGCCCTTGCGGCCCCGGAACGAGGGAAGATCGCCACGATCAGCATCCAGAAAATTCTTGGCGGTTCCAAAGCTGCGCTGGATGCTCAAAAAATTCTGCAAGCGGAAGTTGACAAGTTTCAGGCAAGGTTCAAGGCGGATGAAGATGCCCTGACTGCTATGAAAAATGATATTGAAAAGAAGGGTTCTGCCTGGAGTGATGAGGTTCGCACGGAAAAAGAACGTGAATACCAGAAGAGGCTGCGCGACTATGGTATGAAAACCGAGGATGCGAAACTTGAGATGCAGAAGCTTGAGAAGAAACACATGGAGCCGATCCTGAAGCAGCTGCATGATATTATCGCTGAGGTCGGCAAGAAAAATGGCTATGCTTTGATTCTCGAGAACACCATGAAAGGACTGCGCAACCGCACGGGGTTGCTCTATGCTGATGATACTCTTGATATCAGCGATCAGGTTCAGAAGGAGCTTGATGCCCGCCTGAAAAAATAATTTTGCGCTTAAAGTTGTTAATCAAAAGAGGCGTTGCGGTGATTCTACTGCAACGCCTCTTTTGGTTGGGATTCTGTCCTCGGTACAAAAATATCAATCCATCTATCCTGGATGCGACAGAGGGAACTGATTTTAAAGAAATAGCCATACCGGTCAACATGCGGCGGCCCCAAAAAAATCAAAGATCAAGGCAAGCCGGAAAGGAATGGAAATTATTTCTATATATACAGATTGATTTCTGTATATAATTTTCATGCGGCGATGCGTCACACACATCGTTTGTTTTTTTGCGTCAAAAGAAACAGGGGCAAATGGCCCCTGTGGGAAAATTATTGAACTGCGGAAAATCTGAAAGGGAACAAGAAAAAACGCTGGCTGAGTCCGTCGTTTTTTATACGGAGATCAATCTTTCCAAGGAGTAAGTTATGGCGAGAAATATAATTATCTTGGACAGCTCAGCCAGCATGCGGCGCATAATTCGGACCATGATTCAGGCCACGGTAAATGATGCGGTTGTCTCCGAAGCTCAGGATGCCGAAGAGGCGCGGGGCCTCATCGAAGATGCCCATTACCATCTGGTAATCTTTTCAAGGGAGTCTTCCGGGAAAAAATGGCTTGAATTCGCCCGGAAACGACTTGCCCTGCCAGAGGCGCAAAGAACAAATTTTGTTCTTTTCACCTCAATGAGGAAACAAGATTATATTGAAGAGATAAGGCGCTATGGCATCGAGGAATATTTCACTATCCCCTGCGCCCCAAATGTTCTCGGGGAACTTATTACCAGGCTATGCACCCCATTTTCCATGCGTAAAGCCAGGCGTTACAGTGTTCCTGACGCCATTGCCAGTCTGGAGCAAGGGGGCAACAGTTTTCCTGCTGAAATTGTTAATTTCAGCGAGGGGGGGCTGCTGTGCGAGCTTGACGCGTCTTCGCAGTTCAATTGGTGTATGCCGGCAATGATCGGCCTGGAGCTCAACCTTGAAGATGCAACGCTGAAAGTTGCGGGGTTATATTCCGTGGTCAGGCGTCTCATGGTGGTTGAATCGAATACGGATTACTCGCCCAGACGTATCCGCTTGGCCTGCAGGTTTATCAATGTTCCGGAGGAAAGCAAGAAGCAATTACTGCAGGTTTTCGAGGTGATTGAAAAACAGGAAGGGTTGCTCGGAAACGAAGATTAAAAACCGTTGTAAATAGATCACCCTGTCATTTTCACCCTTCGGTGACGAGATAGTTGTGTCACGACATTTAGCGCTGCTTCCCGCACAGGGCAAGGGCCTCGACGATGATCGCCGGTCCATCGATATTTCCCTTATGGCGAAGCTGGGCCTGGGTACCGTGTTCCATGAATTTGTCCGGCAACCCCAGCACTTTTGTCTGAATGGACCAAAGGTTCTTTTGGGCAAAAAGTTCCAAAATGGCGCTGCCAAAGCCGCCCTTTTTCACGTTGTCCTCAATGGTTATCACCTTGCCGGTTTGGCTGGCCCACTTGCAGATCAACGCATCGTCCAGGGGCCGGACAAAGCGCGGGTTGATCACCGCCGCCTCAATCCCGAGTTTTTCCAGACCCGTTGCCGCCTCCAGCGCGGCAGCAACCCTGTTGCCGATGGGAAGCAGCAGGATGTCCTTTCCTTCCCTTAGAAGCTCGCCTGTTCCCAAGGGGAACCGTTGCAGCACCTCGTCCAGGGCGACGCCTTCGCCGTTGCCGCGCGGATAGCGGACTGCCGCGGGGCCGGGGTGCAGAATGGCCGTGTGGAGCATGTGTCGCAGCTCATTTTCATCCTTGGGGGCCATGATCACCAGATTGGGGATGAAGCGCAGGAAGGAAAGGTCGAACACCCCGTGGTGGGTGGGGCCATCGTCGCCGACCAGGCCGCCCCGGTCAATGGCCAGGGTGACGGGCAGGTTGGGCAGGCAGACATCGTGGATAATCTGATCAAGCGCCCGCTGAAAAAAGGTGGAGTAGATTGCCACCACCGGCAGTAATCCTTCCGTGGCCATACCTGCCGCATAGGTGACGGCATGCTGTTCCGCGATGCCCACATCAAAAAAACGTTCTGGAAAGCGCTGGGAAAAATCGTTTAAGCCGGTGCCAACGGGCATGGCGGCAGTGATGGCGACAACCCGGGGATCCTTTTCCGCGATTTGCACCAGGGTTTCGCCAAAGATCTTGGTGTAGCTGGGCGGGGCCGGAGGGGAGGGGACGGGCAGGCCGGTTTCGATGCAAAATGGGCCGACCCCGTGAAAATCGCCCGGGTTCTTTTCCGCTGGCTCGTAACCCTTGCCCTTGGTGGTCAGGACATGGATGAGCGTGGGGCCGGTGCTGAAATCGCGGACATTGCGCAGGGCCTCAATGAGGTTTTCCAGCTTATGGCCCGGCAGGGGGCCGATGTACTCGAACTTGAGGGCCTCGAAGAGCATGCCGGGGGTAAAGAAGCCCTTGAGGCTCTCCTCGCTTTTCTTGAGCACCGAGAGGATGTTCTCCCCCACGTTGGAGAAGGATTTGAGGAAATGTTCCATCTCCTTCTTGACCCGCACCGCTGTCTTGCTGGTCAGTTTTCTGCTTAAAAAACTGGAAAGCGCTCCCACATTGGGGGAGATGGACATCTCGTTGTCATTGAGAATGACGATGAGATCCTTGTGGAGATGCCCGGCTTGATTGAGGGCCTCGAAGGCCATGCCGCCGGTCATGGAGCCGTCTCCGATTACGGCGATGCTCTTGTGGCGGTCGCCTTTAAGATCCTTGGCCGTGGCAATGCCCAGGCTGGCCGAGATCGAGGTGCTGCTGTGGCCGGTATCAAAGGAGTCAAAGGGGCTTTCCGCCCTTTTGGGAAAGCCGCTGATCCCCTGGTACTGGCGCAGGGTGTGGAACCGATCCCTGCGGCCGGTGATCAGCTTGTGGGTGTAGGCCTGATGGCCCACATCCCAGACCACTTTGTCTTCCGGGGTATCGAAAACATAATGGATGGCCAGGGTGAGCTCGACCACACCCAGGCAGGGGGCCAAGTGTCCGCCGGTCTGGGAAACGGTCTGGATGATCGTCTCTCTGATCTCCGCAGCCAGCGTCTCGAGTTGTTCTACCGAGAGCTTTTTAAGGTCGGTGGGGGAATTGATGGTGTCCAGCAAGGGGGTATGGCTCATTGTGGCCTTTTTTCCTCCGGGAGTGCCCTGGCGGGTGTCCGGTTAGTTGTTTCGTTCGTATATATACCGGGCAATGGCGCGGAGCGGCTCGGCTTTGGCGTCAAAAATTTCCAGGGCGGTCACGGCCTCATCAACAGCATCCTTGGCCATGACCTTTGTTTTGGCAACGCCGAAAAAGGCGGGGTAGGTTGCCTTGTTCCGCTGGGCGTCGGCTCCGGCGGTCTTGCCGAGATCCGCCGTGGTTCCTTCAACATCCAGCAGGTCGTCGACTATCTGAAAGGCAAGGCCGATCCGCGCGCCGTATCGGCTTAAGGCGGCGAATTGTTGTTCGTCACCCTTGCCGAAGATGGCCCCGGCCTGCACCGAGGCGGTAATAAGGGCGCCGGTTTTGTAGCCATGGATGAGCCGCAGATGCTCAAAGTCGATTGCCTGGCCCTCTGCGGCAAGGTCCAGGGATTGGCCCCCAACCATACCCACGGGCCCGATGGCCTTGGCGATGATGTTGATCATCCTGAGCTGTGATTCCGGGGAGGTTCCCTGGAGGGCATCGGGATGGCTCATCAGTTCAAAGGCGAAGCTGAGCAGCCCGTCCCCGGCCAGGATGGCTTCCGCTTCGCCGAACACCACATGGCAGGTCGGTTTGCCGCGCCGGAGGTCATCGTCGTCCATGGCAGGCAGATCGTCATGGATCAGGGAATAGGTGTGGATGCATTCCAGGGCGCAGGCCACGGGCAACAGAGGGGTGGTGGCGGCGTGCAGGGCCTCTGCCGCGGCCAGGGCCAGGATGGGACGGATTCTCTTGCCCCCGGCGAACAGGCTGTAGCGCATGGCCTTGATATGGTTGGCCAACGGTCCCTCTTCCGGCAGCATATAGCGCGCCAAGGCCTGTTCGACAACCGCGCATTGTTGCGTCAGATATTTTTTAACGTCCATGACTGGGAAATTTCCGTGGGTTGCAAGCGAGACACGTGCTAGGCGTCGTCTTCATCGGGAGTTGTGCCGGAAGTGTCAAAGGGAACGCTGATGAGTCTGCCGTCTTTTTTTAACAGAAGATCGACTTTCTGCTGCGCTTCTTCCAGCTTGTGGTTGCACAGCTCTGCCAGTTTGATCCCCTCGTCGAATTTTTTCAGGGATTTTTCCAGGCTCAGGTCGCCGTTTTCCAGTTCCCGGGTGATCTGTTCCAGCGATTCCAGGGCTTCTTCAAAAGATTTTTTGGACATGATCCCTCCCGAGGTTTCTTGTAAAAGAAAATTCCTCGTCTGACGGCAACTATGAATGTAATCTTCTAAAATAAATGAAGTTGCGGTTCTGGGCAATGTCTTTCCAAAAAAACATGAGTATGGTAGGTTGGCTGGGCATCGTATGCTCATGTCCGGCCGGTATAAAACGCTTTTTTGAAGAAAAACTCCATGCCATATTCCTTGCAGGATCTGCTCCCTCAATTCAGCCGCTGGCTTTCCGTGGAAAAGGGGTATTCCCTCAAAACCGTTGAGAGCTATGGGCGTGATCTTGCCGAATTTGCATCGTTTATCGGCTCTGCTCAGGATGTGCGCCGGATCGAGCCCCGTGCCGTCCGCTCCTATGTCTATGCCCTAAACGGTAAAAACAAGGGCACTTCCGTGGCCAGGAAGCTTTCGGCGCTGCGCACCTTTTTCCGCCATCTCCTCCGCGAGAAGATTATCACCCATGACCCTGTCGCGCCCATTGCCACGCCGAAAATGGAAAAACACATGCCTGTTTTTCTCACGGTGGACGAGGTTTTTACCCTGCTGGAGATGCCGGATACCCAAGATGCCTTTGCCTTCCGGGACCGGGCGATTCTTGAGATCCTCTATTCCACCGGGCTGCGGGTTGCCGAACTTGCGGCCCTTGATCTGGAGCGCCTTGACGCGGAAGAGGGGATGCTTAGAGTTACCGGCAAGGGCAACCGGGAACGGTTGGTGCCGGTGGGCACTCCCGCCTTGGAAGCACTGAGCCGATATCTGCCCCAGCGGACCCTGCTGATCCGCGAACGGATCGGCCGCGGGGATGCGCCGGAAAACAAGGCGGTTTTTTTGAACCACCGGGGGCTGCGGCTCACCACCCGCAGCATCGAACGGCTGGTGAAATTCTATGCCCTGCGGGCCGGGATCGCCGCCCGGGTAACGCCCCATGCCCTGCGCCATTCCTTTGCCACCCATCTTCTGGAGATGGGGGCGGACCTGCGCACGGTGCAGGAATTGCTGGGGCATGTCAGTCTGTCAACCACCCAGCGGTACACCCATCTGAACATGGATCACCTGAACGAGGTGTATGACCGGGCCCACCCCAAGGCGCGAATGTGAGGAACGGTCCAGCACCACCACATCTGCTTCGCCGCTACGCTGCTGTCATCGGCCTGCTCATGTGCAATAGCACACTTCGCAGGCCTCTTCCGCGCATCTGTGGCAGCAGCGAAGCGGCGCTGCTGAACCGTTTCTGCTACAGGCGGAATGTTACAAGGAAGGCATCAACAATATCTCCATCAGGAGGAGCAAATTGTGAAAATCAGATCGACCACAATCATTGCCGTCCGGCACAGGGGTGAAGTGGCCCTGGCCGGGGACGGCCAGGTATCGCTGGGCAATACCATCATGAAGCATGAGGCGCGCAAGGTTCGCCGTCTCTATGAAGGCAAGGTCATCACCGGCTTTGCCGGGGCCACGGCCGATGCCTTTACCCTGTTCGACCGGCTGGAGCAGAAGCTTGAGCAGTACAACGGCAACCTGATGCGGGCTGCGGTGGAACTGGCCAAGGATTGGCGCACCGACAAGATGCTCCGCAAGCTTGAGGCCTTCCTGGTGGCGGTGGACAAGCACCATTCCCTGCTCCTCTCCGGCACCGGCGATGTGATCGAGCCGGACGACGGCATCCTGGCCATCGGCTCTGGCGGGCCATACGCCCAGGCCGCGGCCAAGGCCCTGGTGGCGAACAGCGAGCTTTCCGCCGAGGAGATCTGTAGGGAGGCGATGCGGATCGCCGCCTCCATCTGCGTTTTTACCAACGACCGTATTGTTGTGGAAAAGATGGCTGCCGAATAAATAAAGGAAGATTTCGAGATGGAACCCATGAACACCCTGACCCCCAGACAAACCGTGGCCGAACTGGACCGCTACATCATCGGCCAGGACGCGGCCAAGAAATCCGTGGCCATTGCCCTGCGCAACCGCTGGCGGCGCCAGCAGGTGCCTCTGCCCCTGCGCGAGGAGATTGCGCCCAAGAATATCATCATGATCGGTCCCACCGGGGTCGGCAAAACCGAGATCGCCCGGCGCCTTGCCAGTCTGGCCCAGTCTCCCTTCCTCAAGGTCGAGGCCTCCAAGTTCACTGAGGTGGGCTATGTGGGGAGGGATGTGGAATCCATGATCCGCGATCTGCTCGATCTGGCCATCAACATGGTGCGCGAGGAAGCGCGGGAGCAGGTGACGCAGAAGGCGGCGGAGCAGGCGCAAGAGCGGATGCTCGACCTGCTGGTGCCGCCGCGTCCGGCTCCCTTGGGCCAGGTCACGCCCATGGCCGAGAGAACAGGCGATGGCGGGAGACCAGGGGAACCGGTTGATTCCACCAGGGAAAAATTCCGGCAGATGCTCAAGGACGGCAAGCTTGACGAACGGCAGGTGGAGATGGAGATCGACCAGGCGCAAGCAATGCCCATGATCGAGATCCTCTCCCACGGTGGCAGCGGCCTGGATGACATGGAATCCGGGCTCAAGGATGTGTTCGGCAAGATGTTCCCCAAGAAAACGCAGCGTCAGCAGATGGTGGTGAAAGACGCCATGGAGGTGCTCAAGAAACGCGAGGCCGAAAGGCTGATCGACATGGCGAGCGTCACCCGGCTGGCCATCCAGCGCACCGAGCAGTCCGGGATCATCTTTCTCGATGAGATCGACAAGATCGCCTCGCGGCAGGGTGGCGGAGGTCATGGCCCCGAGGTCTCCCGTGAGGGCGTGCAGCGCGACCTGCTGCCCATTGTCGAAGGCTCCACCGTGACCACCAAGCACGGCATGGTCAAAACCGATCATATCCTCTTTATCGCCAGCGGCGCCTTCCATCTCTGCAAGCCCTCGGATCTGGTGCCGGAGTTGCAGGGGCGCTTCCCCATCCGGGTTGAACTCAATGCCCTGGGGGAGGAGGAATTTTACCGGATCCTCACCGAACCGCAGAATGCCCTGATCAAACAGTACATCGCCCTCATGGCCACCGAAGGGATCGATCTGGAGTTTGCCGAGGACGCCATCCGGGGTATGGCCAGAATCGCCGCCACGGTGAACCGGAAAACCGAGAATATCGGGGCCCGACGGCTGCACACCATTATGGAGCGGTTGCTGGAGGAACTCTCCTTTGACGCCACCGACCGAGAGGAAAAGAAGTTTCTCGTTACAGCCGAGTATGTGAAAACACAGCTGCAGGATATCTCCGAAGACGAGGATCTGAGCAGGTTTATTTTATAGCCATAAGCTGACAGCGTATGGCTTACCGCTTTGAGAGGGGACCAAAATGATTGAACGCGATTTGAAATACTGCCCCAAGTGCCGGGACGAGTACCGGGCGGAGGCGGAAACCTGCGCGGCCTGCGCCATTGCCCTTGTCTGGGGGGCGGAGCTGGTTGTCATGGAAAACAATAATGGCGCTTCCCGGCGGACCCGGAAAGGACCCTTGACCCCGGATGACCAGCTGGTCGTTGTTTTTCAGGGTGCGCTTGGGGATCTCAAGCACCTCAAGGATCTGCTGGAGGCGGACCGGATCGGCGCCATGATCAGCAAGGAGGGCGGGGGGTGCGCCAGTGGTGGTTGCGCGCCCAAGTTTGAACTTCAGGTCCGGCAGGAAGAGGTGCGGGATGCCTTGGAGGTGCTTGCCGAAGAGCATCGGCGGGCAACGGCCCTGGCCGAACACGACGCCACCCATGCCGGAGCGGTTTTCAACCCCGAGGCCGGGGAGGCGGTCTGCCCGGCCTGCGGCTTCGCCTTCGCCACCACCACCACGACCTGCCCGGACTGCGGGTTGTGTTTCGGGTGAAGAAGTTTATTGCGCCAGATTTTTTCAGCCCTTGCCCTTGTGCCCGGAAAAGACAGCGAAACGGTGGTGTTGGTACCAGCAGTGCACCGAACTGAAACCTGCCTGTTGCAACCACTCCAACTGGGAGCTTAGAGGGGCCATTTTGTCCGCCTTCATCCGTTCCAGGGCCGCATTGAGGTCGGTCTCCGAGACCCCGAGATCCCGTGTCTGCCGGAGCCAGGTTTCGTGGTACACCTGTTCGATGTCCGGCGTTGGTCCGAGGATTTGATCGGCGTTGATAAATCTGCCGCCATCGGGCAAGGCCTTGTAGATGTTCTTGAACAGCTTGATCTTGTCTGCATCCGAGAGATGATGGATGGACAGGGCCGAGATCACCACCTCGAATTGTCCTTCAATACGGTCGGCGTAATCCCCAGCGATAAATTCCAGACGCTCCTCCATCCCGGCAAACCGTTCCCTGGCCTTGCCCAGCATCTCCGGGGAGATGTCCACCAGGGTGATCTTGGCCTTGGCAAACTTTCTGGCGACAAGGAACGAGAGCATTCCCGTGCCCGCGCCCAGGTCCAAGACCCGGAAGGTGGCCTGGGGCTGGTGCGGGATCAGCGCCAGCGCCGTGGTGTAAAAATCATCGAAGCAGGGGATAAGTTGTCGGCGGGCGCGGTCGTAGGTCTGCGCTCCCTCGTCGAAAGCGGTTTTGACCGCAGCCATGCTCATTGTTGCGCCTGGCCGAGGACACTGTTGATGAGTTGCCCTGCCGCCTCTTCCACCTCCCCCAGCGCCCCGGTAATCGCCAACCCTGCCCGTTCGGTTTTCCGGATCGCGGCTGAGTCGGGGAAGCAGGCCAGGGGCGGTTCGCCGAGGGCCTCGGCCAGAAAGGCCCGGTCATCGTCATCTGCCACCAGATTGCCCACAAAGGAGATGCGGGGGATGCCGGATTCCTCGGCGAGTTTCTTGATTTTGAGTGCGGTGCGCACCCCGGATTTTGAAGGAATCACCACGATCAGCAGGTGATCCACCCCGGCGATGGTGCCGCGGCCCAGGTGTTCCACCCCGGCCTCCATGTCGAGCAGCACCACCTGGCTTGGGGCAAGCAGCAGCTTGGTGAGCATCCGTTTGAGTACGTTGCTTTCCGGGCAGGCGCAGCCTCCCTTGGCGGTCTGGATGGCGCCCAGGACCATGAGTTTGATCCCGTCCTTTTCCACGATGAAGCGGGCCAGCAGGTCGTCCACCTGGGGGTTGATGTTGTAGAAGGGCGAGCCGTCCACCTTGCCGGAGCGCTCGACCAGCAGATCCTTCATCTCGGCGATGGGGGTGATCTTTTCGTCCTCGGCCAGGCCTAGGCTCTGGGCCATGTGCGGGCTGGGGTCCGCGTCGATGACCAGCACCTCTTTGCCCTGCTTCTGGAGATATTTGGCCAGCATGGCCATGATCGTGGTTTTGCCCACGCCGCCCTTGCCGCTGATTGCAATCTTCATCCCGGAATCCTTTCTCTTTTAAATCATGTTACGCGTCTGTCGCCTTTTTGATGCACGAAGGCTCCAGGTTCGATTATATTCCATTGACTCTCAGGGCTAAGCCGTCGTTGCAAACTAACTTGAACAATTATGATCCCGCGAACGGCATAAGGAGCCGTAAGGGATTAGCCAGAATGTACAGGTTGTTTTGCAACGGCTCCTAAACTAATCAGCCGTGGGCAAAGTGCAAAGAAAAAAATACCGGTCATTCCTCCATCCTCTGAAACGGGAGCACCATGGTTACCCTTGGAATTGAGCATCTTGTAGCGTCCCCACCCGCGTATCTTGCCGGCAAACGGCTGGCCCTGCTCTGCAATCAGGCTTCCACCGGCCGAGACCTGCGCCACAGCCGGGATCTGATCATGGCGGCCTTTCCGGGTCAGCTCACCTGCCTGTTCACCCCCCAGCACGGGTTTTTCGCGGAAAAGCAGGACAATATGATCGAGTCGGACCATATGACCGATCCGGTCAGCGGCTTGCCGGTGTTCAGCCTTTACGGCGAGGTGCGTCGTCCCACCGCGGCCATGTACGAGCATTTTGACGTGCTGCTTGTTGATATCGTCGATGTGGGCACCAGGGTGTACACCTTTCTCTACACCCTGGCCTACTGCATGGAGGAGGCGGCCCGCCATGGCAAGAAGGTGGTGGTGCTGGACCGGCCCAACCCCGTGGGCGGGGAGGCGGTCGAGGGCAATCTGTTGCAGGATGATTGCCGCTCCTTTGTCGGGCTGTACCCGCTGCCCATGCGCCATGGTCTCACCTTTGGCGAGCTGGCCCGGTTGCTCAACGTTGAGTACGGCATTGGCGCGGATCTTGAAGTGGTTACCATGCCGGGCTGGCAGCGGCGGATGCTCTTTGCCGACACCAAGCTGCCCTGGGTCTTCCCCTCGCCCAATATGCCGAATCCTACCACAGCCCTGGTCTATCCGGGCCAGGTGATCTTTGAAGGCACCAATATCTCCGAAGGCAGGGGAACCTCCTTGCCCTTTGAGCTGTTCGGCGCTCCGTTTCTCGACTGGCACACGGTTCTTGACAGCATCCAGGTGCTCCTGCCGGGTTGTTTTCTGCGCCCCCTGGCCTTTGAGCCCACGGCCAACAAATGGGCCGGCCAGCCTTGCAAGGGGTTTCAGCTCCATGTTGCCAATCCGACCGAATTTCTGCCCTATCGCACCTCCCTGGCCCTGTTGCAGGCCTTTATGCGCTGCTATCCGGAACAGTTTGCCCTCAAGGCTCCGCCTTACGAGTACGAATTCGAGCGGACCCCCCTTGACCTGATCCTGGGCGACAGTAATCTCAGGCATCAACTGGCCGCAGGGGAGGACATCCTTGAGCTTGAGGAGGCCTGGCAACCGGGGATTGACGGTTTCCGCGAGAGCCGGGAAAAATATTTCCTCTACCGATAGGGATCGCTTCCAGCACGCCATATGACCTCCGTGGATGTTCGGGATACCAGCCAATTCATCGCCAAGCTCTCCCCGTATTTTGTGGAGACCCCGGCGGAGTGCCCCTACGGCCTTGACCGTATTGCCGTCTACCATCAAGCGGGTTTCAGTTTCCTGCCCCCGGTCATCCTGGATGAGTTTCTTGCCGCCGGATACCGGCGCAACGGCAACATTATCTATGCCATGCGCTGTCCGGACTGTACGGCCTGCGTGCCCATCCGGCTTGAAACGGAAACCTTTCGTCCCTCCCGCAACATGCGCCGTGTCCGGCAGCGGAACCACGATCTGGATATTGAGGTGGGGCCGCTTGAGGTAACCCCGGAGAAGCTGCATCTGCTGGATCGTTTTTTAAACAGCCGTTATCCCGGCCGGGCCAGCACGGCCCTGGATTATTACAGCGGTTTTTTTGTCAACTCCCTGGCCTCGAGCATGGAGATTTCCTTCCGCCTGTCCGGGCAGTTGATGGGGGTGTCCATTGTCGATCTGGCGGAACGCAGCCTGAGCGCGGTGTATTTCTATTTTGACCCCGCCTTTGAAAAACGAAGCCTGGGAACCTTCAATATCCTCTATCTGGCCGAGCTTGCCAGGCGAGAGCACTGTGACTATCTTTATCTTGGTTACTGGATAGAGCCGGTTGCTGCCATGGCCTACAAGTCTCGATTCCGGCCCCATTCGCTGCTGATCAATGGAGAATGGGTGCAGGTTGATTGATGCACAAAGGAGCAGATGATAATGTTTGGTTTTTTCCGGCCGGTAAAAAACAAGGATAGCAAGGGCGTTGCCTTGGCAGGACTCGATCCCCAAACCCAGCACCAGCAGGAGCGGGAACAGTTTCAGGAGGTGTTGCAATCCTTTAATGCCTCCCGCATTGAAGAGCGGCTCAAGGTGCTGGACATCTTTCTCTCCGTGGAAGAGCATTTGACCCTGACCGGGTTGGAGGGGATCATCAGGGGGAAAAGGCCGGAACTCCTGGACCGGGAGTTTCTCAAGGAAACCATGGAGATGTTCTGCCAGTTCGGTTTTGCCCAAAAACAGCTGTTTGAAACCCAGGAGGTGGTCTACGAACACCACCACCTCGGCATGCACCACGACCATTTTATCTGCACCCGCTGCGGCAAGATTCAGGAGTTTGCCAACAGCGACCTGGAAAGGCTCCAGCACGAAATCGCCCACCAGTTCCAGTTCCACCCGCTCCAGCATAAGATGGAGATCTACGGGCTCTGCGCCTCCTGCATGGCGCAGCGGGAACCGGCCCTCTCCCTGCAGTATGCCGCCAATGGAGAACGGGTGCGCATCGTCACGATTCTGGGCGGCCGGGAGGTGCAGTCCAGGCTTGGTGATATGGGTCTTGCGGTGGGGGCATGCCTGGAGATTATCAGCAATCATTCCTCCGGCCCCCTTATCGTGGCAAGCAAGGGGACGCGGTTGGCCATCAATGCCGGGCTGGCCAAAAAGGTCATGGTGGCGCATGCCTGCCGGCATGCCGATGAGCCGTAAGGATTCATACCCCCCTCTACGTACGCCCCCTTGACATCCCTCTGAAGCTGTCCCATACTTTTTCTATACGCAACGAAGAATCATCGGCCGGTGAATCTGGCCGGGTTGTCTCCAATTTCAAAACGGGGAGGGGCATGATGAACAGTACGGAGAAAAAGGTGTGTCCCGAGTGCAACGGCGAAAAAACGATCCAGGGAACCTGCGAATGCAACAGTGAGTGGCGCGGGTCCAAGGTTGGCGATGAATGGGATGATTGCCAGTGCGTGCCGCAGGTGACATGCCCCGTGTGCAAGGGGACCGGGTTTGTCGAAAATCCCTCGTAAACGAGGCGTTCCGCGAAGTATTGGCGGATAAGGGAATAAAAATCATGGATCATTCCAGAAAGAAACACCCGCCTGATCGAGTGCCCAAGGGACTGCCACGGAGCATGATGCTGCGAGGCGTGGGCTCCATGTTTCACGCCGGCAACTGGTTTCCTGCCGCGGATATGTATGAGACCGCATCGGCCATCGTCGTTTGCATTGATATCTCCGGAATGGAAGCTGATACCCTTGCGGTGATGGTCGAGGAGTCGCGGGTCACTGTCTCCGGAAGGCGGGGGTACGAGCCGCAGGATATGGTGTCGCGCATCCACCAGTTGGAGATCGAATGCGGTTTTTTCGAGCGCTCCATCCCCTTGCCGAAAGCCGTGGATGTTGCCAAGGCGGTCTCGGAAAGCAAAAACGGTTTTTTGCGGATTACTCTGCCGCTGCGGCGCAATACGGGAAAGATCAAGATTTCTGTTGGCTGAGGCGGGCACTTACAGATCTTCCTTCACCTGAACAAACAACGATGCAGGCTGAAAATTATGGGCGAAGACGACAGGCAAAAAGAAACGGAAGTTTCACAGAACAAGGCTGAACATCACGGCAATCCCAGCGACTTGCCAGTGCCGGAGATTCTGCCCGTGCTCCCGTTGCACGGCTTTGTCTTTTTTCCGGGCATGGGTTTTCCCATGAACATCCTGCATCCGGCCTCCCAGAAGCTCATAGACGAGGCGACTCTCAAAGACCGGCTGGTGGCCATTGTCAGCCACAGGGAGCCTGCCGAGGAAAAACAGGAGCGGGTTGAGCCCCAGCATCTGTACCGGATAGGGGTGCTGGGCTACATCCACAAGCTGGTCAAGGTCAGGGAGGGCGGCGGGTATCAGGTTCTGATCAGCGCCATCAAAAAACTGGAGCTGGTCGAGTTTGTTCAGGAAGAACCGTATTTGATGGCAAAGGTTGCCGTTATCCCCATGGAGATGGAAAAGGACAAAGAGGCCGAGGCGTTGGCGCTCAACCTTCGGACCCAGTTTAAAAAGCTGGCCGAATTGGTCTCGCTTCCGGTTGAACTCGTCACCACCATCGAATCCCTGACCGATCCTTTTTATATCTCCTATCTGGTGATTTCCCAGCTCAACCTCACGCCAGCCGAGGAACAGGAAATTCTTGAGATCCAGCCGGGCAAGGCCCTGATGCACCGGACCGCCCGCGAACTCAACAAACGCCTTGAAACGGCGGAGATGAGCCAGGATATCCAGAAAAGCATCAAGGAGGACACGGATCAGAAACAAAAGGAATTCTTTCTGCGCCAGCAGCTCAAGGCCATCCGTAAGGAGCTTGGCGAGGAAGAGGAAAATCTCGACCTCAAGGAGCTGCGGGAAAAATTTGCCAAGACCGAGCTGCCCCCGGAGGCCAAGAAGACAGCGGAAAAGGAGCTCGACCGGCTGGCCCGCATCTCGCCCTCCTCTCCGGAATACACGGTTTCCCGGACCTATCTCGACTGGCTTCTTGACCTGCCCTGGCTGACATCCACCCATGATTCCCTGGATATCGTCAAGGCGCAACAGGTCATGGACGAAGACCATTACGGCCTGGCGGAGATCAAGAAACGGATCATCGAATTCTTGGCGGTGCGCAAGCTCAAGCAAGACATGCACGGGCCGATTCTCTGTTTTGTCGGCCCTCCAGGGGTGGGCAAAACCTCGCTCGGCCAATCCATCGCCCGGTCCATGGGGCGCAAATTCATCCGCTTTTCCCTGGGCGGGGTACGGGACGAGGCCGAGATCCGCGGGCACCGGCGCACCTACATCGGCGCTTTGCCCGGCCGCATCATCCAAAGCCTCCGCAAGGCCGGAGCCAACAACCCGCTTTTCATGCTGGATGAGATCGACAAGCTGGGCATGGATTTCCGGGGCGACCCCTCTTCGGCTCTACTGGAGGTTTTGGACCCTGAGCAGAATTACAGCTTTACCGACCATTACCTGGAGATTCCCTTTGATCTTTCCAAGGTGATGTTCATCACCACGGCCAACCTGCTTGACAATATTCCCGGCCCGTTGCGCGACCGGATGGAGGTTATCGAGCTGTCCGGCTACACCGAGGATGAAAAGCTCAACATCGCCAAGCGCCACCTCCTGCCCAAGCAACTGGAGGCCCATGCCATCAGCGGGGACGACCTCAAGATCGATGATCAGGCAATCCGGATGGTGATCCGCTCGCACACCCGGGAGGCTGGGGTCAGAAATCTGGAACGGAAACTGGCCGCGATCTGCCGGGGGGTGGCCAAGGAGATTGTCACCGGTAAGACCGGCACGACCAAGATCGATGCGGCCAATCTTGCCACCTATCTCGGCCCCATCCAGTTCTTCCCGGAAACCAAGGCTCGTACCTGGGGGCCTGGCCTTGCCACGGGCCTGGCCTGGACCCCGGTGGGCGGCGAGCTGCTGTTCATCGAGGCGGCCAAGATGAAGGGCAAGGGCGGTTTGACCATGACCGGCAAGCTGGGCGACGTGATGAAGGAATCAGCCACTGCCGCCCTGACTTACATACGGTCTAATGCCAAGGAGCTGGGGGTTGATGAAGGGATTTTTGCCAAGATCGACCTGCACATTCATGTGCCCGAGGGCGCCATCCCCAAGGACGGGCCTTCAGCCGGGGTGGCCATGGTCACCGCCCTGACCTCGTTGCTCACCGGGCGAACGGTGAGCAAGGACATGGCCATGACCGGCGAGATCACCCTGCGCGGCGACGTGTTGCCGGTGGGCGGGATCAAGGAAAAGGTCTTGGCTGCGGTGCGGGCCGGGATCAAGGAGATTGTTTTGCCTGCGCTTAATGAGAAGGATGTGGTGGAAATTCCGGATAACGTGAAAGAGGGTATCCGCTTTCATCTGGTCCAGGATATCAAGGAGGCGCTTGGGCTTTTGCTGGCCAAAGAGTGATTGGTCAGGCTTGTTCAGCCGCAGACCTGTTGATCTGGAGCTTTTCCCAAGCTCGAACCCGGCAGAACAATCCGAACCTTTTCCACCAGATGATCCGGGAAATAGCTTTCTTTAGCCTTGCGCAGACCGGGAATCCCCAGGTCCTGCTCCCGGTTGACATAGGTGAATTCAGAAAGGTTCTCTCTGGTAAACCACTGGTTGATCAGTTGGCCCAAGCCATGGAACTGGGGCATGGCTTTTTCGAAATGCCATACTGCTGTTGAGGGGTTGAGCCTTTCGCCTACGGCAAAGGCCTCGATGGTCCCATCAATCCGGATGGCGCCCCCGGTTAGGGGGAATTCCCGGTAGTTCCGCAACGTTTCCACTATTGCCCGATATTCCCCGCACAACCCAGGTTCGGTCTTGCAATCCCGGGCAGCGCACCAGCGGTCCTGCATGGCTAGGCATTCGGGAACTGTTTCCGGGGTAATCATTTCGTACTGGCAATCGTATGCAGCCAAGCACTGGTTGATGTGATTTCTCTTTTTGGTGAAATGCCTCCCTGCCAGGGTGGCAAGATCTTCCCTGCGGTAGACATAATCGGCATTGTCTCGATCCTCGACAATCGTGGCCCCGTCCAGAAGAAACTCCGGAATCTTATCCTTGGGGAAGCGATCCGCTCCCGCGATCCGGCTGGTGTATTCAGTGAAAACCTCGGGCAGGGATACCGGACCCACCGGATTTCCCAGGATGGCCAGCCCCGTTTTTGTTTCGGTAAAAAAAAGCAGTGATTCCCTGAACTCGTCGATCCAGATCGGCCGGGTGTGCCGCCAGGCAAAGAGATTGGTGAAGGTCAGCTCCGAAACCTCAGGGGGGAATCGCCTGAGGTATTCCGTAACAAACTGATTGTCATCAAGGGTGAGCGGGCGCAGGGTCATGGGGTTCCTGTGAATGTGTGGGGTTGATTTAGTATAAAGGCGAGGCGGGATTCCTGCAATTGATTCCATTGCCAAGGGTGTGTTGCTTTTCTTGCAAATACGGAGAAAGCCGTATAGATTGTGCCTCTTGTAAAAAGATAAAAATGCCCTTCGACAGGCTCAGGGCGAACGGTAGTTATCTTGAAATCATTATAGTTTCTTCCGTTCATGCTGAGCCCTTCGACGTTGCTCAGGAGAGCCTTGTCGAAGCACCATAGAAGAAAGGTGAACAGATGGAAGTAGTGCTTGCCAAGAACGCAGGCTTTTGCATGGGGGTGCGGAGGGCGGTTGATACCACCCTTGGCATGGTCCAGAAGGGCGAAACAACCATTGCCACCTTTGGCCCGCTGATCCACAACCCGCAGGTTCTGAAGCTTCTTGAGGAGCAGGGGGTGCGGATTCTCACCGAGATTCCGGCCCAGGCAACCGGGTCCATTATCATCCGGGCCCACGGCATCCCCCCTGAAGAGAAAAAGAAGCTTGAAGCC
Source organism: Desulfurivibrionaceae bacterium (assembly GCA_041662645.1). Lineage (GTDB taxonomy): Bacteria > Desulfobacterota > Desulfobulbia > Desulfobulbales > Desulfurivibrionaceae > Thiovibrio. The sequence goes on from JBAZSA010000001.1 coordinate 32,541, forward strand.
ACCGGCGCCAGGGTGGAGGATGCCACCTGCCCCCGGGTTCTCAAGGTTCAGGCCATCATTGCCCGATACAAAAAAGAGGGCTTTGCCACGGTGATCATCGGCGACCGCGACCACGCCGAGGTGGAAGGGCTCATGGGCTATGCCGGCGATACCGGGCAGGTGGTGAACAGTGAGGCGGATGTCGCGGCCCTGCAACTTGACGGGCCGTATATCATCGTCAGTCAGACCACCCAGGATGAGCATCTTTTTGAAAGTCTCAAGGATGCGATTCTGCAAAAATATCCCAGGGGCGAGGTGTTCAACACCATCTGTGATTCCACCCATAAGCGGCAGGAGGAGGTCCGCCAGCTCTGCCATGAGGTTGAGGCGTTGGTGGTGGTGGGTGGGAAGACCAGCGCCAATACCAAACGGCTGGGGGAGATTGCCGAAAGCCTGGGCTGCCCGGTGTTCATGGTGGAGTCGGAAGCGGATCTCGATCCCCAGGCATTGGCGCGCTATGGCCGAGTAGGGGTAACAGCCGGGGCCTCCACCCCGAACTGGGTGATCAGCCGGATTGTGGAAGTGTTGGAGAATATAACGGCGAATACGCCTTGAGAGGGATCAAGAATGTTGAGTTGGTTTAAGAAAAAACTTGGCGGCGCGCAGGTATTGCCGCCGGAGCAGGGCGCGGGAGCAGAGGGTGCCACCCCAGCCGCGGAAGCCGCGGGGCAACAGGAGAATGGGGCCAGCTTTTTCCTGCGGCTCAAGGATGGGTTGTCCCGCACGCGGAAAACCTTTGTCCGCCAGATCGATGCGCTGTTTCTTGGCAAGAAGAAGATCGACGCCGAGCTGCTCGATGATCTGGAAGAGATTCTGATCATGGCGGATATCGGCGCGGCCACAACCCAGGAGCTGCTTGATAAAACCAGGGAGCAGGTGCGGCGAAACGAATTGGCGGATGGACAGGCTCTCAAGAAAGCACTGAAAGAGATGATCCTCGGCTATCTGCTCAATGCGGACCGGCCTGCGGATCTTGCCCTGCCTGCACAAGGCCCCTTTGTCGTCATGGTGCTGGGGGTCAACGGAGTGGGTAAGACCACCACCATCGGCAAGCTGGCCCATAAGTTCACCCAGGCAGGGCAGAAGGTGCTGCTGGTGGCTGCCGACACTTTCCGGGCCGCAGCCAGCGAACAACTGCAGATTTGGGGCAAGCGGGTCGGGGTGGAGGTTGTGGCCCAGCAGGCCGGGGCAGATCCATCCTCCGTGGTGTACGATGCTCTGGAGTATGCCAAGCCGCGCAATTTTGACGTGGTGCTGGTGGATACGGCGGGGAGGTTGCACACCAAGGTCAATCTCATGGAAGAGCTGAAAAAGATCAAGCGGGTCATGGATAAAAAGATTCCCGGCGCGCCCCATGAGATTTTGCTGGTGCTCGACGCCACCACCGGCCAGAACGCTATTTCCCAGGCCCGCCTCTTTAACGAGGCCGTGGATGTCACCGGCCTGGCTCTGACCAAGCTTGACGGCACAGCCAAGGGCGGCATTGTCATCAACATCTGCCACGAGTTCAACATCCCCATCCGTTTCATCGGCATCGGGGAGCAGATGGAGGACCTGCGGGATTTCGAGCCGAACGAGTTTGTCGAGGCTCTGTTTGCCGAGGGTGAGGCGTAAAGGACATGATCGTGTATCGTCGGCATAACCCGCCGGGCTGTGGCGGGTTTTTACTGGTTGTGGCTCTGATCCTGTTCGCCATGGGCGGCGCTCCTCTCATCCTCGATGTGCTGGGGTTTCTCTTTTTTGCCGGGGTCTTTTTGGTCCTCATGGTCTTTGTCGGGATATGGGGGTTTTCCCAATATATCCGGCGGATGGCCAGCCGCTATGAGCGATCCCAGACGGAAAGCCACAACCAGTTTGTCTTTCTGCTGATCAACATCCTGATCCGGATTGCCCAGGCGGACGGTGTAGTGACCAAGGGTGAGCTTGGCCCCATCGAGAATTTCTTCCGTACCCATCTCCGCTACAACCAGAGCCAGATGTACTGGGTGCGCGATCTGATCCAGGATGCCCTTGCCTCCCAGGCATCCCTCGAAGCCATGCTGACCGAGTTCAAGGCCAATTTCGCGTACGAACCCCGGCTGATCCTGGTGGAACTCATCTATCAGGTGCTGTACACCAATGATCAGGTCTCCGCCCAGGAACTGGCCATGGTGCAGACCATCGCCGATTTTCTCGAGATTTCCGTCTATGACCATCATGCCATCCGGAGCAAATACGCCGGTGGCAGCCGTGGCCGGGCCTTTCCTGGCCAGGGCAGAAGCGAGGCCCAATACTACGAAATTCTCGGGTTGACGCCGGGAGCGTCCCCAGAGGAGATCAAAAGCGCCTACCGGAAACTGAGCATGCAGTATCACCCGGACAAGGTGGCGCATCTGGGCGAGGAGTTCCGGCGGGTGGCCGAGGAGAAGATGAAAGAGCTGAATGAGGCGTATCAGCACTTAAAGAAAACAGCTTGAGCAGGCATGAACATCCTTGTTCTTGAGCCCTATTACGGTGGATCGCACAAGGCGTTTCTTGCCGGGCTGATCCGCCATCTTCCCTGTTCCTTTGACCTGTTGCCCCTGCCTGCCCACAGCTGGAAATGGCGGATGCGCCTTGCGGCCCCGCATTTCGCCGGGGTTCTCGCCACTGATCCCAGCTATGCGGGCAAGACCTATGACCGGATACTCTGTTCCTCCCTGGTGGATGTCGCCGCCCTGCGCGGCCTGTTGCCGTCACACCTGCGCAACATTCCGCTCCTGACCTATTTTCACGAAAATCAGTTCGCCTACCCGGTGCAGGTGCCGGATGCGCGTGATGTGCACTTCTGCCTGACCAATCTCACCACGGCCTTGGCCTCGGACAGGCTTGCCTTCAATTCCCAATATAACCTGGATTCTTTTTTGGCCGGCTGCAAGGAGCTTTTGGCAAAGATGCCTGACATGGCCTTGGCTGGCTATGAAGAAGCGATCCGCGCCAAGGCGACGATTCTTCATCCAGGCCTCGATTTCAGCGAAATTGATTCGTGCTCGGAGGAGAGGCAAACGGGCAGGCCGCCGGTTCTGGTCTGGAATCACCGCTGGGAGCACGACAAGAACCCGGAACTGTTTTTCAGCACACTGTACGGGCTGGCGGAGCAGCGGGTTCCCTTTGGCCTTATCGTGCTGGGTGAGTCCTTTAAGAGTCAGCCACCGGTTTTTACCCAGGCAAGGGAGAAACTTGCCCGGCATATTGTCCATTTCGGCTATGCGGAAGACCGGCAGGAGTATTGCAGATTGCTCTGTCAGGGGGATGTGGTCGTGTCCACGGCCAACCACGAGTTTTACGGCATTGCAGTTTTGGAGGCGGTGCGCGCAGGCTGCCGGCCTCTGGTGCCGGACCGCCTGTCATACCCGGAGCTTTTTATCCCAGCCTTTCGTTATGGGGGTGGAGACTTTGCCGGAAAGCTGCTGGCGGCCATGGAGGTTGGAAGGCTTACGAGGCAAGAAGCGCACTCCTTTACCAGCCGGTTTTCCTGGCCAGAGCTGACCGGCAGCTACACGCAATGGTTTGAAGCGCAGGGATAACCAGGGAAAGGGCGGATCAGCAGGGGGCGGATTCGCTAAAGTTTTTCGTCAGGAACTCACATTCAGCCGGGGAAAGATCAAAGCGAATCTCCGCTTCCCGGATCACCGTATCCCGTTTTTTCTGGGGATTATTGAGCAGCTCTTCGCTCATCCAGCACAGAGCCTTTTTCACCTTGTCGCTGCCGGTTGGCAGCCTGCTGTCATCGCCCATCTGTTTTCTCCCCTACACCGGTTTAACCATGATGCCGCCAAGGGGCGGAACCGAGACCATGATATGGAACGGGGCCTCGCCGAAGGGCTCGGCAATGGCCTGCTTGCGGTCCGGATTGTATACGTTGCTGCCGCCGAACTCTGCGGTATCCGTGGAGAGAATCTCCTGATACCAGCCAGCCGCAGGCACCCCGAGTTTATAGTCGTGCAGCACCTGGGGGGTGAAGTTGAGCAGGCAGACCACATGGTCTTTCGGATCTTTGCCTTGGCGGCAGAAGGCGATGATGCTGTTGTCCACATCCTTGAAATCCATCCACCTGAAGCCGTCAAAGGAAAAATCGATCTCCCAGAGAGGCCGGGTCTCTTTGTAGACCGCGTTCAACTGCTGGACGAATTTTTGCAGCTGCTGGTGCATGGTGTTTTGTTCGGTAAGGTGCCAGTCCAGGCTCACCTTGCAGTACCATTCGGAGATCTGGCCGAATTCCGCCCCCATGAACAGCAGCTTCTTGCCCGGATGGGTCCAGAGGAAGAAGAAGAGCAACCGCAGGTTGGCGAATTTCTGCCACATGTCACCGGGCATCTTGAAGAGCAGGGAGCGCTTGCCGTGCACCACCTCGTCGTGGGACATGGGCAGGATGAAGTTTTCGGTGAAGGCGTAGAGCAGGGAAAAGGTCAGCGCGTTGTGATGGTATTTGCGAAAGATGGGCTCCTTGCTGAAATAGCCCAGGATATCGTTCATCCAGCCCATGTTCCACTTGTAGCCAAAGCCCAGACCGCCCCAATCCAGGGGCTTTGATACCCCGAAGAAGCTGGTTGACTCCTCGGCGATCATCAGGGCATCGGGATAGCGGCCGTAGATGATGGCGTTCATGTGTTTGATGAACTCGATGGCGTCGATATTTTCCTTGCCGCCGTAGATGTTGGGCACCCATTCCCCTTCCTGGCGGGCATAGTCCAGGTAGAGCATTGAGGCCACCGCATCGACCCGCAACCCGTCGATGTGGAACTTGTCCATCCAGAAGAGGGCGTTGGCGATGAGGAAGTTCTGTACCTCCTTGCGGCCGTAATTGAAGATCAGGGTGCCCCACTCGGGATGCGCGCCCTGCCTCGGGTCGTCATGCTCGTAGAGGGCGGTGCCGTCGAAACGGCTTAAGGCATGGCCGTCGGAGGGGAAATGCGACGGCACCCAGTCGAGGATCACGCCGATCCCGTTTTGATGGCACTGGTCCACGAAGTACATGAAATCCTGGGGCGTGCCGTGGCGGCTGGTCACGGCAAAATAGCCGGTGACCTGATAGCCCCAGGATTCATCCAGGGGATGCTCCATGATGGGCATCAGCTCGATGTGGGTGAAGCCCATCTCCTTGACGTAGGGGATCAGGGCGCCAGCCAGTTCCTGGTAGGAGAGCAGCCGCGAGGGATCGGCTGGATCGCGTCGCCAGGAGCCCAGGTGCACCTCGTAGGTGGACATGGGTTGCTCATAGCTTCTGCGGCTTTTCCGCTCATTTAGCCAGGCCGCGTCATTCCAGGCATAGCCGTCAAGCCCCCAGACAATCGAGGCGGTTTTGGGCCGGATCTCCGAGAAAAACTGGAAGGGATCGGCCTTTTCCAGCAGCGCGTCGGTTTGGGTCTTGATCTCGAATTTGTACGGTTCGCCCTGGCCGATATCCGGGATAAACAGCTCCCAAACGCCGGATTGGCCTAAAACCCGCATCTGATGGACCCTGCCGTCCCAGTAATTGAAGTTGCCCAGGATGCTGACCCTCTTGGCGCTTGGTGCCCAGACGCGGAAGATTGTGCCGCTGACGCCCTCGATCGTTACGAGATGCGCGCCAAGGGTGTTGTAAATTTCGTAGTTGGTGCCGTTGTTGAAGAGATAACGGTCATATTCGGACATCTGGGGGAGAATCCGGTACGGGTCCTTGAATACATGGTGGTTGTCATCGTAATAGACCGCTTCAAATTCATAGGGGAAAGGCTCGCGGCAATTGGTGATGACAATCTCGAAAAAGCCTTCCGGCCTTGTCTTGTACATCTCCTTTCTCTCCCCGTTGGCCAGCAGCCAGCAGGCGGTTGCGTTGGGCTGAAAGGTTCTGATGACCGAGGATGCGGCGTCTTGGTCCAGGAGGTGGAAACCCAGGACCTGAAAGGGGTCATAGTGTTCGGAGGCAATAATCCGGTTGATGCCGGAATTTATATCAGAGGTCATATGCGTGGTTTCTGTCTGAAATGGGTTGTTGGGATCTTTGCATGTTGCGGCAAGAGTGGATAAAGAATTCTAGCACGGATCAGAGAGGAAACTCCAATTCTTTTCCGGAACGGGGGTAAATTTGTTGGATGTGCAGGATTTCTTGACTGACAGGATGGACAAATGCTAAGTTGCAGGCGGATTTGAACCGGCCGCCAATGGCGGTCAATGATGCGAACACGAACTTGAGCATTCTTCCCAGATGATCGAAACCCTGCAAGGCTATTTCCTCATTGCCACTCCCCAGATGCCAGACCCCCGTTTTGCCGGGAAGGTTGTCTATCTCTGCGCCCACAATGACGAAGGGGCCATGGGGCTGGTGGTGAACGAGCCCATTGCCGATATCAGTCTGGCGGATGTTTTTAAAAGCGCCGATATCCCCTTGCCGTCTGGGCTGTTGCCCACGGTGTATATGGGTGGGCCGGTGGAGGTGGCAAATGCGTTTTTTTTGTACAGCTCCGAGTACAGGGCTCCGCATTTTCTTGAGGTGAGCAAAACCGTCCATCTGACCAGCGACCCGCAGTTGCTCTATGATCTCGCCTCGGGCCAGGGCCCGCGGAATCTGCTGGTGGCGCTTGGATATTCCGGTTGGGGTCCGGGACAGCTGGAGGCGGAACTCACCGTGGACGGCTGGCTTACCCTGCCCGCGGATGACGACATCATCTTTCATACGCCGGACAAATTGCGATGGCAGAAAGCGGCCCAGCGTCACGGTATTGATATCGCACTGTTCGGGGATGTGGTTGGCACGGCCTGAGTGGCCGGGACTTGGCACAAGGATTACTGAAAAGACAATGACGCACATCTCACAATTTTTAGGAGAAGAGGCTGATCTTGGCCCGGAAAAACGCATCGCCATCCTCTCGGCGCCGCTGGCCTCCTCGGTGAGCTGGCTGGGGGGCACGGAGCTTGGGCCGCAGGCGATCATCGATGCCTCTCCGGCCTTGGAGGTCTTTGACGACGAACTCCTGGCCGAGACCGTGCTGCTCGGCATTGCCACCAGGCCGGTGCCGGATTACACGGGTCTTGCCGCAGCTGCGGCCTGCAAGCAGATTCAGGACGGTGTGGCCGCCGAGCTGGCAGAAGGGATGTTTCCGGTGCTGCTTGGCGGCGAGCACACCGTGACCGTGCCTGCGGTCAGGGCCTGCTTGGCGCAATACCCGGATCTGCATGTGGTGCAGATCGACGCCCACCTTGACCTGCGCGACCAGTATGAAGGCAACCCCGACAGCCATGCCTGCGTGATGCGGCGGCTCGCGGACTTGGGGGTCCCTTTCACCCAGGTCGGCATCCGTTCGTTTTCCAAGGAGGAATACGAACTCGTCCAGGCCAGGGGCTGGCGCCCATTCTTCATGTCCCGTATCCATGCCGAACCGGATTGGATCGAGCAGGTCTGCGGTGGGATCAAGGGGCCGGTCTATTTTACCTGCGACGTGGACGGCCTGGACCCAGCGATCATGCCTGCCACCGGCACCCCGGAACCGGACGGCCTTACCTGGCGGGAAACCATTGGCCTGTTGCGGGCGCTTGCCAGCAGCCATCGCATCGTGGGCATGGATTTTGTCGAGTTTTCTCCGCGTCCCGGCGCGGAACATGCGGCCTTTACCGTGGCCAAGCTGATCTACCGGACCCTGGGGTATATTTTTCAGAGAAATACTGGCGCAAGGAAGTGATAAAAATGAACGATATGTACGATGATATTTATAATGAGCAGCGAATCTTTGACTGCCGGCAATGCGGCCATTGCTGCCATGGCGAAACCACGGTTTCCTTGACCCCTGACGACCTTGCGCGTCTGGTCGCATTTCTCCATATGCCGGTTGAGCAGGTTAAGGAACGGTATCTGCGAATCACCGGCAATGTGGTGCAGATGAAGACCGTGGACGGCCACTGTATCTTTTTTAACGAAGGCTGTACGGTGCATCCCGGCAAGCCGTGGCGTTGCACGCAATGGCCCCTGCACCCGAGCATCCTTGAAGATCAGGCCAATTTCGAGGCGATCAGGCAGTCCTGCCCCGGCATTAAGGGGGAGATGGGCTACGAGGAATTCAGGGCCAGGCTTGCGGCGATCCTTGCCCGGAAGCAGGCAGGGCGGTGAAAATCATCCTCCCGCTTTTGGGTAAAACCAAGGAGCAGTACCTTGGCGCCGGAATCGATGATTTTGCCGTCCGGCTCAGGCGTTTTGTGCAGCTTGACCTGCCGGTGTTGAAGGAAAAAAAGAACGCGGCCAAGGAAGATACGGCGCGGCAGCAAAACGAGGAAGGGCAGATACTGCTTGGCAGTGTGTCGCAATCAGGCGGGGCAGCCAAGGTGGTCGCCCTGGCTCCGGCAGGCCAGCAGCTCAGCTCGGAAGAGCTGGCTGATTTGCTTTGCCGCTGGGAGGATCAAGGGGTGCGGGAGGTTGCCTTTTTGATCGGCGGCCCCACCGGCCTTGCCCCGGAGCTCATCCACAAGGCGGATTATGTGTTGTCGCTCTCGCGGATGACCTTTACCCACGAGATGGCCCGCTTGCTGGTGCTTGAGCAGCTGTACCGGGCTTTTTCCATCAAGGCCGGAACCGGGTATCATAAGTAAAGCAACAATCCCGGCCAGGTCAAACGGATTCCACGGAACGCACCTCCGGAACCTCGCCTTTCAAGAATTTTTCAATCCCGTTTTTAAGCGTATTCCTGGACATGGGGCATTCCTTGCAGGCGCCGGTCAGCTGGACCGTGACCACCCCGTCCTTGCTCACATCAACCAGGGTCACATCGCCTCCGTCTGCCTGCAGCGTGGGGCGAATCTTTGCCAGAGCCGCCAGAATCCTGTCTCGCATTGTTATTCCTTAAGTGTGGTGTCAGGGTAAAAACGTACAACAATCTAACACAGCTCTGTCCTGCCGACAACGGTCAATCGGCAGCGAAACAACTATCCGGTTGCCGATTACCCGTTGCCGGATTATGATAGCTCTCCCGTTTTGTTCATGGCGAACAGGGGGGTTATCCCAACAAGGAGTCATAATGAAAAAGGTCCATAAGGATATTCAGGATGCGTCAAGTTTGGAGCTGGCTCGTTTTGCAGCCCTGGCAGCCCTGGATAAAAAAGCGGAGGACCTGGTCGTTCTTGATGTGCGGGGCCTGTCTTCCTTTACCGATTTTTTCGTCATCATGAGCGGGCGTTCCACCAGGCATGTGCAGGGGTTGGCGCAAGCGGTGGATGCGGCCCTGCGTCATAAAAACGTCAAGGAAGGCAACACCGAGGGCCTTACTGAGGGGCATTGGGTTCTGCTTGATTATAATGATGTGGTCGTGCATATCTTTTATAGTGAAGACCGCAACTTCTACGACATTGAAGGGTTGTGGCACGACGCCCCCAGGGTGGAGATAGCCCCGGCAGCTGCCTGAACACGCACTACGGCCCAGGAGAAACAATGAAGAAGATCACGCCGGTATTGCTGGCCATTCTCGATGGTTGGGGGGTTGGGGAGCCGTGGGAGGGCAACGCCATCCATCTGGCCAAAATGCCCAACATGGACCGCTGGCAGGCCAGCCAGCCCGCCACGACCCTGGTTGCCCACAACGGCGCGGTGGGGCTGCCGGAAGGGCAGATGGGCAATTCCGAGGTGGGGCATCTCAACATCGGCGCCGGCCGCATTGTCTACCAGGACTTTACCCGGATCAACCGGGATATCGAAACCGGGAATTTCTTTAAAAATGAGCCGCTGGCCAAGGTTTTCAGCCGTGCCGCCGAGCAGGGCACAGCGGTGCATCTGCTCGGGCTTGTTTCCGACGGCGGGGTGCACAGCCATATCCGCCATCTTGTCGCCCTGCTGGAAATGGCCAAGAAAATCGGGCATGCCAAGGTGTATGTCCACGCCTTCATGGATGGCCGCGACACCCCGCCCCAGAGCGGGGCAGGGTACATGGCCGAGCTTACCGGGGCTATATCGCGGATCGGCGTGGGCCGGGTCGCCTCGGTCAGCGGCCGCTATTACGCCATGGACCGCGACAACCGCTGGGATCGGGTTTCCCTGGCCTGGCAGGCCATGGTGGATGGCCAAGGCCAGCACACGGCCACGGACGCTGGCGAGGCCGTGACCGCAGCGTATGGGCGCGGCGAAACCGATGAGTTCATCAAGCCCACGGTTATCATGCATAATGGCCAGCAGGTGAGCACCATCAACGATGGGGATTCGGTCATCTTCTTCAATTTCCGGGCCGACCGGGCCAGGCAGATGACCCATGCCTTTATCGACCAAGGATTTGCCGGGTTTCCGGTGCAGCGCCGTCCCCGTTTGGCCGAGTATCTCACCTTCACGGTGTATGAGAAGGATTTTGATCTTCCCGTGGCCTTTCCGCCGGTCGCCCTCACCCATATCCTGGGAGAAGAGGTGAGCGGCCAGGGCTTAAGGCAGCTCCGCATCGCCGAGACGGAAAAATACGCCCATGTCACCTATTTTTTCAATGGCGGCCGCGAAGCTCCGTATCCTCTGGAAGACAGGGCCTTGCTCCCATCCCCCCGCGAGGTGGCTACTTACGATCTTAAGCCCGAGATGAGCGCGGAGGCGGTGACCGGGGAGTTGCTGCGGAGGCTTGACGGCAACCCCTACAGTCTGGTGGTGCTCAACTTTGCCAACTGCGACATGGTGGGACATACCGGGATCATGGCCGCGGCCATTACCGCAGTGGAGACCGTGGACAGGTGTATCGGCCGGGTGGCGGAGCGTTTCACGGCACTTGGCGGGGTGGTGCTTGTCACCGCGGACCACGGCAATGCCGAGGTCATGATCAATAAAAAAACCGGCGGCCCGGTGACATCGCATTCCACCAACCCGGTGCCCTTGGTCATGCTCGGCGCCCAGCCGGGTCTTGGCCTTAAGGATGGCGGCACCCTGACCAACATCGCTCCCACCATCCTCGACCTGATGGGGCTGCCCATCCCGGCAGAGATGGAAAGCACCAGCCTGCTTGTACAGAACAAAGCTGTAAGCTGAGAGCTGACAGCTGATAACCAAAAGGTAATCTGCAATGCAATACATCAGTACTCGGGGCGGCATCGCCCCCGTATCCTTCAAGCAGGCCGTGATGATGGGCCTTGCCACCGATGGCGGTCTGCTGCTGCCCACCTCGATTCCCGAGATTTCCGATGAAACCCTGGCCCAGTGGCGGCAGATGAGCTATCCGGAGCTGGCAACAGCCGTGCTTGGCCTTTTCATCGATGATATTCCGGCCGACGACCTGCGCGACCTCGTGGCACGATCGTACCAAACCTTCAACCACCCGGAGATTGCCCCGCTGGTCAAGCAGGGCGACTGCTACATCCTGGAGCTGTTCTACGGGCCGACCCTGGCCTTCAAGGACGTGGCCCTGCAATTTTTGGGCAATGTCTTTGAATATCTGCTCAAGGAATCCGGCGGCAAGATGAACATCCTCGGCGCCACCTCCGGCGATACCGGGAGCGCCGCGATCTACGGGGTGCGCGGTAAGGAGCGGATCAACATCTTCATTCTCCACCCCCACAAGCGGGTCAGCCCCATTCAGGAATTGCAGATGACCACGGTCACCGACGCCAACGTCTTCAATCTGGCGGTGCGCGGCACCTTTGACGACGGGCAGGCAATAGTCAAGACCATCTTCAACGATCTGGAGTTCAAGGAAAAGCACCAGCTGGGCGCGGTCAATTCCATCAACTGGGCCCGGATTGTCGCCCAGGTTGTCTACTACATCTATGCCGCGCTCAAGATTACCGCAAGCGAAGGAGTTCCTAAGGTCGATTTCTCGGTGCCCACCGGCAATTTCGGCGATATCTTCGCAGGCTTTGTGGCCCGCCGCATGCTGCCCAATCAGATCCGCAACCTGATTTTGGCCACCAACGAGAACAACCTGCTGACCCGTTTTATCTTAAACGGCGATTATTCCCTGGGCGCGGTGGCGCAAACCTCAAGCCCCTCCATGGATATCCAGGTGGCCAGCAATTTCGAGCGGTATCTCTACTACTTAAACGGCGAGGATGCCGGCCGGACCTGCCAGGACATGGACCGTTTCGCAGCCAGCGGCAGCCTCCAGTTCGATGAGCTTGCCCAGGAGCGGGTGCGGGCGGATTTTGCCTCGCGCAGCGTCAACGAAGAGGAAACCATTGCCACCATCCGTGACTTTTACCAGCAGCATGGCTATGTGCTCGACCCGCATACCGCGGTGGGGGTCAAGGCCGGCCTGGCAGGCCGGGAACCGGGGGTGCCGATGATCTGCCTGGCCACTGCCCATCCGGCCAAGTTCGGCGCGGCTGTTGAGCGCGCCATCGGCCATGAGCCGGAGTTGCCGGCAAGCCTTGCCGCGCTGGCTGGCAAGGAAACCCGCTGCGAGGTGATGGCAGCTGAGGTCGCGGCGGTGCAGGCGTTTGTCGAGCAGCACGCCCTGTAGTTTTTCTGAGAAAGTGATTTTTTTAGTTTAGCATTAGGAACAGTGTTGTTTCTCTGTTGCGACATTACGTGTCGATGGAGTGGTCGTTGAAAGCAAGGCAGCGGAAAGTCCGCTGAACGAGGCCTCCGTGAATCGAACAGAACTCCTGCAATTTTTAGACAAGATAGATCTGTTTCACTTCTTTTCCAGCGAAGAGCTTACTGCCTTTTTGGAAAAAGCTGTGGAAGTGCAAGCAGCCAAGGGGGTTGTCCTTTTTCACGAAGGCGACTCCGGCCAGGAGATGTATATTGTAGTGCGGGGAATGATCAAGATCTTTCGCGGCAACCGGGTGATTGATATCGTCAAGTCCGGTGACTATTTCGGCGAAATGGCCATCATCGAGAACCAGCCCCGGTCCGCCAGCGTAGCAGCCTTGGAAGATTCTCTTCTTCTTCAGGTTCCCCTAGCCGTTTTTCATGAGTATTTTTCTCGCCAGCCCAAATCGCTGGTCGCCATGATGCGCACTCTGAGCCAGCGGATCCGGCGCGATCTTGCAATTCTCGGACACGAGTATGAGCAAATCAATATCATGGTCCATGATATGAAAAATTTGCTCACCCCCTTTCACCTGCTGGAGATTATGGAGCGAACCGTTCCAGGGCTTGCCGGGAACAGATATCTTGCCTGCATGGTCAAGGCCCGGGTGGATCTCCTCGTCCTCATGGAAAATGCCCTGGCTCAGGCCCGGCGACATCATGTCGAAACTCCGATCCATGTCGCATCCCTGGACCAGTTGATCGTTGATTTGCAAGAATCGGCTTGGATGATCCATCCGGAGATCGGCGGTCGTGATATTCGGGTAGAGGTGACTGGCAGTCTGCCGGAATTCCCCTTCTCTTCGCTCGGCCTCTGCCGGGTGCTTTCAAACCTGGTGCTCAATGCCGCCCAGGCCAGTGAAGCAGGAGGGCGCATCAACATTGCTCTTTCCCGCGAGGGAGAGGAGGCGGTGGTCAAGATCATTGATCATGGTCACGGCATTCCCAAGGAGGTGCTGGACAAAATTTTCCAGCCCCATTTTACCACCAAGGCCGATGGCAACGGGATCGGACTTATCTCCTGCAAGCAGATCATCGAAGAGACCCATCGCGGCAGTCTCACCTTTGAGTCCACGCCCGGTCAGGGCGCCACCTTCACCATCCGCCTTCCATTCTCCATTTGAATCGGGTAAACAATTGCATTCAAGAGTTGTTGGCCGGGGTGCATACCTCCGCCAACCTCTTGTTTGTGCCGGTATTTTGTTGCCTCATAAATCAATCAGCAAGGGCGGATGGCGATGGAAAGTTTCAAGCAACGGGTCGATGAGGCGGTCAGGTTTTTGCGGGATCGCATGCTGGAGGTCCCGGAGATTGTTCTGGTGCTGGGCACCGGCCTCAGCGGCCTGGGAGAACGGATTGACTCGCCGGTTATCCTGCCCTATGCGGAAATTCCAAATTTTCCCAAGGCAACCGTGGCCAGCCATGCCGGAAATCTTATCTTCGGCAGGCTCTGCGGCAAGCCGGTGGCTGTGTTGCAGGGCAGGTTCCATTATTACGAGGGGTATTCGGCCCGCGAGCTGACCATGCCGATCCGGGTCCTTTCCCTGATCGGCGCGAAAACCCTTATCGTTTCCAATTCGGCAGGAGGCCTCAACCCGGCTTTTGCACCCGGCACCTTGATGGTGGTGCGCGACCATCTGAACCTCATCCCGGACAATCCCCTGCGCGGACCCAATGTGGATGCTTGGGGACCACGTTTCCCCGACCTTTCCGCTCCCTATGACCGGCGGTTAATCGACACGGCCCTGGCCTGCGCGGCCAAGGAGCAGATCGACCGGGTCACCACCGGCGTCTATGTGGCCATCCCCGGGCCCAGCCTGGAAACCCCGGCGGAAACCCGCTATCTCAGGCAATGCGGCGCCGATGGTGTGGGCATGTCCACCGTGCCCGAGGTGATCGTCGCCATCCATGCCGGGATGCGGGTCTTGGGGCTATCGGTGGTGGCAAATGTCAACGATCCGGATAATCTCAAGCCCATCCTTCTGGAAGAGATTATTGAAGAAACCAGAAGGGCAGAAGACCGGTTGTCGCGGCTGCTTCTCGCGATTTTGCCCGAGATTTAGGGAAACGTCCAGGAGGATAGACCGAAGGTTGAAGGTTTTTTTTGCTATATTTCAGCCTTCAGCCTTCAACCTTCAACCTAGATAGCCAGGTAGTTACGAGATATAAAAGGAAAGCCATGAACACCAAACCAACTCTGCTGGTCTGCGGTCAGATTCTGACCCTGGACTCAAACAACACCGTGTTCGAAGACGGCGGTGTGGCCATTGCCGGAGATACCATTGTCGAGGTGGGGGAACGGACGGCTTTGTGCAGCAAGTACCCAGGGGTGGAGCAGCTTGCCCAGCCCCACGGCCTGGTTATGCCCGGCCTGGTCAACAGCCATACCCATGCGGCCATGGCCTGTTTCCGGGGGCTGGCCGATGACCTGCCCCTGATGACCTGGCTCACTGAGTACATCTTTCCGGTGGAGGGGAACCTCAACCCCGAGATGGTCTATCAGTCCTCCCTGCTCTCCATGGCCGAGATGATCAAGTCCGGCACCACCAGCTTCTGCGACATGTATCTCTTTGCCAAGGAGGTGGCCCGCGCCACGGCGGATTCCGGGATGCGCGGCTGGCTGGGCGAGGTGCTGTACGATTTTCCCTCGCCCAACTACGGCGAGCCCGAAAACGGCATCGCCTATCTGGAAGAGCTGATGGGTGAGTACCGCAATCATCCGCTCATCTCCATCACCGTTGATCCGCATGCCGTGTACACCTGCTCCCCGGATCTGCTCAAACGCCTCAAGGGTGTGGCGGAAAAGCACGGGGGAGCCTATGTGATCCACCTCTCCGAATCCAGGGACGAGGTGGAGGGGTGCCGGGCCAAATACGGGCACACACCGGTCATGCATCTTGACTCCTTGGGAATCCTCGATGGTCAGGTGGTGGCGGACCATTGCGTGGTGTTGACCGAGCCGGAGATCAACCTTCTCGCCGAGCGGGGCGTCAAGGTGGCCCATTGCCCGGAAAGCAATATGAAGCTTGCCTCGGGTGTGGCCCCGGTGGTGGAGCTGCTGGCGGCCGGGGTCACGGTGGGGTTGGGCACCGACGGCGCGGCCAGCAACAACGATGTGGACATGTTCGGCGAGATGGACACTGCCGCCAAGCTGCACAAGGTGCATCGGCTCGACCCCACGGTGATGAGCGCCGAGACTACCCTGCGCATGGCCACCTTGGGCGGCGCCAAGCTGCTGGGGGCGGAAAGCCAGATCGGCAGCCTGGAACCGGGGAAAAAGGGCGATCTCATTGTGCTGGATATGAACAAGCCGCATCTGACCCCGATGTACAACATCCCCTCACATCTGGTTTACGCGGCGACAGGAAGTGATGTGGTGCATTCGGTGATCAACGGCCGGGTGGTGATGCGGGACAGACGGCTGCTCACCATGGACGAGGATGCGGTGCTGGACAGGCTACGCGAGATCGGTGCGCGGATCGCCGGGATGGTCAGGCCGGAGCGGCGATGAACCGTTTCCGGGAAAATGGAGAAAGGGAGCGGGAGAAGTCCCTTGGTGCGGCATGTCGAGTTGTCTGTCTACGACGATGACGACCCGGGTGAGTTGTATGGCGAAGGGTATTCCTTTTCAGGAAATACCCTTCGCCGCGTTTTAAAACGTTTTCAGGATATACTCGGCGATCGCCTTGGCGTCACTGTCAGGCAGGATGTTGGCATCGAACTTCGACATGGCCGGCCCAGGATTGCGCATCTTGCCGATGATCGCCTCCACGGTGTTGACCTTATTGGCCTCCCGAGTTGCCTTGTGCAGAGATTTTTGAGGGTTGATGATGTTGCCGCCGTTTGCATGGCAGGCACTGCAACGTTGCTTAAAGAGCTCTTCCCCGTTGGCCGCCTGTGCGGTATTCGCCGTTGGTATCCACAGGCAAGCGGCTGACAGGGCAAGTGCAAGGGTAACAACTTTCTTCATGTTCAGAAGCCTCATCTGTTAAAGGTTTATTTCTCGCCGGTCCCGTATTGTGCGGCAAGATAGCTGCTGATGGTCTTGGCGTCTTCTTCGTTGATCGGCGCGCCAAACACCTTGATCATCTTATGGACTTCGTTATCCCAAGTTTTCGCCGATAGGCGGGGCTGCATGGGAATGTAGTCGGGGCTGTGGCAGATGGCACAGAAGATCATCACCTTGTCTTTGCCTGCTCCCTCTTTCAGTTCGGGCGGAATTGTCGGCAGGGTGATCGAGTGCACAGACCCCGTTCCCTCGGCCTGCGCCAGCGGGACATGATGCTGAACAAGGAACACGGTCGCCGATATTAGCATGACGAATACGATGATTTTTTTCATGTTCCCTCCTATCCGACGGTGACGTCGACTTTTTCGATATTATTCCGCATGTAGCCGGCCGGGTTCCACAGACTGTCAAGAGGCTGCGACTCGCCGATGCTGTTGGTCGCGCGCGCCATCAGGGTATATTTTCCTTTCTGCGAGGGCCTCCAGGGCAGCGACCACAGAACCCAGGAATACTTGCCGAGATCCTTGCCCAATTTGGCCTCCTTCCAGGTCTTGCCGCCATCCACCGAAACAACGACGTCCTTGATGCCGTAGCCGCCGGAAAAGGCGAGGCCGGATATGGTCACCTCCTTGCCCATTGGCAAACGGTTGCCCTGGGAGGGCTCGATGATAAGCGAGCGGGTATCCATCCGGTTGATGGGAACGGTCTTGCCAGGGTTGGTGCCGGGTGGAACGCAGGCACAGGGATTGGCCGGAATGCGGTAGGCCGGATTCATCCAGAAAGTTTCCAGCGGTTTCGACAGCACGGTCACATCGCTGAGCGCCTTTACCCAGTATGAGGCATACCAGCCCGGCACCACCAATCGGGCGGGGAAGCCGTTGAGCATGGTCAGCGGCTTGCCGTTCATCTCGTAGGCGATGATGATATCTTCCTCCAGAGCCTTATCCACTGGCAGCGCCTTGACCAGGTCAGGTACGGTGGGAAGCGGCCCGGAATCAAGGCCATTAAAGGACACCTCCACCGAATCGCCTTTGACTCCGGCCTTGGCCAGGATGTCCTTCAAGCGGGCGCCGCCCCAGGTGACGTTGCCCATGGCGCCGTTGCCCCACTGCCCGCCGGGAACACGCGGCTCAAAAAGGCTGCGGCCATTGCCGGCGCATTGGATGACCGCGGTATAGCTAACCTTGGGAAGTCCTTTCAGGTCGTCCATGGAAAGCTCAAACGACCGCTCGGTATTGCCGCCGACCTTGATCCGCCAGGTCTGCAGATCAACCGAGGTGGGAATGTTGGCGATATGCCAGCGGACAAAGAGCGCTTCGTTGGGCGTGATCAGCTCCTTGAAAAAATGTTTGGGCGTTTCCAGCTGCGGTGGCCGTGAGGTGAGGAGGATCAAGTCCGTCTTTTCCGGGAAACGAACCAATTTCCCCTCACTGGCAAAAAGATCGACAGGGATCCCCCCCAAAGCGGTCACCATACCGATGGAACTTGCTGTCTTTAGGAAATCCCGACGTGAAAAAGATCTACTTTTCATGGCATGGCCCCCTCCCAATAGGATTTTTTTGAAAAAGTGTACCGGTTTCAACTCGTTACCGAAATGACGATCCGAAAAGAAAAGAGATGACCTCCTCTCATCGCTGGGGAAAACATAGGGGATAAATCTTGATGCACGATCTGTGCAATTGAATAATTATACCACGCAGGAAGCTGGCGATTAAAATATTTTATTGCCCCGGCAACTCGAAATGCAGAAAGGGGAAATCCATGATACATATGCCAAGGTAGGCGAGAAAAATGGACCACCAACACACCATTTTCTATCAAAATTTTTGAGATACCCTCCCGGCATGAGCAGGTGAAAGGAAATGAAAAATCACAGATTGGCATTTGTTTTGGTCACCACTGTCGCCATCGCCATTGTCGGCGCCGGCCTGTCCCTCTTTTTTGGCAGGTTCATCAATCTTGCCGGTATGGGGGGCGAGACAATGCCGATGTCGCTTCCGCCGGCCGCCCAGCAAGAGACGG
This sequence comes from Desulfurivibrionaceae bacterium, assembly GCA_041662645.1. GTDB lineage: Bacteria > Desulfobacterota > Desulfobulbia > Desulfobulbales > Desulfurivibrionaceae > Thiovibrio. The sequence continues at coordinate 51,086 of JBAZSA010000001.1, forward strand.
CAGCGGCAATCACCTACGCCCCTCCCTCTCCGCAGGATGCCCCGGCATCCATCAAGGAAGCTGTGCTGCTCGGCGCCAACATCCTCGCGGAAACCGGTAAGTATGCCGCCCCATATGTGGGCAACAAGCTTTCTTGCACCAATTGCCACTTCAAGGCAGGCATCACCCAGGGGGGCAAAAACGGCGGTCTGTCCTTGGTCGGGGTGGGAGCTTCCTATCCCCAATACCGTAAAAGGCAAGACTATGCCGTTGATCTGGTAACCCGGACCAACGACTGCTTCAAAAGAAGCATGAACGGCAAGCCATTGCCTGAAGAAAGCAAGGAGATGGCCGCCATTGTCACCTACTACCAGTGGATATCAAAGGGATTGCCGGTCTACGCGGAAATACCTTGGTTGGGCCTGCCGCATCTCAAGAGTCCCCATGCCCCGGACAAGGCCAAGGGCGGGCAGGTTTTTGACGTCCAATGCGGTGTCTGCCACGGGAAGAACGGCGAAGGCACCAACGCCGCTCCTCCTCTCTGGGGCGATACCTCCTTCAACGACGGGGCAGGCATGCATAAGCCGGCAAACCTTGCCTCCTTTGCCCACCTCAACATGCCGTTGGGCAACCCGGATCTTTCCGTTGAGGATGCCCTGGATGTGGCGGAGTATGTTGCCGCCCAGCCGCGACCCCATTTCAGCAATAAGTAATCGTCAGGAGCGTAGCGCATGGAGTTCCCAATTTTTCAGGTACCCTATCTGGGTAACGGCATGACCATTGCGCTTGATGCCGTGCTGCATGTCATTATCAGCCACGGTCTGGCCATCGGCGCGGTTTCCATGGTGGTGGTCAGCGAATATCTCGGACAGCGCCGGGCATCCCATGAATGGGAATGCTTTGCCAAGGATTTTCTCCGGGTTATCGTTTTTTTGACCACCAGCGTCGGCGCTATAACCGGAGTCGGCATCTGGCTCATCACCAGCGCTCTGGCGCCGCGCGGGATCGGCTCGCTGCTCCGGGTTTTTTTCTGGCCCTGGTTTATGGAGTGGGGTGTTTTCACCGCCGAGGTGGTCATCGTCCTTATTTATTACTACACCTGGCAAAGCTGGACCGGGGAGAGGAAAAAACACCACCTGCGGCTCGGCCTCGGCTATGTTGCGGCGGCCCTCTGCTCGGCTCTGTTGATCACCGGCATTCTCGGCTTCATGCTCACCCCGGACGGCTGGCCGTGGAACAAGAGCCTCTGGTCGGCATTCTTCAATGCCAGCTACTTGCCGCAACTTGTCCTGCGCCTCGGCATCGCCTATTCCCTGGGCACCCTCTTTTCCGTCGGCTACCTTGTCTTTACCCGCCGGGAAGGTAATTTTCGCAAAGAGGGTCTTGCGGTTTTCGCTAAAATCGCCCTTATCAGCCTAACGGTCACGCTTTTCAGCGCTGCCTGGTATTTCAAGGCGGTCCCCTCCGCCTTCAAGACCCATTCGCTCTATGCGGTCATGACCTCCCGCTTTTCCCAGCAGCCCGGACTGTTTTGGGAAATCACCATCGGCGGCGCGGTTTTTCTGCTGCTTTTCTGGCTTGTGGCCCTGCGTAGGTCAGTCATCTCCGTCCGGATCCTTGTGGTGCCGGCGATTGTTGTCGCCATTCTTTTCGTGGCCCAGTTTGAACGGGTGCGGGAGTTTATCCGCGGCCCGTATCTGATGCCCGGCTATATGTATGCCAACCAGGTTCTGCTTGCGGAGGCACCTCTTTTTGCCAAGAAAGGTATGCTCCCGAGCTCTTACTGGTATAAGGCCACAGCCAAGCAGGGCGATCCGGTGGGCCAGGGCGCCTATCTTTTTGCCCAAAACTGTTCCGCCTGCCACACCATCGGCGGGATCAACGATATCGTTGTCCGGGTGCAAGGCAGAACAGCGGACGGCCTCTACGTCATCCTCGGCCACACCCAGGAAATGGTGCCATTCATGCCCCCTTTTTCAGGCACCAATCAGGAACGGCGGATCATGGCCGATTTTCTCTTTCGCCTCGGAGACGGCACGATCAAACTTGGCGCGCCCTCTCGCTTTACCCCGCTCAACGGAGGGTCGGCACATGAATAACCTCTTTGACCTCCTTCTGCAAAAGCCCATGCCCGAGCCATGGTTGCAGGGCCTTCTTTTTGTCTCCTTTGCCCTGCACCTGCTCTTTGTCCTGTTCACGCTCGGCACGGCGATCCTTGCTTTTTCCTACCTGTTGAGCGGCCACTGGGGCGGCAAGCCTCAATCCCTTCGCCTGGCAGGCCGGATTGCCAAAGCCTTCATGGGCCACAAAAGCCTTGCCGTGGTGTTGGGCGTGGCCCCCTTGCTCCTGATCCAGGTTGCCTTTACCATTCCATTTTTTACCGGGATCAATCTCTTTGCCCCTTACTGGCTTGTCATCATCGCGCTGCTCATCGTCGCCTTTCTTGCTTTCGATGTGCTGGCCCATCACCTTGACAGCCACCGCCTTATCCCGCTGATCTTGGGAATTACCGGCCTGCTCACCCTGTTGGCGGTCCCGGGAATCTTCGTTCTGATCCTGACCGCCTCCGAACATCCTGCCCGTTGGATCACCATCATTGAGCAAGGGTACCGCCTGAACGGATTGTTGGCTGTTCACTGGTTGTTTAGATATCTGCATGTCCTGGGGGCTGCGGTGGTGTTCGGGGCGGCGTTTCATTATTTTTTCGCCGCTGAGGAGAGGGAGGAGCGAAAATCCCTGCTGCGTCTTCTCGTCGCTTCCACCTTGCTCCAGATTGTCCTCGGCATCCTGCTCTATGCATCACTGCCGGACAAGCCGGGGATGATTGTCAATCTCGCCTTCTTTATCGGGGTAGGCGTTGTTGCGCTTTTTCTTTGGTACCTGTTCATCATCGGCAGCAAAGAGGATACGCTCCTTTCATTACAACTTACCGCTCCCGCGATGATGTGTATCCTGGTCTCGATGTTGCTGGGCCGTCAGCTGATTCAGAACCGGACATATCTGCCCCTCACGGTAGCGCTGCAGGAAAATACCCGGGCGCACAGCCGGGAAACCGGCGCTTTCACCCAGGAAAGCCTTGCGCGGTATCAGGCAAAGCTCAACGTTGTCTACGACAACGGCGCCACCATCTATGCCCAGAGCTGCGCCTTCTGTCATGGCGAGCTGGCGGACGGCGCGGGACCAGAGGCGAAAAATATGGCGGTGCGGCCGGAAAACATTGCTGCCGTGCGGACTACCGCACCCTATCTCCATAAAATTCTTACCGAGGGGGTTCCCGGCTCGGCCATGCCGTACTTCACCTTCCTGGATCGGAACAAGCTTGATGCCCTGGCCGAATATCTCAACGCCAACCACCATCTGATAGAAAAACCAGGGGCTCTTCCGGCTGTCATTTCTGCGGCAACGCTGAAGCAGGCCGAGCAGGTCTATGTGGAAACCTGCACCCCGTGTCATGGCAATGACGGCAAGGGCACGGAACAATCCCGTGGCTACCGTCCGCCACCGCCTGATTTTACAGCGTATAGCCTCACACCCCAATGGATGTTCGAGGTGATCAGTAACGGCTACAACGGCACCTTAATGCCTGGTTTCGGAAACCTGCCCGAAACGGTCCGGTGGGGGCTGGTAGAAGTCGTCACAGCCAAACGTGGTCGGTAAACAGAGAGTGGAAACGAGGTGTGATAACGGCGGGGAAAGGATCATTTTTTCGGGAAATTTTCAACGGTTTTTGTTACTGCGCATCTTGCGGAAATGCTGTAGGCCTGCGGCCGCCAGATAAACAAATCCTGCGATCACGATGATGGCCGGGCCGCTGGGCAGATCGAAGCTGTAGCTGATGGCCAGGCCCGAGCCGATAAAGGCGATGCAGAACAGGGTGGCCAGCACCATCATCTGCCAGAGGCCCTTGGCAAGATTGCTCGCCACTGCCGCGGGCAGGGTCAGCAGGGCAATGACCATCACAATCCCCACCACCCGGACCAGCAGGACCACGGTCAAGGCAGTCAGGCAGAGGAGCAGCAGGTAGTACAGATCCGTGCGGACCCCGCGCAGCCTGGCATACTCCTCGTCAAAACAGACGGCCAGGAATTTATGGTAAAACAGGGTGGCTATTCCCACCACCAATGCGTCCAGCACCAGCACCATCCAGAGGTCAAACTCCGAGATCAGCAGGATATTGCCGAACAGGTAGCTCATCGGCTCGACATAGCCCGGGGTTTTGGCGATGAACAGCAAGCCGACGGCCATCCCGATGGCCCAGAGGGCGCCGATGGCCGTGTCTTCCCGCTGGTTGGCGTGCAGGCTCACCATGCCGATGATGATGGCTGCTAAAAGCGCTGCAACGATGGCTCCTGACAGGGGCCCGAACCAGGTGATGCCCAACTTGTGCTGGCAGTAAAGCCCCGCCCCGATGCCGCCGAGCACACAATGGGCGATGGCGCCGGCAATATAGGTGATGCGGCGGGCCACCACATAGGTGCCGATGATGCCGAAGGAGAGGCTGGCCAGGATACCGGCACCGAAGGCATAGCGCAGGAAGGGAATGGCCGGGTCGGCCAGGGCGTCAAGAAATTCCATGGTTGCAGTGTCCCTCGGGCGAGCAGCGGTGATCGTGGCGGATCATGCGGATGTCGCCGCCGTACATGTTGCGGATCAGCTCACCGGTCAGTTCGCTGGTGGGGTGGAGCACGACCTGGCGGTTGACGCAGACGATGCTTTTGAAGAACTTCGAGGCAAAACCGACATCGTGGGTGACCAGCATGACGGTGAGGCGTTCGTTGAGCTTGCCGAGCAGCTTGAAGAGCTGCTCTTCCGAGGCGGCGTCGATGTTGGCCGTCGGCTCGTCAAGGAGAAGCAGTTCGCCTTCCGCGGCCAGCGCCCTGGCAATGAGGACCCGCTGCCTTTGTCCCCCGGAAATCTCTGCAAACAGGCGGCCGGCCAGATCAGCCAGCCCCATTTCCGCAAGGGCCGCCTGGGCAGCCTCCCGGTCGGCCTTGGCGTAAGCTCCGCAGAAGATCCGGTCCAGCCGGCCCATGAGCACGACATCAAGCACCGTCACTGGAAACTGCGGATCGTAGCGTGCATACTGCGGCACATAGCCGATGCGCAACCGGCTTTTCTCCGGCGTTTGCCCCAATACTTCGATCTCGCCCCGGTTCGGTTTGAGCAACCCGAGGATGAGCTTGAGCAGGGTAGTCTTGCCGCCGCCGTTTGGCCCCACGATGCAGAGAGAATCACGGGCCATGATATCCAGGGTGACGTTTTCCAGGATGGGTGCGCCATTGTAAGCGAAATCAAGATCCCGGATGCGGAGGGCTATGTTCTGTTTGCTGGTGGCGGACATGGGCTGTTCCTTCACTATTTCAGTGACTGTCCGATGGCTGCGGCGATGGCGGCGAGATTGCGCAGCACCTCCTGGTCCAGTGGATCGATGGGCACTACGGTTCCGTTGATGGCCTGGGCCACGGTGGCCCCGCTCTTGCTGTCGAATTGCGGTTGGACAAAGATGGTGCGCACCCGATCCTCCCTGGCTTGGCGGATAAGGGCGCTAATCTGTTTCGGCGTAGGGGATTTGCCGCCGATTTCCACCCCTTTCTGTTTCAGGCCGTAGGCTTGGGCAAAATAGCCGAAGGCCGGGTGAAAAACGTAAAAGGTTTTGCCCCGGTACGGAGCAAGGGTGGTGGTCAACCGTTTGTCCAGTTCGTTGATCTCGCGCTGGAGGGACGCAAGATTTCTGTGCAGAGCCTCTTTGTGCTCCGGCATGGCGACACTCATGGCCGCCGCCATGTTGTCGGCCATGAGCCGCAGGTTGTCCGTGGCCAGCCAGAGATGGGGGTCTGCTTCGTTGCCGGAGTGCGCTTCCTTGGCATGTGTTTCGTGGTGGTCTTCCGCAAGGGGTAAACGGACGATACCCCGGGTGGAATCCACGATCCGCAGATTGCGATTGTTGGCCGCGACCTTGGCAACCAGTTGTTTTTCAAAGGGGATGTCCACCGTGAAAAACAGACTGGCTCCGGCCAGGGCGGCTGCCTGCCGAGGGGTTGGTTCAAAGGTGTGCGGATCTTGCCCTTTGCCGACCAGGGTGTGCACCTCTACTGCATCGCCGCCGATTCTTTCGGCAAGATATGCCTGGGGCGGCACGGTGACAAAGATCCGTGTCTTCGTCGTTGTTGGCGCGGCGAGGGCGCTGGGTGCCCATCCGGTGATGGCCAGGAAAAGAGCAGCGATTGCAAAGAATCTGGAAAGGTTCAATGCTGGCATGGATTTTCCGTGATCCCGCAGACGAGATGCACGGCCTTGCACTCATCACATTTTTGCAGGGAATGGGTGTCGAGAAATTTTGCCCAGTGGGTGCGCTGTTCCGAGGTCAGAATGCCGGTTCCCTGGCAGAGCGGGCAACCGTTTTCCAGGGCGTTCAAGATGGCGTTTCTGATAAATTCGGATTTGTTGGGCACCGTATGCAGGGCTTTGGCCAGTGTTTCATCGGCCTTGAAGGTGATGGTTTCCAGTTTTTTATTGCGCATGTTTTTTCTCCGGATGCGTAAATGCGAGAGCCTAATCGTAATACAAAGTATTACTTGTGTAAACGGGAATATCAATACCGCCATCCCTGGTTGGGTGAGGTCTCTGTAATGAAAAGGGGGGTTGCTTCTTCTTTTTCTTATGGTATACTTAAGCCAATGCTTTTTTTTCTTGTATTGCTTGGCGATCCCACCATAAACGCTGTCTGCTGAAAGGGGTTTCTCATGTTTGGACTTGGAATGCCGGAACTCATCGTTATTCTGGTGATAATTGTCATTATCTTCGGAGCGGGCAAGCTGCCTGAGATCGGCTCTGGGATCGGGCAGGGGATCAAGAATTTTAAAAAAGCCACCCGCGATGCGGAGAAGCAGGAAAAAATCGAGGAAAAAGACAAGGGAGGGGGCTCTGGCCCTGCCTGATCACGATATTGGTGTTTGCTTGTAACGATTTTACAAAAGGAGAATGACTATGTTTGGCTTGGGTACTCCGGAATTGATTGTTATCTTGGGCATCGCTTTCCTGGTCTTTGGCGGCAAGAAACTGCCGGAAATCGGCTCTGGCCTCGGTAAGGCTATCTCGTCCTTTAAACAAGGGCTGCGCGAGGCGGAAGAAACCGTGCCTGGGGTGAAAGAGGTCGCTTCTCTCAAGGAGGAAGTCAGCAAGGTCAAGGAGCTGGCCAACCCATTGGCAAAATAAACAGCGAAAACACGGGCGATTGTTAAGTGCTCAGGGCAGGTGGATACCACGACGGTATCCACCTGCCCTTTTTTTTGTGCGCAATATCCTGCTTGTATTTCTGAGACTTCTAAATATACAATGGTGCTTTGTCAGCAGAGATGGCAACTTAAGTTGTAGTGCGTTTTTTGCGTTATATAAAAAAAATCGATGGGGGGCATGACCGTGTTGCATCGCATTTTTTCGCGCTGGGAGAAAAATCCTGGCTGTCAGCGTTTGGGCTGTGTTTTTCTGTTGGGGTGCGTTTTTTTTGCTGTTTCGGTCACGCCCTCCGGTGCATCGGGGAATCCCGATCTTGTTAAAACTTTTCAGGGACAAAAAACGGACATCATCAATGGGGTGGCCTGTTCACCCGACGGCAAAAAAATCGCCTCTGCCGGAGATGATGGGACTGTCAAGGTTTGGGATTCTAATTCGGGCAAGGTTCTCCTTACCCTGGGCAAGGATTTGCAAGGGGCCGATGCGGTGGCTTTTTCC
>JBAZSA010000002.1:0-51011 GCA_041662645.1 Desulfurivibrionaceae bacterium
TGATTGCTGATTTCTTCGGAGGCTTGGGCGGTGGAGGAGGCGCTTGTTTCGTTTTCCGCAGTGAGGGTTTCCATTTCCAGGGCAGCCTGGTTGACCTGCTCTATGTCGGCGGCCTGTTCTTCGCACGCCCGGGCAATCTCGCTGATCTTCCTCTTGGCAGTGTCCATGCGGGTGCAGACCTCCGCAAAGATATCCGCCACCTGCTTGGCGGTCTCTTCTCCTGCCTTGACCCGGACGGCATTGCTCTCCAGGATCTCTTCCGTTCTCTTGGAAGACTCGGTTGCCTCAAGGGCCAGGTTGCGCACCTCGTTGGCCACCACGGCAAATCCCGCCCCGGCTTCCCCGGCCCTGGCGGATTCCACCGCGGCGTTCAGGGCAAGCAGGTTGGTCTTGAAGGCGATGGAATTGATCTCCCTGATCACCAGGCTTGCTTCGCTGCTTGCCAAGGAAATGTCATGCATGGACTGGCTCAGCCGGGCCATGACCGATTGGGCAAGCTCTATCTCCGAGGTGACTTCATGGATTTGGCTGTCTGCCTGCTGGGCGTCTCCCGCATTGCTTGTGGTCCGGGACGCGATCTCCTGCAGGGAAGCAACCATCTGCGCCAGGGCGGTTGCCTTGCGGGAAACTATATCCGCAAGGGAATAGCTTGTGGTTCGGACATGATATGTCGTGCCATCCATCTTGCCGGCAATATCGTCCAGGGTGCTGGAGGTTTCACGCAGAAATCCTTTCAGCGGGGTTCTGATGCCGATAAATCCGGCTATGCCGGCAAGCAGGGTTATGCCGAGGCCAAGCAGAAGATAACCCTGCATTTTTAAAAGCCCCGCTGGGCTTGCCGCCGAGTCCACGGCCATGGAGGGTAAGGCATGGGCGTTATCCGGCAACCATAAGATCTCGGCGCCGAGGAAAGAGGCGAATTGCACATAGTGGATCACCTGAATGAGGAGAACAACTCCGAAAAAAAACAGATAACTTGCGAAGGTTTTATGTGTAATGGTCATGTCGGTTCCTGCATTGATATTTTTGGTTATCTCTCAACGAGAGCGCCGTTTCGGAGGAATTTAAGTGTTTGCTAAAAGCATAATGCGTGCCAGGAATGCAACACATTGTTTTTGTGTTTTTTGCGTGGTTGTCACTCTGAAAAATATTTCAATAATGTTGTTTCTGGTGGGGGAAATGTTTTCAAAAATGTAATTTTTTAAAACCTTTGAGGCGGGCGATCTTGGCGGCAGGGGAGGGGGAAAAGACGTTCTGGCTTGGAGTGGATGTTATGTGGGTATTGAGCGATTTGCTCTCCCCGCGTTCAGGCGCGAGACCCGGACTTGAGCCTGTTGTCCGCAGCGGAAGAGGAGGGCGTGGAAATGAAAAGCGTGGGGCGGAAGGTGTCTCTTTATGGAACCATGCGATTGTGCGAGGTTATTCGTTTTTGTTGTCGTCGTCGCGACGCCGTCTAAAAGGCAGATGCGGGGGGTGCACCCCTTCGCGGAGCATGAGGAAGCTGGTTTCAAGAAGCTCGACCCCGGTCAGCACCCCCACCGTGAGCACGGCCAGAACCACGCCGGCATGCTCATAGCCCAGGCCGATGGCCGAGCCGATGGCGGCCAGCATCCAGATCACCGCCGCGGAGGTGACCCCCTGCACCAGTCCCTCCTTGGCCATAATGACGCCCGCGCCGAGAAAGCCGATACCGGTGACCACCTGGCCCACAACCCGGCTGGGATCAGCAACCGTGCCTTCGGTGATCAGCGCGCCCAGGGCGATAAAGACCTCGGTGCCCAGGCAGATGAGGATGCTGGTGCGGATGCCCGCCGGTTTGCCGCGCAGCTGGCGCTCCAGGCCGATGATGCCGCCGCAGATAATGGCAACACCGATGCGCTGCCAGAAGATCGGGGTGTAGGGGTCGAACACGGGCATGGGCAGAGGCTCCATTGGGACTGTTTCAGTGAGGTTCCCCCGCAGGGGAACGTGGTGTTCTTCTTATGCCAATCTATTGCTGAAATCGCAATGTGTCAATCAGGCTCATGCTCCGGCAAGCCCTGAATGCTGAAAAGCGGATCGTCAATCGCCTCGCTGCGGCAGACAGGGCATTTGCCAGGCGACGTCATCCGCTCGCGTTTGGCAAAAATGAAACCGCATGCCCGGCACTCGGCCGGGGTTACCGCAAGCACCGCGCCGGTGGCGTGCAGGCTGCGGCGGATATGTTCGAGATGGGAGGAGACCTCTTTTTCCGGGAGGTGGACAGCGATGGAAATATCCTGTGCTGATACAGGCCCCCCGGTGAGAAGCGCGATGATGGCATGACGGGTTGTTTCCTGGGCGGTGCGGGGAACCATTGGCTTTCGCGGTTTCTGCTTCATGGCGCCTCGCTGGAGATTGCGTCGATGGGGAGCTCCAGGCTGGAGAAGAGATTCAGGGGTTGCTTCGCAAATCAGCCATCAGAAAGGGGCGGGGCTCCGCGTTGGCGGGTTCGCTGCTGAAGTTTTCTTCAAGGCCGGTTTTCAAGGTGGTCAGGAGTGCCTTGGTTGCGGCAATGAATTCCGCATCGTGCTCAAGCCTGTTGATCGTAGCATGCAGGACAATCTTTTCGGGGTAGGGGGGATAGCCGGTGGTCACGGTCCAGGCCAGGGCGTTGGGGCAGTCCGGCACGGAAAAACGCACCCCGCCCATGACATCTTCCTGCCGGAGGTGAAAGCGGCCCCAGTGGCGGAAGTAAATGACCCTCCCTAGCGCCTCCGCATCATCCACCGCCTCAACCTCCTCGCAATAGAAGGGGAGGGTGTCGATGGATACCTTGTTTCGGATTTCCTCCTGGGTGGTCAGGACTGTGGCATATTCGAAAAATTCCATGATTTATTCCGATAACAAAAAAAGGAACGGGTTGTCTCTTTTTGATTGATGAGTTCAAGGTGAGGGGCGTGGAGCCGCTTGTCGACGGAGCGTCCTTCACGACAGCACTGTTAGAAATTTTTTGTGGTCACCCAGCCACCAAACAAATAGGTTTGGTAGAAACGCAAAGGGCTGGCGAATCCCGCTGCACTCAAGAGGGCAATTAGCTCGCTCTCTGGGATGAAGTCCACATCTCTTTCGATATGGGCGCGATCTTGAGCCAACTCTTCGGCAGAAATGCCGTGAGATGCATAAGATAGCAGCCAGGTGTGCAACAACCGGGAAAAGTCAGGAGAGCTTTTGTCACCGAAAAGATCGGCGAGGACAAGCAGGCCGCCGGGTTTGAGACTTGCAGCAATTGAACGGAAGTAAGCGAGTTTTTCTTCTCGGCCCTTGATGAAGTGGGCCACGAAAACAGAGGTCGCAGCATCAAACGGGGCCAGCGATTGATACTCCTGCAACCGATCGTTACAGAACGTGACTCGGTTTGCCATCCCGGCTTCGGCCGCTCTGTGCCGACAAGCGTTGAGCATGTCGGGTGAGGCATCCACAGCGACAAAGCGCCAAGATGGGAAGCATTTGCCGAGGGTGACTATTTCAGCGCCGGTGCCTGCGCCTGCCGAAAGAAAAGTAGAATCTTCCGGCAACCCTTGAAGCCAGGGCACGATCATTTGGTGCAACGCGTCGTAGTTTGGACAAAACAGACGAATCCTGCGGTCGTACTTCGCCGCAAGGCTTTCGTCAAAGTGTGATGTTACATCGAATTGTTCAGATGGTTGTGTCATGTGATGCCTAACGTCGTGATCAGCGGTGGCGCCAATGAACGTGCCGCATCAGCGCCGCCGACGATAACGCCATCCGCTGTATTAAATTGTTGTGCTTTTACAGTTAGTTATTGGAGCGCAATATCCCTGAACCGATCACTCAACAAGACCTCTTCTGGCCGCTCTACTCCCTCTTTTAGATCCTCAAGTATTGATATTAAATCGTCATCGACCAAAGGAATTATTATGCCTCGACCATCTGTATAAGTATCTCCGCATCTAGCTAAAAAGGTATTCAAATCATCTATTGTCCTGCATAAAAGCAAACCAAATTTGCCCTTATGAAGAGAAAACCGTCCGGAAAGCTGGTCTAATTCAGGATTTGCGACATCTCGGGAATAATTTTTACACTCGACAAAAATGTATTGTGATGGAGTGTTGTAAGTTGTGTGTAAGCGATGAAAAAAACCAAATGGTGCGGCATTATCGAAGGTAATATCAATTCTTTTCCTACCATCATGGATTTCACGTTCAACCTGTGGTGAAGTTAGATTAGGGTAAAAGATTAATTCTAGAATACCGACAGTCAATTTATGATATCGAGTAGCATTTTCATTGCCAGGAGGTGTGTTTCTTAATTCTGTTATCAGATGATCAATTATGCCATTTAGTGCTTCAGGGGTAAGATCTTCGTTTTTAAGAGATGTAACTTCAATTACTGTATCTTCTCTGAATTTAGCGAAGATTTCTGGATGATCTTGAGTGAATTTGGCAAGAAATTCTTTAGTAATAGGGTGTTCGTGTTCTTTAATGCTTTTTTTGGTGACCCATATTCTTTCACTTCCGTCTTTTCTTATTTTTCGTTGGACAAGAGCAGTATTAAGACGAAGGTGTTCATTCTGTAGAAAATTCAACACGAAATGCTGGAGGTACTTGTTTGCGGTGTAGTCTTTTACAAATGAAACTATGGCCTTCGGTGTGAGTAATATTTTTCTACCATCTACAACAAACATTTCTGTGTAATTATTTATCCACTCTCTACTATGTCTGTCCCACCCATAACCAGACGGGACATTTTCCTGGAGGGGCATACCCCAAAGTCTACATTGATTTTGAGTGTATTCGATAAGATGTCTTCTGATGATATTTGTTGCCATATCAGACGTTTTGTCTTTGTCTATTCCAGGGACAAAAACCCTACAGTCTTCAATGTCCTCAACAATACCACTTTGAACCGCAGCACTTTCCAGAAGGCTTTCAAAAATTTTATCTGAATCTTCTGTCCCAACGCCTCTTCCCTGAGGTTCACCTTGTGAAAGGCCTAAACAAGTTTCATTTGGCTCGCCCAAATGTATAAAAAGTTCTCTAGCTTGCTCTGTTGAACCTGCTCTAATTAAGTTAATTAATTGTTGGAAAAAACTACGAATCGTTCTGCTGGCACTTATGGACCATGGGTCATTTCGCTGTGCCAGAAAGTAAGGGTCAATGAATAATGGAATATCTGTAGAGAGGTCGATGTCTACAAAATCAAGTTCGAATTGGGTTTTGTTAAGTTCAAATCTTTCACTTAATTTCACCGGCACCTCCCATAAAGACTATTTTTAAAAATAGTGGATTGAGTATATGGGACCTATTATTTTTTGTCTCTGGGTGGACAAGGATCTCCACCATGACTGTCAGGATTCTGAATAGTGCCGTCCTTTTTATGAACGATGAGTTCTGACTTCTGATTCTTACTGATTCCTCTTGCGTGTTTCACCGCATCTTGCTTGGTTTCAAAATGTTTAATCGATTTATGCCCACCACCTTTCTTAATATCCCATCCACCTGAATCCCCACCAGGCACAACATGATGTGTTTTCCTTGCCATAACCTTGTCTCCTTTATTCAGCACAACAATAATATTATCGAGCTAGCTCGAGTTGCAACTTTCCACACACTATTTCGCGAGAAAGTTGGCCCCCAAAAGGGAAATATTGGGTTGTTGCTTGCTTAAATAGCTAGATAATACGCCTCTACGGGGGTGTTATCTAGCTGGGTCGATAATTCGGGATAAAAATAGCGGAGTGTTATCTCGCCTCCTGGCAACCTCATTGGGCACTGTTCCAGATTTCCCACGGGAACAGTGCCAACAGATAGCAGCCTCTCTTCCTTTCTTTACTGCTCCAGATTAGACACAATATCCGGAATAGCCTGCCTCATCACATCCTGCATGGTGCTGCGGAGCATGGTCTCTGCCAACCGGTCGCGGTCCTTGATCGCCAGGTCGCTGCCCTTTGCCTCGTAGTGCAGCTTGCGCACCGGCGTGCCGTTCTTCAGCACCGTGAGGGAAACGCTGACCGTGCAGGCCGCGTCGAGCTGGGGGATCTTGGAGACTTGATCAATATTCACCCGTGCCTCGGTGATCTCCACCACCTTGTTGGAGAGGGCTGGGGCTTGTTTCGCCGGGATCACCTGATAGCCGGTCTGGCCAAGCTCGCGCTGCAAGGCGCTCTGCACCAAGCCGGCAGGGGAGACCCCGCTCCACATGGTGTCGATCAGCACCCCATGGGAATCCTTGGTATTGCCGATGGCCCAGGCCCCGGAAGCGGTTGGTGGCTGCAGTTCGGCGTTCACCACATAGAGATCGCCGCTCCCGAAGCGTGTTGTGGTTACGGGATCGTAGCGCAGAACAATCTGGCGGGTGTAGGTGGTGCAGCCCCCAAGGATAAGCAGGGCCATAAGGCCAAGGGCCAGCAGGTTACGACGGCAGGTGATTTGTTTCATGGGGTTCTCCTTGGATTGGATTCGTATTCGTTGTGCCGGGTATGGGTCGGCAGTGCGTATTTTCTGGGTTGGGAAGAGGAGAGCATGGATGCTTTCTTCATCGGAATGTTATGCCCAATGGAGCCGGGAAGTCAATGGGAAAAACTGAAAGGGCAAGGGAGGGCAGGGGCTATTCTTCCTCTTCGTCCGCCTCCGCCGCCAGCTGGCCGCAGGCTGCGGAGATATCCCCGCCTCGGGACTCGCGGATCAGGGCAGTGATGCCGGAATCGCGCAGGGTTTGCTGGAACAGCTCCACCCGATCCCGGGGCGGGCTTTGAAAGGGGAAGGTCTTGTTTTCGTTGTAGGGCAGGAGGTTGACCTTGCAGCGCAGCTTGTGCAGCTTTTTGATCAGCAGCTTGGCGTGGCGCACGGAATCGTTGAGATCCTTGATCATGATGTATTCGATCATGACCTTGCGGCGGCTGGGCAGCGGATAGGCGCGGCAGGCGGCGAGCAGCTCGTCCACCGGATAGGTCTTGTTGATGGGCATGAGCTGGGTGCGGGTTTCGTCGTCCGGTGCGTGCAGGGAGATGGCGAGATTGACCGTCACCGCCTCGCCCAACTCTTTAAGTTTGGGGATGATGCCGCAGGTGGAGACCGTGATCCTCCGGCTGGAGAAATCAAGGCCGGTCTGCTCCATGAGGATGTTGAGTGCGTCGATCAGGTTGTCGAAGTTGGCCAGGGGCTCGCCCATGCCCATGAAGACCAGGTTGTTGATCCGGTTTCTGCCTTGGGCCTGGACAATCTCGGTAACGGCCTGGACCTGGCCCACGATCTCGCCTGCGCTCAGGTTGCGGACAAAGCCCATGGTGCCGGTGAGGCAGAAGTTGCAGCCCATGGCGCAGCCCACCTGGGAGGAGACGCACAGGGTCAGCCGTTCGTCCTCGGGGATGAGCACGCTCTCGATGACTGCTCCGTCGGCCAAACGGAAGCCGTACTTGACGCTGCCGTCCTGGGAGCGCTCCTCCATGGCCGGGGTGAACCGGCTGATCGTGGCGATATCCGCAAGTTTGGCGCGGACCTCCTTGGAGATGTCGGTCATCTGGGAGAAGTCGCTGATCCCGGTGCGGTAGAGCCAGGCAAAGATCTGCTGGGCCCTAAAGGCTGGCCAGCCCTGGGCTTTGACCCAATCGCGCATCTGGGCCAGGGTGAGGTTTTTCAGCTCGGTTTTATCCATTACAAGGCTCGCAGGTATTCGGGTTTGAGACGGGTCTGCCCGGCCAGGGCCTGGTCGATGGCCGCAAGCACCGGTTCTTTGTCCCGGGGCATTCTGGCGTTGATCGCCAGGTAGTTGGAGGCGTGGTTGCTCTGGAGCTGGCCCTTTTTCAGGGTAAGATGCTCCACCATGGTGCGCAGCTCGCGTAGCATGGAATGTTGATCCGGCAGCTCGAATTTCCCCGATCTTTTAAGCTGATAGAGCGGGGTGTTTTCCAGGAGCATCAGGGTAAGGATGCCGGTCTGGTTGGGCTCCATGGCGGAGAGCACCTGGCCGGTGGCCTTGGCGTGTTCTTGGGAGAGGGCGGCGCCTGCGATGCCGAGCAGGACAGTGACCGAGAGAAACAGATTGGCCGCCTTCACCCGTTGGCCCGCCTCGATCATCTGCGCGGCATCCGCGCCTTTGTCGATGGCGGTAAGGACCGGATTGTAGCCGCTCTCCAGCCCCATGTATACCCGATGCAAGCCGAGGGCTTTCAGTTCCAGAAGCTGATCCACGCTCTTATTGCGGATGGCCCTGGCATTGCCGTAGAGGCTGACCCGGTTCACCCAGGGCAGCTTGTGCTTGATCTTGGTGAGCAGTTCCACCAGTCGAGGCTGGCTCAGGGCCAGCACATCGCCGTCGGCCAGGAAAACCCGGGACTGCCTGCCACAATATTGCGCGGCAAAATCAAGGTCTGCATCAACTATGGCTTGATCCTTGATGCGAAAACGCTCTTCCTTGTAAGTGCCGCAGAAGGTGCACCGGTTGTGCGAGCAGCCCACCGTCACCTGGAGGATGATGCTGTCCGCCTCGCTGGGCGGGCGGATGATGTGGGCGCCTTCGTAGTGCATGCTCTCTTCGTCAATTCCTATGCTTTGTAGCCGTTACAATCCCATTGGCCCGCAGCCGAGCACCGGAGAGGCTGCCGAAAAAGGGCTTTGCACTGTTTGAGGCGAAAGCCGAGTTTGCAAAGCCCCGGCAGCATCGAGGAGCACAGGGCCTCCCGCCTTCGGCGGGACAAGGGACACAGGGTGCCTTTTCTTTTGGTTCGTTTTCTTTGGGCAAGCAAAGAAAATGAACAGAAGAACAAAGGTGTTCCTTTTGCTGCGGAGATTGCTCGGTACTCAGAAATAAAAAATGGTCAGCGGCTTCGCAGGAAACCAGCTGACCATCGGGTTTGCAAAGGAGAGAAATCAGCTGTTCTTCTTCTCGAATTCCTTCATGAACGCAACCAGCGCCTCAACCCCGGCCTTGGGGAAGGCGTTGTAGATCGACGCCCGGCAGCCGCCCACGGAGCGATGCCCCTTGAGGCCGTCAAAACCTTTGGCTGCGGCCTCCTTGATGAACTGGGCCTCCAGTTCCGGGGTGGGCAGGTTGAAGGTGATGTTCATGTTGGAGCGGGAGCCTGCTTTAGCGTGGCCGCGATAAAAATCGCTTCCGTCGATGGCCGCATAGAGGATGGCAGCCTTCTCTTTGTTGATCTTCTCCATGGCTGCAACGCCGCCCAGTTTCTTGAGCCATTTGAGGACCAAGCCCACCACATAGATGGAAAAGCAGGGCGGGGTGTTGAACATGGAGCCGTTATCCGCGTGGGTCTTGTACTTGAGCATGGTGGGCAGGGTTTCCGGGGCGCGATCCAGCAGATCCTCGCGGATGATGACCACCGTGACCCCGGCGGGCCCCATGTTCTTCTGGGCTCCGGCATAGACGATACCGAAGGGGGTGATGTCGAACTCGCGGGAGAGGATGTCCGAGGACATATCGGCGATGAGCATCTTCTCGCTCTTGGGCATGGCGGGGAACTGGGTGCCGTAGATGGTGTTGTTGGTCACGAAATAGAGGTACTCCGAGGCCGGATCGACGGTATAGTCGCCATCCTTGGGCACGTGGTTGAAGGTGGATTCCTCGCTGGTGTAGGCGACCTGCACCTTGCCGAACAGCTTGGCCTCCTTGATCGCCTTTTTGGCCCAGACCCCGGTGTTGAGGTAGGTGGCTGTTTTGCCCTGGCCCAGCAGGTTCATGGGGATCATGGCGAACTGCATGGAGGCGCCGCCCTGGAGGAACAACACCTTGTAGTTGGCCGGGATCTTCATCAACTCGCGCAGGTTCGCCTCGGTTTCGTCCACCACGGCGATGAAATCCTTGGAGCGATGGCTCATCTCGATGAGGCCCATGCCCTTGTTGTTGAAGTTTACAATGTCCTTGGCGGCCTGGGCGAGAACCTCCTCGGGGAGGGTGGATGGTCCGGCGCTGAAGTTGTAAATTCTCTCGGGCATGATCTTCTCCTTTGTAAAATATATGGTATATAGATGTGTTATGCGTTGATAATGCTGGATTTTCCTGCCCGGATTGGCTTGACTGCCGGGCAGAATCGCAAACTTGCATAGTAACCGGAAACCAACCTGAAGAACAATTCTTTTCTTTATTGCATATAAGGATACGTTGCAATCCATGGGTGTCCCTGCCGCAGAATCGCCAGTGCGCGAACCCGTGCTCGTCCTCATCGGCCCGACCGCCGTGGGCAAGACAGCGCTTTCCCTCGCCCTGGCCGAGCGGTTTTCCTGCGAGATCGTGGGCCTCGATTCCATGCAGATTTACCGGCACATGGATATCGGCACTGCCAAGGCCACAGAGGAGGAGCGGGCCAGGGTACCCCACCATCTTCTCGATGTGGTTGATCCGGACGAGGAGTACCATGTGGCCCGCTATGTGGCGGACGCCACCGAGGCTTGCCGGCGGATCATCGGCCGGGGCAACCGCCCCTTGCTGGTAGGCGGCACGGGCTTGTATCTCAAGGGTTTGCTGGAAGGGCTGTTTGAGATCCCTGCTATCCCGGAACCGGTGCGGGATAGCCTGAGGCAGCGGCTGGCAAAAGAGGGGAGGGCGGCCCTTTTTGCGGAGCTGAGCCTTTGTGACCCGGAATCAGCCTCCCGCATCCACCCCAACGATACCCACCGGCTGTTGCGGGCCTTGGAGATTTTCCAGGCCACGGGCAGAAGCTGGAGCGAACATCTCCGCGAGCAACAGGTGCAGCCCGCCCTGACCACGGTGTTGCAGATCGGCCTGCACTGCGAGCGGGAAGCGCTCTACGAGCGGATCAATCTGCGGGTGGAGAAGATGGTGGAGGAGGGGCTGCTGGGGGAGGTGGAAAAATTGCTGGCCATGGGGTATGATCCGGGCTTGAAAGCCATGCAGTCCATCGGCTACCGGCACATGCTCCAGTATCTCCAGGGGCAATGGGATTGGGAGGAAACCCTTTTTCTGTTGGCCCGGGATACCCGGCGCTATGCCAAGCGGCAGATGACCTGGTTTGGCAATGATCCCAATATCCGTTGGTTTGCGCCCACGGATGCGGCACAGATTTTTGACTGCGTCAGCGATTTTCTCGCCGAAACACAAGGAACGTGAATATCCCATGAACATCCCGAACCTTCTCACCATCGGCAGGATTTTGCTGGTTCCCCTCCTGGTTATCTTTCTTTTGGACGGCAGGGAGATGGCTGCTTTCTGGGTTTTTGTCTTGGCCGGGGTCACCGATGCCCTGGACGGCTTTCTGGCCAGGGTGCTGAAACAGAAAACCGAATTCGGCGCGTTCATCGACCCCATTGCCGACAAGCTGCTGCTGATCACCTCGTACATAACCCTGGCGGTTTTGGGTATCTTGCCGAAATGGCTGGCCGTGATCGTGGTGAGCAGGGATGTGATCATCTGCGGGGGCATCGGCATCCTCATGCTCTATGATCGCGACTTCAAGATCAAGCCGTCCCTGGTCAGCAAGGTGACAACCTTCCTGCAATTGCTCACCGTGGTGTATTATCTTGGCCACGACTTTCTGCAGCCCATTTTCCCCTTTGGCCGCTATCTGCTGTTTCCCACCGCTGGTTTCACCATCCTCTCCGGGGTGCATTACATCATCAGGGGCTTTGGTATTCTTGGCGATCCCGAGGCCGCGACCCAGCGCCAGGAAGATGAGTAGTTCGATAATTGCGCCCACCTGAAGCAATACGATTAAAATATAAAGTAATACATGAGGAATATTCCTTGTCCAGAATGGAAAAAATCTGGGAGATAGCCCCTATTGACCATGCCCGGGTAAACCTTCTGGCCACTGAGCTTGACCTGCCCAAACCGCTGGCGGCAATCCTCTTGAGCAGGGGGGTGGAAAACCGGGCCCAGGCGGAACGGTTTTTTTCGCCCTCCCTGGCCGATCTGCCCTCGCCCTTTCTGATGAAGGGCATGACCGAGGCGGTGGATGTTGTTTTGCAGGCGCTGGCCCGGCAAGCGCCGGTGATTGTCTATGGCGACTACGATGTGGACGGCACCACCGGCGCGGCCTTGCTTTTCATGTTTCTTGAAAAGGTCGGTTTTTCAGAAAGATACGTGTGTCAACCTCATCGTTTCCATGAGGGATATGGGCTGCATCTTGAGGCGATCAGGCGCGTGGTGCCGGAAGCCGTGCTGGCGCGGGCTCCCCTGGTAATCACCGTGGATTGCGGGATTTCCAGCCGGATGCAGGTCCGGCAGCTGCAGGAGTTGGGCTGTACGGTCATTGTTACGGATCACCACCAAGCGCCCGAGGAGCTGCCCGAGGCAGAGGCGGTGCTGAACCCCTGGCAAAAAGGGTGTGGATTTCCGGAAAAGAATCTGGCCGGAGTAGGGGTTGCTTTTTATCTGGCCATGGGGATCAGGAAATCGCTGCACGAACAGGGAGTCTACGGGGCTGGAACGGAGATGCCCAACCTCAAGGCGTACCTTGATTTGGTGGCGGTTGGCACTGTTGCTGATATGGTTGCAATTACAGGCGTAAACCGCATATTAGTTAAAGCAGGACTTGAAGTTCTGTCCGGCTCTGTGCGGCCCGGGCTTGCGGAGCTGGGCAAGGTTTCAGGCATTGGGGAATCCGGGGTAACCTGCGAGGATATCGGCTATCGCTTGGGGCCCCGCCTCAACGCGGCCGGCCGGATGGGGGATGCGGGAAGGGCTCTGGAATTGCTGGTGACGCAGGACCCAGGGCGCGCCAGAATGCTGGCCCAGGAGTTGAACAGCGAAAACGAGCTGCGGAAATCCGTGCTTGAGGCCATGTGCCAGGAGGGGGAGATTCAGGCCCAATCCGCGGTGCAGGCTGGAAAAATCGGCCTCATTATTGTTGGGGAGGGTTGGCACCCCGGGGTCATCGGGATCGGCGCCGCCAGAATGGTTGAGAGGTTTAACCGGCCCACGCTCTTTTTTGCGCTGAAAGATGGCATTGCCAAGGGTTCCGGAAGATCGGTGCCAGGCGTGAACCTGCACGCAATACTTCAGGAAAAGCATGAGCTTTTTACTGCCTTTGGCGGGCACGAAGCGGCTGTAGGGTTGACCTTGCTCGTCGAGAATCTCCCGGAGCTGGAGGAATATTTTCAGCAACGGCTCAACGAGATCGTCACCGAGACCATGCTTGCGCCCAAGGTTGGTATTGCCTGGCATGATGAGGGCGGCGGGATCTTTGATCCGGCATTTTTGCGAGGCTATGAGAGGCTGGCGCCGTTTGGCATGGGCAATCCGGAGCCTATTTTCAGCGCCCAGGGAATCCCGGAGAAACCCCGTGAGGTTGGCGTCAATCATCTGAAGTTCACCGCGCGGTTCAACGGAGCGATTCTCAGCGGGATCGGTTTTGGGTTAGCCGGAGATTTTCAGGGACTTTTGAAAAGCGGTCAGCCCCTTAATGTGGCGTTCAGGCTTCGCCGTAATACCTTTCGCGAAAAAACCACCTGGCAGGTGGAAGCGGTGGATTTCAAGCAGTTATCCGTTTGATTTTATTTATTTTAATTTAACTATACATAATATACATTATGCGACATTGTGTATTGAGGTGAAACTTGAGGCTGTCGCGATCCCCCTTTCGCGAGCATTTTTTCGTATTTCTTGGTAAAGAATTCCCTGTTGATGAAGCCGATATTTTCGGATGGATCTGAATCAATCCGAATCACATTATTGAGAGATGGAGATGGTTATGAATCGTGATATCTATCAAGAGCCCTTGGTCAGCCGCTACACCAGCCGCGAAATGCAGGAGCTTTTTTCCGAACGCACCAAGTTTGAAACCTGGCGCCGCTGCTGGATCGCCCTGGCCGAGGCCCAGCATGAGATGGGGCTTACCGATATCGTTACCAGCGCAATGCTTGATGAGCTGCGGGCCCATGCCACGGATATCGATTTCGAGGTGGCCGCGGCCAAGGAGAAGGAGATTCGCCATGATGTCATGGCCCATGTCTATGCCTACGGACTCAAGTGCCCCACTGCCGAGCCGATCATCCATCTTGGCGCAACTTCGCAGTTTGTTGGCTGCAACACCGATCTGCTTCTCCAGAAAAAGGGTCTGCAACTCATTAAGAAAGGGTTGGTCAACGTTCTTGCCAACCTGGCCGCCTTTTCTCGCCAGCACAAGGAGTTGGCGACATTAGGTTACACCCATTATCAGGCAGCGCAGCCCACCACGGTTGGCAAGCGGAACACCTTGTATATTCAGGATCTTCTCATGGATCTTGACTATCTTGAACATCTGGAGACGCAGATCAAGGCGCGGGGCGCCAAGGGCACGGTCGGCACCCAGGCGACCTTTATAGAATTGTTCAAGGGGGACCACGATAAAGTTCGCAAAATGGATGCGCTTGTCGCTAAAAAGCTTGGATTTACCGAGATTTTTGCGGTTACAGGCCAAACCTACACCCGCAAGCTCGACATGAAGACCATCGAGACCCTGGCCGGCATCGGCGCCACAG
Organism: Desulfurivibrionaceae bacterium; assembly: GCA_041662645.1. GTDB lineage: Bacteria > Desulfobacterota > Desulfobulbia > Desulfobulbales > Desulfurivibrionaceae > Thiovibrio. The sequence continues at coordinate 14,415 of JBAZSA010000002.1, forward strand.
CCCACAAGTTTGCCGTGGATTTGCGGCTGCTCAGCAATCTCAAGGTTCAGGAAGAGCCCTTTGAAAAAAATCAGGTGGGCAGCTCGGCCATGGCCTACAAACGCAACCCCATGCGTTCCGAACGCATGACCGGGTTGGCGAGAAAGCTCATGGGTCTGGTAGGCAATTTTGGCGCAACCTACGCCAATCAATGGTTTGAGCGCACCCTGGACGATTCTGCCATCCGCCGCATGGATATCCCCCAGGCCTTTTTGCTCACCGATGCAATCCTGAAATTGTTTCTCAATGTTTCAAGCGGAATGGTTGTTTATCCGAAACAAATCGCCCGTCATCTTGCCCAGGAGCTCCCTTTCATGGCCACGGAGAAGATTCTCATGGCCTGTGTGGAGAAAGGAAAGAGCCGTCAGGAGATGCACGAAGTGGTCAAGGTGCATTCCGTGGCTGCCGGCAAGGTGGTGAAAGAGGAAGGCATGGAAAACGATCTGCTCACCCGGCTTGCCAATGATCCGGCCGTGCCTTTCACCGTGCAGGAACTCAAGGAGCTTGTTGGTGACGGCAGCGATTTTGTCGGCCGGGCCCCGCAGCAGACCGATGAATTTCTCGATGAGGTTGTTTTGCCCAGGCTTTCCCAATATAAGGATATCCTGGGCGGGGTTGATTCCGCCCTGTCCGTGTGATGATTGCCATGGCAAGTTCCCTGGCCAGTCGCCGGATTCGCATTGACCCGGAACAGATCTATTTTCTGAAATTTATTCTCGAAGGTTATGATAACCTGACGATCATGTCCACCGTGGATCGGGCCGAGGGGGTGATGGAGCTGAGATATCCCTTGGAACTTGAGGAGGATGTGCTCGGCGTATTGCGGAGTATGGCTCAGCGGCTCAGGTTGGAAGAGTTTGCTTAGATAACCACTGTGCTTCGACAGGCTCAGCACGAACGGATTTTATCGTGTAATGTATTTTCACTTTCCGTTCATGCTGAGCCCTTCGGCAAGCTCAGGAGAGCCCTGTCGAAGCACCTGCTTTTTATAGTTAAGGTAATACGTTAAGCATGACACAGCTTCTCTACATGGAAACCTTTGGCTGCCAGATGAATGAGCGTGATTCCGAGATCATGGCCCAGCTTCTTGGCGAGCATTCCTATGTCCTGACCAATACACCTGAAAAGGCCGATGTGGTGGTGGTCAATACCTGCAGCATCCGGGGCAAGGCAGCGCACAAGGCCTACAGTTGTTTTGGCCGCTACAAGAAACTCAAGGAAAAACACCACGACTTTATCCTGGCCGTAACCGGCTGTGTGGCCCAGCAGGATGGCGCGGCCCTGCTGGAGCGGATGCCCTATATCGATATCGTCATGGGTCCGCAGGCGATCTACGCCCTGCCCTCCCTGGTGGCCACGTTCCGCCGGGACAGAAAGCCCCTGGTGGCCACGGATCTTTCCGCCGAGTTCATCATCCCCCCCTTTCTGCCCAATCTGGCGGAAGGCCCTGCGCACAAGCGGTTCATCACCATCATGCAGGGGTGCGATAATTTCTGCACCTACTGCGTGGTGCCCTATACCCGGGGCCGCGAGATCAGCCGGAGTTTTGCTGATATCCTCGCCGAGGCAACCCATCTTGTCGAGCAAGGGGTCAAGGAGATCACCCTCATCGGCCAAAATGTCAATTCCTACGGCAAAAAAGGCGATGCCGCGCAACACAAAAGTTTTCCTGAGCTTCTGCGCGCGGTGGCCGGGATTGACGGGTTGAAGCGGCTCCGCTTCACCACCTCCCATCCCAAGGATCTTTCCGAGGAATTGATGCGCTGTTTTGCCGAGATTCCCATTCTCTGCCCGCATTTCCACCTGCCGGTCCAGTCCGGCTCAAACGCCATCTTGCAGCGGATGAATCGCAAGTACACCATCGAATCCTATCTGGACAAGGTGGCGAAACTCCGGGAATACCGGCCTGACATCGCCCTGACCACCGATATTATCGTCGGTTTTCCAGGGGAGACTGAGGATGACTTTGGAGCCACCATGCAGGTGGTGGAGACGGTGCAATACCACGGCGCCTATTCCTTCAAGTATTCCGACCGGCCCAACGCCAAGGCGGCTGATTTTCCCGACAAGGTCGCGGAAGCGGTCAAAACCGAGCGGCTTGCCCGGTTGCAGGCGCGGCAGGAGGAGATTGCCCTGGCACTCAAGCAGGCGGAGATTGGCAAGGCCGTGGAAGTCATGGTGGAAGGGGCGAGCAAGGCTCCGGCCAATCAATGGAGCGGCCGGACCGGTGGTAATCAGATTGTGAATTTTTCCTGTGAGGCCAAGCTGGAGCCTGGGGATTTGCTTATGGTGGAGATCGAGAGTGCCTGCCAAAACTCCTTGCGGGGGAAAATGATCTAGGCTACGAAACCTACGAAATATTCTGGCAATGATTGTGTTATGATCAATATGATTTCGGCTTGTGTTTCGATATAGATAATGAATGTCGGGTTTCGCTTTGCTCTACCCGACCTACCCGACTGAATGAGAAGACCCAAATGGAATGGAAAATAATTATCCCCTCTTCTTTAATTATCTTTGGTTGGTTCATCGTAAACTGGCTGTCGTCAAAGCGGGAGTTCAATAGCAAAAGAAGAGAAGTGAGGGTTCAATATCTAGTAGAAGCATATCGAAGCATCGCTTCGGCTTCTAATAGACGAGAAAAAACTACTGATGAACAGAAGCTCAAAATAGAAGCAGCGATTGAGGATATCCAACTGCTTGGAAATGAAAGACAGCTGCAAGCATTAGATAACATGATTGTTAGCGATAAAAACAATTTCACTGAAATATTAGAAGTACTAAGAGATGACCTTAGAAAAGAATTGGAGCTTAAAAAGGTAACTAGTCCATTGAAGTTCTACCGAATGAATCGTGGCTAATAAGAGTCAGTAGGTCGGGTAGAGCAAAGCGAAACCCGACACGATAGCTCTTGCGCAGAAGGCAAAGCATGCAATACCGGCGGTCGAGGGCAAAAGGAGCAGCTTTTTTCTTTACCGTCGTGACCCACGGGCGACAAAGGTTTCTGTGTGATGAGGCGAAGGTCAAGCTGATCAGGGAATCCTTTCAACATGTTATCAATCGCCACCCCTTTACTGTAGATGCCTTTGTGCTGTTGCCCGACCATCTACATTGTATTTGGACCTTGCCGGAAAACGACGCCGATTTCTCGATGCGATGGCGGCAGATAAAGAGTTATTTCAGCCGGAAATGCCATGCCGAATTCAGGGGTGGTCAACCGGATGCCCGCCTTGTTAAAAGCCAACAAGCGATCTGGCAGCACCGTTTTTGGGAACACCAAATCAGAGATGATGGTGACTTCGAAAAGCATGTTGAATATATTCATTTCAACCCGGTGAAACATGGTTTGGTAAATTCGCCAACGGCCTGGCCGCATTCCACGTTTCATCGTTTTGTGAAGCAGGGGATTTATCCTGACGATTGGGGCGCGGATAAAGCGATTGATTTCGATAAGAGTGTTGGAAACGAGTAAGGCAATGTCGGGTTTCGCTATGCTCTACCCGACCTACTCTGCTGCATAAGTTCGTGTATTTCGTGGTTTTGGTGGTAAAAAAAATCGTGGCTAAAAAAAATGGAGACCTCCCATGATCGACCTGCATACCCACTCCCTGTTCAGCGACGGTGAACTCGTTCCGGCCGAGCATCTGCGTCGGGTGGAAATCCTTGGCTATTCCGCCATTGCCATCACCGATCACGCCGATTCCTCCAATCTTGATTTCATCATCCCGCGCATCGTGCAGGCGGCGGCTGATCTGAATAAATATTCCAAGACCCAGCTCCTGCCCGGCATCGAGCTGACCCATGTGCCGCCGGAGCAGTTTGGTGAACTTACCCGCAGGGCGCGGCAGCTTGGGGCCAAGATCGTGGTCGGCCACGGGGAAACCCCGGTGGAGCCGGTGCGGCCTGGGACCAACCGGGCCGCCCTTGAGGCAGGTGTTGATGTTCTGGCCCACCCCGGATTCATCACCCTGGACGAAGCCAAGCTTGCCGCGGACAAGGGCATTCTTATTGAGCTTTCCGGACGCAGGGGGCATTCGCTCACCAATGGCCATGTGGCCAAGATCGCCCTGGCTGCAGGCGCTGGGCTTGCAGTAAACGCCGATGCCCATGGCCCCGGCGATTTTCTCACCGCGAAAATGGCGGAGATGGTGGCCCTGGGAGCCGGACTTTCCGTTGAGGATTACGCGAAAATTCGGACAGGCATGGCGGCTTTGGTAGCAAAAGTGGCCGGCTGATCCCCCGATCTTGAGAGAAGGAAGCACCATGGAAGCCTTCCTGGACGTCTCCATCCTGCCGCAACCCGATGACACCACCTGCGGCCCGACCTGTCTCCATGCCGTGTACCAATACTACGGCGACGACATCCCGCTGAATCGGGTGATCGACGAGGTGAAAAGCCTGGAAACCGGCGGCACCCTGGATGTGTTCCTTGCCTGCCACGCCCTGCGCCGGGGGTACAAGGCGCGGATTTACACCTACAATCTTCAGGTCTTTGACCCCACCTGGTTTGAACACGACCCGGACTATATCGAGGAGCGGCTTCTGGCCCAGATGGAGGCCAAGGACGATGCCAAGCTCCACCTTGCCACCCGGGGCTATCTCAATTTTCTCAATCTTGGCGGTGAGCTCCGTTTCGCCGACCTCACCCCTTCCCTGCTCCGCAAATACCTGAAGCGTTCTATCCCGGTGCTCACCGGCTTGAGCTCCACCTATCTCTACCGGAGCATGCGGGAGTACGGTGATCTCTGCGAGGATGACGATGTGCGCGGCCACCCCTCCGGCCATTTTGTCCTGCTCTGCGGCTATAACCGGCCGGACCGGCTGGTGGCCATTGCTGACCCGCACATGGATAACCCCATGGCCGTCGGCCAAAAATACGAGGTTTCCATCGACAGGGTCATCTGCTCCATCCTGCTGGGCATCGTCACCTATGACGCCAACCTCCTCATCATCGAGCCTCCCAAGAAAAAAACCAATGGCCGGACGAATCATACGGTGATTGCATGAAGGTGCTCATTGTCGTCAACGACCCCAAGGATTGGCCCCTGGCGATCAGCGAGGTGCAGATCGTTCCGGCCCGCGCCTACCTCACCGACGCCGTCTATGCGGAGCTGACTTCGGCCAGGGTGTTCAATCTGTGCAAATCCTACCGCTACCAGAGCACGGGCTATTATGTCTCGCTGCTGGCCGCGGCCAGGGGGCACAAACCCCTGCCGGACGTGGCCACTATCCAGGATTTCAAGACCCAGGCCATCATCCGCATCGCCTCCGACGACCTGGACCAGATCATCCAGCAGAGCCTGGGCCAGATAAAGTCGCCGGAGTTCGTGGTGAGCATCTATTTCGGGCATAACGTGGCCAAACGGCACGAAAAGCTGGCCCAGCAGCTTTTCAAGATCTTCCAGGCTCCCTTCCTGCGCGCCAGCTTCAGCTATAGCGAAAAAGAGGACAAATGGCAGCTGGCCGGCATCACCCCCATGGCGGCCAGCGATATTCCGGAGGATCACCGCGATTTCGCCGTGGAGATGGCAGCTGAGTACTTCAAGGGACGGCATCGCGTTTTTCACCGGCGGCGCACCGCCCGCTACGATCTGGCCATTCTCCACGACCCGGACGAGGCGGAAGCACCCTCCAATGCCAAGGCGTTGCAGCGCATGGTCAAGGCGGCGGAGACCGTGGGCTTTGGCGTGGAGTTCATCGAAAAGGATGATTACGGCAGGCTCGCCGAGTTCGATGCCCTGTTCATCCGGGAAACCACCAGCGTTCTCCACCACACCTACCGTTTCGCCCGCAGGGCCGTGGCCGAGGGGCTGGTGGTGATCGACGATCCGGAATCCATTTTGCGCTGCACCAACAAGGTGTTTCTGGCCGAGATCCTCACCCGGCACCGGATTCCCATCCCCAAGACCCGCATCGTCCACCAGGGCAACTGGCAGCAATTCGCTGCGGAGCTGGGGTTTCCCTGCGTACTCAAGAAGCCGGACAGCTCTTTTTCCCAAGGGGTGGTCAAGGTGGAAAACGAGGCGGAGCTGGCCCGCGAGCTTCCGGCCCTGCTGCAAAAATCAGAGCTGGTCATTGCCCAGGAGTTCATGCCCACCACCTTTGACTGGCGGGTCGGGGTCTTTGACGGGCAGCCGCTCTTTGCCTGCAAGTATTTCATGGCCCGCAAGCACTGGCAGATCATCAAGCGTGATTCCTCCGGGCGCAAGCTCACCGACGGCGAGGCCGAGACCCTGCCGGTGGAGCATTGCCCGCCGGGGTTGATCAAGCTGGCGCTCAAGGCCTCGGCCCTCATCGGCGACGGCCTCTACGGGGTGGACATCAAGCAGGTGGGCAACCGTTTCTATCTCATCGAGATCAACGACAACCCCAATATCGACGCAGGTGTGGAAGATAAGGTTCTAAAAGATGAGCTTTACCTGCGTTTGATGCGGGTTTTCGCCCGCAGGGTGGACGAGCGCAAGGGCGGAGGGCTGTGGGCATGAGTGGGGATGGGTTGTTTGAGAAGTTCGGCATCGAGCTGGAATACATGCTGGTCCGCGACGACACCCTGGATGTGGCGCCCATTGCCGACCGCATTCTGGCGCGGGTTGCTGGCAGTATCACCAACGAGGTGGAACGGGGGATCATGGCCTGGTCCAACGAGCTGGCCCTGCATGTGATCGAGATCAAGAACAGCGACCCGGTTTCCGGCCTACCGATGCTGGTGGACACGTTCCAGCATGAGGTTGAGGAACTCGGCCGGGTGGCGGCAAGCCAGGGGGCCATCCTCCTGCCCACGGCCATGCATCCCTGGATGAACCCGCATACCGAAACCCTGCTCTGGCCCCACGGCAACCGGGACATCTACAATACCTATAACCGGATCTTCAACTGCCAGGGCCATGGCTGGTCCAACGTGCAGTCCACCCATCTCAACCTGGGCTTTGCCACGGACGAGGGGTTTGGGCGCTTGCACGCGGCGATCCGTTTGCTGCTCCCCATCCTCCCTGCCATTGCCGCCAGCTCGCCCGCGGCGGACGGCGCGCTCACCGGCTGGCTGGATACCCGGCTCCAGTATTACCGGAATAATCAGCAGCGTATTCCCTCCATCACCGGCAGGGTCATCCCTGAGCCGGTGTTCACCGAGGCGGATTATGAACGGGAGATTTACCAGCGTCTGCGGCTCGATATCGCGCCCCATGATCCGGACGGGGTGCTGGAAGCGGAATGGCTCAACTCTCGCGGGGCCATTGCCCGGTTCGACCGCAACGCCATCGAGATCCGGGTGTTGGACATTCAGGAGTGCCCGCTGGCCGATGTCTCCCTGGCCGTGCTGATCTGCGCGGTGCTGAAAGGCTTGTGCCAAGGGCGCTGGGCTGGATTGGCCGAGCAAAAGGCAGCGGAAACCGGGGGGCTGGCCGAGATCTTTAGCGACACGGTCCAAACCGGTGAACAGGCAATGATCGATAACCAGCGTTACCTTGCTCTGTTTGGCCGCGCAGGAAAAGCGGCCATGAGTGCGGGGGAGTTGTGGCAAGCGCTGGCCGCGGATTGTGGCCCGGAGCTGACCGGGGCTGGGCATGGCATCCAGCAGAGCGTGGAGACCATCCTTGCGCAGGGGCCATTGTCCCGGCGGATTATCCGGGCGCTTGGCGATACCCCAGACCGGGAGCGGTTCCGGGAGGTGTATTGGGAACTGGGCCAATGCCTGGCCCAGGGGCGGTTGTTTTTCTCGTAGCAAATCATTGGCGTGCTCGCAAAACACCCTTCGACAGGCTCAGGGTGAACAGTAGTTTTTTGAATTCATTTTTTCCGTTCGTGCTGAGCCTGTCGAAGCACTGCTGTAAGAAGCCTAATCAACCACCAGATGGGCCTTGAGTATCTTCAGCTTGGCCGGGCCCACCCCCTTGACCGCATCCAGCTCCTCAATGGCGTTGATCCTGCCCTGCTGTTCGCGAAACGCGATGATGCGCCGGGCAAAGGCCGGACCGATTCCGGGGATGGTGGTCAGCAGCTCTTCGTCGGCCTGATTGATGGGGATGGGTTTGAAAAAAAGTGGGGCCAGTCTGGCCGGGGGAGGTTTGGGGGCTTTGGGTTCCTGTCCTGGCGTTGCTTCAACCTGGGGCTGTTCCTCCGCCACCGGATAAGCGGCATCGGCTGGCACCCGGTAGAGGCCGGTGGCGACGGAACCATCGCACCAGGCAAGTTTTTGCGGAGGGGGAACTTGTTCGGAGGGCTTGGCAAGCCAGCCCAGGCGTACAGCGGTGACAATCAGGATGCCCAAGGCGAAAAGGACCAGCGCCATGGGGCGCAGATCCTTTCTCCCGGAATCATTGTTTTTTGCGTTCATCCTTCATGAGCTTGTAAGTGATGCTGTCCACCAGGGCCTGCCAGCTTGCCTCGATGATGTCCGGCGAAACCCCCACCGTACCCCAGTGGCTGTCCTGGTCGCGGGATTCGATCAAGACCCGCACCCTGGCTTCGGTGCCGTGTTCGCTGGCCAGCACCCGCACCTTGTAATCCTGCAGCTCCATCTCCTTGAGATTGGGATAGAACCGGGTCAGCGCCTTGCGCAGCGACTTGTCCAGGGCGTTGACCGGGCCGTTGCCCAGGGCCGCGGTATGCACCTCCTCGCCGCCCACGGCCAGCCGGATGGTGGCCTCTTCCTGGAGCAGGCCATCCGGGGTTTTTTGGCTCATCACCCTAAAGCCGTGCAAATCGAAATACTTCTTCGGGGTTCCCAGGGCGCGGCGCATGAGGAGTTCGAAGGAGGCCTCGGCCCCTTCGTACTGAAAGCCTTGATTCTCCAGATCCTTCAGCTCCTTGACGATGGCGCTGACCACAGGGTCCTTGCTGTCCAGATCCAGGCCGAATTTTTTTGCCTTCACCAGCACGTTGCTCTTGCCGGAAAGATCCGAGATCAATACCCGCCGCACGTTGCCCACCTTTTCCGGCTCCAGGTGCTCGTAGGTCAGGGGGTTGCGCTGCACGGCGCTCACATGGATGCCGCCCTTGTGGGCAAAGGCGGACTGGCCCACGTAGGGCTGGTACTTGTTGGGCGAGAGGTTGGCCAGCTCGGAAACAAAGCGGGACACCTCGGTGAGCCGGTGCAGATTGGCGGCGGCGGTAAAGTCGTAGCCCATTTTCAGGGCCAGGGCCGGCATGATCGAGGTGAGGTTTGCGTTGCCGCACCGCTCGCCAAAGCCGTTGGCCGTGCCCTGTACCTGGGTGGCGCCCATGGAGACGGCGATCAGGGAGTTGGCCACCGCGCATTCCGAATCGTTGTGGGCGTGGATGCCGAACTCCACCTTGGATTTTTTCGCCTTCAGATGCGCCTTTACCGCCTCAATGATCCCGGCAAGCTCGGTGGGCAGGGTGCCGCCGTTGGTCTCGCAGAGCGCCAGGCAGTCGGCGCCTCCGGCAATGGCCCGGTCCAGGGTGGCAAGGGCGTATTCCCGGTTGGCCTTGAAGCCGTCGAAAAAATGCTCGGCATCGTAGAACAGGTGCTTCACATGGGGCCGCAGATACCTGAGCGACTCCTCGATGATCAGCAGGTTGTCGTCAAGCCCGATGCGCAGGGCATCGCTGACATGGATGTCCCAGGTTTTGCCGAAGATGGTGATCCCAGGGGTTTTCGCGGCCAGCAGGGCATTGAGGTTGCCATCCTGCTCCGGTGGGTTGGCAAAGAGCCGGGTGGAGCCAAAGGCCGTAACCTTGGTGTGTTTGAGTTCGTACTTCTGGATCTCCTTGAAGTACTCCACATCCTTGGGATTGGACCCCGGCCAGCCGCCCTCGACAAAGTCGATTCCCAGTTCGTCGAACTTGAGGGTAATGCGCAGCTTGTCCTCAAGCGAGAGGTTGAAATTCTCGGCCTGGGTGCCGTCTCGCAGGGTGGTGTCGTAGATGGCGACTTTGGGGGCCATTTTTATTCCTTACCTACTTTTTCTTGCTTTTGGCTTTCGGCGTTGCCGCCTTGGCCTTGGGGGCTGCCTTGGCTTTTGCCGGAGCAGCACTTTTGGCCGGACGCTTCTTGGCCCCGCCCTTTTCCAGCCCGAATGCGTCATGCAGCGCCCGCACCGCCAGCTCGGTGTATTTCTCCTCGATGACGCAGGAAACCTTGATTTCCGAGGTGGAAATCATCAGGATGTTGATCCCCTCGTCGGAGAGCACCTTGAACATGGTGGAGGCAATGCCCGCGTGGTTGCGCATGCCCACGCCCACGATGGAGACCTTGGCGATGTTGTCCGAGCCGGTTACCCCTTCGGCGCCGATGTCCGCCACGACCTTCTTCATGATCTGCATGGTTTTCTTGTAGTCGGTGCGGGGCACGGTGAAGGTCATGTCGGTGAGCGCGCCTTCCCGGGTGTTCTGGATGATCATGTCCACCACGATTCCCTGGCTGGTGATCGGGTTGAAAACCCGGGCCGCGGTGCCCGGAACGTCCGGCACCCTGGAAACGGTGATGCGTGCTTCGTTTTTGCTGCAGGTAACTCCGGATACCGGATTCGATTCCATTTCTTTATCCTCCTCAACTACCCATGTCCCTTCGGTTTCCGTAAACGTAGAGCGAACATGGACAGGCACATTGTATCGTTTGGCGAAACCGACCGAGCGGATGTCGAGCACCTTGGCGCCCAGACTGGCCAGTTCCAGCATTTCATCATAGGAGATGCGGTCGATCTTGCGGGCGTTCTTGCAGATATTGGGGTCGGTGGTGTACACCCCCTCCACATCGGTGTAGATCTCGCATTCGTCCGCCTTGAGCGCGGCAGCTAGGGCCACGGCCGTGGTGTCGGAGCCGCCCCTCCCCAGGGTGGTGAGGTCGCCTTCCTCGGTGACCCCTTGAAACCCGGCGACCACCACGATCTTGCCGTTTTTCAGATGGCGGTTGATCAGGGTGGTGTCGATCTTTTTGATCCTGGCCTTGGTATGCATGGTGTCGGTGACGATCCGCACCTGATCGCCCAGGAGCGACACCGAGTCAAGCCCGGCTTCTTTCACCGCCATGGCGAACAGGGCGATGGTCACCTGTTCGCCGGTGGCCAGGAGCATGTCCATCTCCCGGGGGTCGGGAATGGCCTGCATCTGGTTGGCCAGATCGACGAAACGGTTGGTCTCGCCGGCCATGGCCGAGAGCACGACCACCATCCGGTGTCCCTTGCGGTGATACCGCATGACCCGTTCGGCCACCGCCTTGATTTTTTGCGGGTTCGCCACCGAGGTCCCGCCGAATTTCTGCACGATTAACGCCATTGGTGCCTGCTGCTCCTGAAATGGATGTTAAAAAAAACGGCCCGCCCTTGTTGGGGCCGGGAAAAAATTCGAAAACGCAGTGTGCACCACTTTTATTTTTTTTTCAACCGAACAAATTGTTTTGGGCTGGTTTTTCCCGGTGGGGCGGGGATTGTCATGGCCTCCGGGAGAAAGCAGGCAAAAGAAACTTGTAATCTGCGCCTTATCTTGCTAAACAGAAGAAGTTTAACCAAGGTAGACATCCATATGAAAGCGTGAGTGTCCGCTACAATCCTATGGAATGGAGTATTAATGGTAGAAAAGATCAACAATATATTCGCCCTGCTTCGCCAGACCTGCAAGGACTCCCTTTTCCGGGTATGCCCTCCGTGCCTCGCCGCCTTCTCCCGAGCGTTGGCCCGCTTCCACAACCACACACAAAGACATCTGGTTATTTTTTTAAATACCTCCCATTTCCTTACCATCGGGGTTTCCCTTGCGCTGGTTGTCGCTTTTTTTCTCTATGCCGTTGACGGGCAGCCCATCAAGGTGGAAGATTCCTACGCCTCCGGAGAAACCGAGGAATTCCTCCCCAATGTCCGGGAGATCGTCGGGGAGATCCGCCCAGGGGATTCGCTGAGTTCCTCCTTCCGTTCCAACGGAATTGACGAAGAGGTCCGGGAATCGGTGATCTCCGCCCTTGACGGCGTGATGGATTTCCGGGAGATGAAGCCCAACGACCGCTATACCCTGACTCTCGACAACGATGGCAGCCTGGTCAAATGCTTGTACGAATCAGGCCCTCTTGATATCCATACCATCGAGCGTACCCCCGAGGGCTCACTCAAGGCGAAGAAACTCGATGTCTCCCTCGATTGCCGCACGGTGAAGCTGCGGGGCAGGATCGAATCCTCCCTGTTTGCCGCGCTGAGCGCATTTCATGAAGACCCTAAACTGATCTACAGCTTTGCCGATATCTTTGCCTCCAAGATCGATTTCAACACCGAGATCCGGTTTGGCGACACCTTTGAGCTGGTCTTTGAGAAATACTACAAAGACAACCAGTTCGTCGGCTATGGCAAGATTTTGGTGGCGCGCTACAACAGCAAGGAAGTCGGCCCGCTTGAGGGCTTTCATTTCGACCAGGGCGGCAAGACCGCTTATTTCGATTCCCGCGGCTACGAGTTGGGAGAATCGTTTATCCGCTCCCCTGTTCCCATGGCCAGGGTTTCCTCCGGCTTTACCTATCACCGCCGCCACCCGGTCCTGGATATTGTCCGGCCCCACTTGGGTGTTGATTTTGCCGCGCCGATGGGGACCCCGATCATGGCCACCTCGGACGGGAGGGTGAAGTCTGCCGGCTGGAAAGGCGGTTATGGCAAGCAGATCGTTCTTGACCACGGGGGCGGCTACCAGACCTACTACGGGCATCTTTCCCGATTCGCCAGCAATATCAAGGCCGGGGCCAGGGTGCAGCAAAAACAGATCATCGGTTATGTCGGTTCCACCGGCATCTCCACCGGCCCGCACCTTGATTACCGGATGGCGCAGAACGGGGTGTTCAGCAACCCCTTCAATGTTAAGTTCCGCCCGCGCTCCCAGTTGGCGGGAACCCAGCTGGTTCTTTTCCATCAGGATCTTCAGTCGCTCACCCAATTGGCCCGCAGCCTGGATGATCCCAAGATCGTTGTGGTGAAGAATGTGGTGGTGACCCCGGACAACCCGATCTCCATGCTCTAAGTCTTTGCCCTCCCCTGCCCCTTTTCATATCGTCCTGGTAGAGCCGGAGATTCCCCCCAATACCGGGAGCATCGCCCGGCTGTGCGGGGCCACGGATACCGTCCTGCATCTGGTCCGCCCCCTGGGGTTTTCCACCGATGACAAGCACCTGAAACGGGCCGGTCTCGACTACTGGAAGTTTGTCGATATCCGTTATTGGGACAGTTTCGATGAGTTTCTCGCAGCCCAGGACGAGCTGCGGTTGCACTTCTTCACCACCAAGGTGGAGCGTCCGTACACAGAGGTAGCCTACCAGTCTGGCGATTATCTGGTCTTTGGCCGCGAGACCAAAGGGTTGCCCGAGGAGATCATCTCTCTGTACCGGGAGCGCTGCGCCACCATCCCCATGAGCAACCCCAACATCCGCAGCATCAATCTGGGCATGGCGGCGGCAGTGGTGCTCTACGAGGCGATCAGGCAGGTGCGGTAGGACAAAGGGAAATTCCCTTTTTTGTCCGGCGTGTATTTTTTCCCGCAGTTTCCAGCGCCGCCCGTGCGGCCCGGGCCGAAGCCCCCGGCCCGCCCAGCTTTTCTCTGACTTCCGCCAGGCCAGCAAGCATGCGCGTGCGTTTTGCTTGATTCGCAACAAGGTCCACGGTGGCCTGCGCGATTTTTTCCGGCACTGCCTCACCCTGCAGCAGCTCCGGCACCACCTCCCGTCCGGCCACCAGGTTAACCAGAGAGGCGTATTGGACCTTGATCAGGCGCCGTCCCAGAAAATAGGTGAGCGGTGAAACCCGGTAGGAAATAACCATGGGTACATCAAGAATGGCCAGTTCCAGGGAAACCGTGCCCGAGGCTGCCATTACCGCGTCACAGGCGGCCATGAGATCGTAGCGGTTTTCGCGAATCACCCGCACCTCAACTCCTGCCTCGGCCAGGCCATTGGCCAGAAGGTCATCCTCGCTCAAGGTGGGGGCCAGAGGCAGGAGAAAAACCGGCTTTATCAGCTGCTCCCGCATCTGTTCTGCCGCAGCCAGAAATACCGGCAGCATCCCGGCTATCTCCCGTTTCCGGCTGCCGGGCAGGATGCCGATCACCGTGCTTTTCGGGTCAATGCCCAGGGATTGTAAAAACTCTGTTTTGGGCGTGGCGGCATGCACCGTGTCCATGAGGGGGTGCCCCACATATTCCACCTCCATCCCCCGGGCCTGGTAGAATTTCTTTTCAAAAGGCAGGATCACCCCCATCCGGTCCACCAGCTTCTTGATGGTCTTTACCCTGCCGCTGCGCCAGGCCCAGACCTGCGGGCTGATGTAGTAGAATACCGGGATGCCGAGTCGTTTGGCCTTTTTTGCCAGGATGAGATTAAAGTCGGGATAATCGATGAGGATCAGCAGGTGGGGCGGTTGTTCTCGCAGTCGTTTTTCAAGGGACTGCATGGCCTCGCGGATGAAGCGGAAGTGGCTGATGACTTCGATAATGCCCACCACGGCAAGCCGGGAGGAATCGTAGAGGATCTCCATTTTCTGTGCAGCCAGGGCCGGGCCGCCGATGCCGCAGACCGCAAGGTTCGGGGCCTGCTCGCGCATGGCGGCGACGAGTTTAGCCCCGTGCATGTCGCCGGAGGCCTCGCCAGCCACAAGCATGATTTGCAAGGGGGCTTCCACGGGCAACTCAGCCATTGAACAGCTGGCGATGGGTGTCGGCATGTTCCTTGATCCGGGCCATGATCTCCTGGGCCACGGCCAAGGCCAGCCGCCCTTCCCTGCCGGAGACCATCGGCTGGGTCCAGTTGCGGACATTCTTGACAAAATCTAAGAGCTCCATCTCCAGCGCATCCTGGTGCAGATAGCAGGAAGTGATGACCTCCTCCTGAGGCATGGAATTTGCGTCCAGCTCCTTGCTGGGTTTGATCACGGTGATCTCCTTTTTGCCGTAATCAACCGCCAGGAAGGAATGGGGCTGGAATACGCGGAGCCGCCGGATATTCTCCCGCGAAACACGGCTTACCGTGAGATTGGCGGTGCAGCCGTTTTCAAAGATCAACCGGACATTGGCGATATCGGTGGTCTGGGTGAACACCGGCATGCCCACCGGATGCATGGAGGCTATGGGCGATTTGACGATGCTTAAAACAATGTCGATATCGTGGATCATCAGGTCGAGGACCACATCGACATCAAGGCCCCTGGGCTTGAAGACATGGATCCGGTGCGATTCGATGAAGAGCGGCTGGGTGAGGTGCTCGGCCATGGCCAGAATGGCTGGATTATAGCGCTCGATATGGCCGACCTGCAGGATGCGCTGTCCCTGATCGGCCAGGGAGATGAGATCGTCAGCCTCTGCCAGCGTGGTGGTCATGGGCTTTTCCAGCATCACGTCCTTCCCGGCGAGCAGGCATCTTTTTGCCACCTCGTGGTGCAGGCTGGTCGGCACCACCACGCTCACCGCATCGACTTGGTCGAGCAGCACTTGATAATCATCAAAGGCGGTGGTCTTGCAGGCGGCGGCAACCTCGGCGGCATAGGCCGGGTTGACATCCGCCACCCCCACCAGCTCCACCTCGGGCATGGCCATGTACTTCTGGGCGTGGAATTTGCCAAGATACCCCACCCCGATAACCCCGATGCGTGTTTTTGTCATATTTTTTCTCTGCCTGTGCGCTTGAATTTTCAGAGAAATTACGCCATTGCGCGGAAACTGGCAAGGTAAAAGGCGCAAGGGCAAGGGTTCCAAAAAACAGGCGTTGTTCCTCAGGGCTTTGGCCTTGGGCCTTTCACCTTTCATCTAATTATGCTACTATCCCTGTGATATATTGGTGAACCGACAGGGTGGTTGTGTATTCCGGTTCGCATCCAGCCCAAGCCATCTGCCGGCCGCCAGCGGCCCAGCCTTCGATACCATATGAAATTGCCACGAATCTCCAGCCTGCGGCTCAGATCCAAAATCATGCTGGCCTGCGCCGTTTTCGTGCTGTTAGGCATTCTCACCCCGGCCTTGCTGCTTCCTCGGCTCATCGATCTTGAGGCGCTCAAGACGCGAATGAGCGCCCAGGTGAACGCCAAATTGGAGGGCCGTCTGCAAACCGGCCGCCTGGAATGGGCCTGGCTGCTCCTGCCCCACATGAACCTGCGCGACACCCGTTTTACCAGTGAGGAGACAACCCTGGCCGCGCCCATGGTCAAGGTGTATCCTGACTGGTGGGCCCTGTTGCGTGGCAAGGTCCGGATCGGCAAGGTCGTGCTGGTTGATCCGGTGATCAGGGTAACACGGTTTCCCACCGAGCTTTCCGAACCCCCGGATCCCGAACTTGCCGGGCTGAAGGTTGTGATCCGTAACGGGACATTGCAGGTTGCAGCCAACAGTCAGTGGCCTGTGCTGCTGCGCAGCAGGGATTTAACCCTGAAGTCCCTGAACGGCAGCGTGGCTGTGAGTCTTGACGCCGTTGATTTTGATCTTTCCGGAAAACCCGCCGACGGCGAACATCTTGCCGTATCCGGGGAGTATATTCGGGAGGACGAATCCTACCGGATGAAATTTTCCTGCCGCAACTTCAATCCGCAGGGACTATTTCTTTCCTTTGCCCAGGGCAAGCTGGCGCCAGGCGATTCGCCGCTCAACCTCTCCGGCAGCATAGAAGGCCGGGGGCTGGAAAAAATCACCGGCAGGATCGAGGGCGATTCCCCCTGCCTGCTGGCGTATCCCCAGGATAAGAAGATTCTCCTGAGCTGCGGGATTGTCGATCTGGCTTTTGCCAAGGATGGCGATGATCTGCTGCTGACCCTCAATGAATTCGAGATGCGCGAACCGGGCTTGAAGCTCACGGGCACGGTGCGGCGTTCCGCGGGAAGCAAGGAAAATCCGGCGCCGGTGTGGCAGATCGACCTCAAGGGCGAGGATCTTAACCTGACCCGGATTCGCGAGGGCGTTCTCGCCATGTGGGGGGAGAATTTTATTGCCAAAGAGGTTGGGAAAATCGTGCAGGGCGGCACGGCAGGCAAGGCCAGTTACAGCTTCAAGGGCACAACGGCTGATCTCCATTATGTGCGCAACATGCACATTGCCGCCGAGGATATTGATGCCTCCATCATGATCCCGGAAGGCGATCTGTTGTTGACCAATGCCAAAGGAAAAATACGGATCGAAAAAGGGTTGCTGGTGGTGGATGGAGAGGAAGCCCGGATGGGCAAGAGCCGGGGCATGAACGGCCGCCTGGTATTGGGTCTGCCCGATGATGATTTCACCTTCAAGCTCGATGTTGATCTTGACGCCGATCTGGCCGAACTCCCTAACGTTTTGAAGCGGCTCGTCGACCACCAGGTCTTCCAGGAGGAATTGGCCAAGTTCAGCGGGGTCTCGGGCCGGGCCACCGGCCATCTCCATCTTGGCAATGACCTAAGAGATTTCAAAGTCGCGGTTGAGGTTGCCACCATGCAGGGCAAAGGGCATTACGCGCCGCTGGCCTGGGATTTTGCCGTCGAGGGCGGCGGGATGACCATTGCCCCGCCCATGATGCAATGGCGGAATGTGCGCGGCACCTATGGCCCCCATGTGGTGAAAAAATCATCCGGGCAGGTGCGTTGGCCGGACGACATCCTGCTTGAGGTAACCCAGCTTGATGGGGTGCTGGCCGCAAAAGAGCTGGACAAGGAAGACCTCTCCTATTTCAAGGAGATCAGCGGGCCGCTCAAGGAAAATATCACCAGGGCTGATGGCCGGATAGAGTTGCGGAACGTCACCATTTCCGGGAAAGCCTCGGAACCTAAATTGTGGAAGGCGGACGCGGATGTCCTTGTGAACAATCTTGCCGTGGAAACGCCGTTTCTTCCGGAGCCGATCCGGATAAAGCAGGGCAAGGGCCATGTCTCGAATACGGCAATCACGGTTGCCGAGGCCACCGGCTCCATCTTCGGGGATTCCTTTACCCTTGGCGCCTCCTTGACCCACCAGGCTTTTGCCGCGCTGCGCGGCAAGATATCCCTGCAAGGCAAGGTCGGGCAGGGTCTGGGACAATGGCTCAAAGACCGGCAGTTCATTGCCCCCTCTCTTTTTCCGCAACTCCCCTTGCAGGTGGAATCCTTGCAGATCGATCTGCAGGAAGGAAAAACCTTTGCCAAGGGGCAGCTCCGGCCGGAGGGAGGGATATTCGGCAGCCCTCCCCGTGCCGATATTTCCCTCGAGTTCACCAAGGACGACCCCCTGAAAATGGCGGCGCATGTCTATGGCGGCAAGGAAGACGCCACGATCACCCTGGATTTTCTGGACCATGCCAAGGAAACCTTCCTCTTCTCCTGGAAGGGGGAATTGTCCAAGCGCACCGTTGACCAGCTGTTGGAGAGGAAAGATCTGCTGCGGGGCAAGATAGCCGGAGATTTTCAGCTCTCTCTGCCCCAGGACCCCAATAAAGTTGCCTTTAGCGGACAACTTGAAGCCACGAATCTGCGCTGGGTCTGGGAGGAGGAGACCGGACGCTTTGTGGATATCCAAGAGCTTCGCCTGGCCGGGACCGGCAAGGATCTCAAGGTGAGACGGTTGGCCTGCGCCTTTAACGAGAAGGAATCCGCAATGGTCAATGGCTTGGTCTCGCGGGTTGCCAACGGGCTTTCCCTAAAGCTTGATCTCGCCTCTCCGGCGCTTTCCAGAAAGACCTTGCTGGATTTACAAGAAGCCCTGAAACGGCTCAAGGAAAAGGGCAACAATCCCTTTTCTCCCGGAGACCCCCAACAGGCGCCGCCGTGGAATATTACCGGCACCGTGGTCTTTGACGTGGACGAATTCACCTCCGGCCCGAAATCAGGGGAGAGCGCGCCCGCCACCTTGGTTTGGCAGCCATTGCAGGGGGAGATCAGGATACATCCCCAGTGGAGGTTGTCCGCGCTCATAAGTAATGGCCGCCTCTGCTGTCTGGATACCACCGGCGAATGGTTTTCCACGCCCGAGCTGGGCAAGAGCCATTTTTCCCTGAGTAGCGCCTGCCCTACCCCGCCCAGGTTTGAAATCGTTCTCCCCTGCCTGGGATACCCGCAGGATCTCATTGAAGGGGAATTTTCCCTCAATGGCCGTCTGGAAGGGGTGCTGGACAACTGGCAGGACGGGACTCTGCAGATAGATTCCCACCAGGGGCGGATTCTGCGTATGAAGCTGTTGGCAAAGATCTTCAGCGTGATCAACATCACGGATCTTTTCAGCGTGGGCCAGGAGGGAGATGGTCCAACGATGTCTTCCAAGGGATTCCCCTATACGGATCTCATGTTAAAGGCCCATGTGAAGGAAAATGAGCTGATCATCGACGAAGCGGTGGTTCGGGGCGAAGGGCTGAATCTCTTTGCCAGGGGCAAGATGAACCTCACCACCTTTGAGCTGGATGTCGTGGTTATGATCTCCCCGTTTAAGACCCTGGACGCCATTGTCAGCAAGGTGCCGCTGGTGGGCAGGGTCATCGGCGGGGAGACCGCAACCCTGGTGACCTTTCCGGTGGGGGTTACCGGCAAGGCGAGCGATCCCCAGGTTACCCTCCTGCCGCCTGGCGCGGTGGGCGAAGGGGTGCTGAATATCGTCAAGAGAACATTGCTTCTGCCGTTTAATATCCTTTCCCCGGTTTTGCCCGATGCAGCCACAGAGCCAGAAAAGAAATAACCTGGAGATTTCCATGAAGGATTTTGTCCGGCTCATGAAGGCATTGTCAGACCCGAATAGGGTTAAGATCATCACCATGCTGGGGGTGCGGGAGCTGTGTGTCTGTGAATTGACCGCGCTCCTCGGCGTGGCTCAGCCCACGGTGTCCAAGCATCTTCGTATCCTTGAAGACAGCGGGCTGGTTTCCTTCCGCAAGGAGGGAAACTGGATTATCTACCGGCTGAACACCGAATGCCGGGAGCAGGCACGGGTGATGCTCGGCCTAGCCGGTCAGTGGCTGGACAAGGCTCCAGAGATTGAAGGGTTGCGGCAGAGATTGCCGGAGGTGTATCAGCTGCGAAAAATCATGTCCTAGTAGGATGTTAAAAAAAAGCCGTCCTGGCTTTTTTTTAACCACGATCGGCCAAAAGTGAATTCTGTCCGATCTCACAATTCCAACGAGTTGGAACTCGTCGAAATTGGCGATCCATCCGTGGCTTGGCTAGCAGGGTGTTGAAAAACTCGTTTTTCAACACCCTGCTAGCCAAGCCGGAAAAGTTTTCTTAGCCAGCCGCTGTTCAGCGAGGGGTGTATGGCAAGAAAAGCATGCAGCCGTGCAATGTTGGGGTCTTCTGGAGGAAGAAGAAACTCAACCCCCAGTTCAAAGTGCTTGGTCGGGGCGGCGAGAACATGGTCGAACCAGACGGGATGGGCGGGGATAACAAGCAGGTCGTCTTCGTCCCGGTCGAGCAGCTCAAGATGGATGACCTTGTACGGATCATCGTTACAGGCATAAAAAAGATGGTGGTTGCCGGTCCGGATGTGGGAAACGGACAAACGGGCGCCGTAGAGCGAGATGTCCACCAAGGCACCCGGCATGGGGCCGGCGAGAACGGCTCTGTTTTTCGTGTCGTGCAGGATGAGCGAGACCGCCATGCTGACGTTGAACCGTGTAGCCCGCCGATTTTCTTGGCCCATAGAGATTGCCCCAAGGAGGAATTTTACCCCCATGCCGTATAATGCCGCCCGTCCCCCTCAGAAATTTCATCTACAGGATATTCTTGTAACACGTTGATGTCAAAGATTTTTTCCCGAGGCGCAGTCAATGCCTCCAGAAAAGAGCCTGCTAGTTCATTTTTTTGTCCTGTACTTCCTTGATAATCTCGCTGACCAGCTGACCGTTGGGCGCCGTGGCCATGGGGTTGAGGTTGATCAACTCTTGCCAGGCGGCGATGGCGCCTGGTTGATCCTTGAGGTCGTAAAGCAGGACAATTCCCTTGTTGAACCGGGCGGTTTCGTGCTTGGCGTTTACCTGAATAGCCCGGTCGAAAGAGGCGATGGCCTGTTTCGGATCGCCGGCCCGCCGGTACATGACCCCGAGATCGGTGAGCACATCGGCATTGTTCGGGGCCAGGCCTAGGGATTTGTTGTAGGCGGTGATTGCTTTGTCTGCCTGGTCGGAATCAAAGTAGAGATGGCCAAGGTTGGTCCAGGCCTCGATGTTTTCGGGGTTTTTCTGCACCTCGAGTTCAAGCTGCAACAGATGCTGGGCCTGTTCTGCGGAGAGTTTTGCTGTCTGGGCTTCAGGCTGACCCGCGGCAACCTTGGCCGCTCCCCCGCCTGCCGGGGTCTTGTAGATACTGAAGACGATTCCGGAGAGAAAGCCGATGACCAGGCAGCAGAGGCCGATGACAAGCACGACTTCTTTTTTATAGCCGTCTGCTGGAGATTGTTCTGGTTGCGATGCCATGGCGTAAAGCCTCCTTCCTTGATTGGGGTTGAGTAATGTGCCGTGTTAAGCCGTTACAGAGATACGGGATTCAATTGTTGCGCCCTGCCACGCTTCTCAGACACGCGGTGCAGGGCAAATGTTCCTGAAAAAAACGGTTTCGTCAGGCACCCAGTTCGTGCACCTGGATTCCTGATGCAGCAGTGAGCTGGAGCGCCTCGTCAACGATCCTCCGGTGATGGGTAAAAAGGATAACCTGGGTTTTGGCTGCCAGCTCCCCCAGAATCTTCAACGCTGCTCTGGAACGGGCATCGTCGGCGTTCACCAGGATGTCGTCAAGGATGAAGGGCATGGGCTCATGCCCGGCCAGACGCCACTCCAAGGAGGCCAACCGCAGGGCAAGGTAGAGCTGGTCCCGCGTGCCGGAGCTCATCCGTTCCACCAACACCCTGGTGCCGTTCGGCCGTGTGCCCACCAATACCGGCGCGCCCTGGTCATTTTCATCGGTCTGCAATCCGGCAAAGGAACCCAGGGTGAGTTCGCTGAAATACCGGGAGGTGATGGTCAGCACCGGGGTCTGGTTTTCGCGGCGAAACCGCTCGATCTCGTTTTTCAGGACATGCCCTGCCACCTTGAGCTGGATGTAGCGCTCCGCCAGCCGTTGTATCTTGGCGAGCAGCCGCGCGCCCTGCTCCGCCGCCTCGGCGGCCCTGGCATTGCCGTCCATCTGCCGGAGCTGGTTTCTCTTTTCTCCGATGAGCACGGAAAGGTGCTTGCCTTCCGGGGCCAGTTCCTGTTCGATTTCCCGACCCAACTGGGCGATTGCTTCGGGGAGAGCATCCGGGTCGATCTGTGCGGCCTGGGCCTCCAACTCGGGAAGGGAAAGGCCGCCCGCCCCCTCGATGAGGATTTTCTCGGTTTGGGCGAGGCTCGCAACAAGGTTCCGAAACTGGGCCGAGCGTTTCTCCGCCGTTTCCAGCTCTTCCGGTAAAACCTTTCCGGCCAGGCGGCACAGTTCCGCAAGCTGATGCTGGGCCAGAGTCTTTTCTTCCGCCAGCCGCCGTTTCTCTTCTTCAGCCTCTTGGGTTTCCTGAACATACCGGGCGTGGAGGGTTTTGTCGTTTCTGGCCTGGTTGAGCAGAGCCTTGAGTTGCGCCACGATCTGCCCGGCTGTTTGTCCCTTGAGCACAGGGGCAATCTCTTCCGCCAGGCTCAGGGCTGTTTCCTCAAATTGTCTGGTGTCACGATCAATCCCCTCAATCCGTTTGCGGAGATCATCGGCCTCTTTCAGTTTTGCGAAACAGCTGTGTAGGTTCTCCAGCAGATCTCCGGCCTCGGCGGGATGGATCTCCCTGTTCCCCCCAAGATCGCCGGCCATCTCCCGCCACTCCCGGCGCCAGGCCCGGTATTCTTCCGTGAAGCGGGTCTTCTCGCTTTCCGCTTGGGCATGCTCCACTTCCAGGGCACTCTTCTTTTCAAGGAGTCTGTGCCGCCTCTCTTCAATCGTGGCGAGCCGTTTTTCAACAGTTTCCCCTTGGAGCAGGAGCGGTTCAAGTTCTTCACGAGGGGATGGGGCCTGCTCCCCAAGCCCGGCGAGTTCTTGAAGCAATGCCGACTTGATGCCTTCCCTCTCGGATTTTTTTCTTTCCAGCTCGCGTTCGTTTGCCTGTAGCTCATCCGCGCTCTGCCTGATGGTGGCGGCCTCGTTTATCCAGGCCAGCATCTCCGATGGAGTCCGGGGCACGATCGCGCACGGCTCCCACACTGCCTGCCACTTAGTGGCAAAGGCCGCGCGGGCAAGGTTATTTTGCTCCGCCTCTTTTCCCAGCCCGGCAAGGGCCTCGGTCAGGCTTTGTTCCTCCGCCCGCAAGGCCGCGAAGGCCTGAACCCGGTCTGCCTCGTGCCGGAGACGATCCGCCACCGTATCCGCCAGGCCCACCTTTTTTTCATAAGCCTCGGGCAAGGGCAAGTCCTGCGCGAAGGCAGTGGCTTCCCCGGCGAGATCCTCGCCTTGAAGCCACTGCCTTCGGAGCAGCTCCCAGCCCCTGTCGCGCTGGGCTCGGATCGAAACAAGCTCTTCTTCCGTTGGCGCGCTGCCGGAGGTTTCCCGCAGCCGGATGTCGGCCCGCACCTCGGCCGTTTTTTTGTGCAGCCGTTCCTGTTCCTGTTGGATGTCCCTTTGACGCGCTCCATGTTCAGTAAAAATTGTTTCGTATTTTCGGACCGTGTCCGGAAGAGGCAAAGGCAGGGCAAGGAGTTGGGCCAGAGTGCCGGACCAGAGGGGAAGCCTTTCCATTGCCTGAAGGCAGTTGTGTTTTTTTTCTTCAAGAGTCCGGGCCTTGTCCATCAGGTCCGCATCAATCTCTCCGGCTTTTCTGCCAATCCGCAAGGCTTGGCTCAGTCCTGCCGTGTTTCTGGTTACGGGCAATCCGGCCAGATCACGGTTGATCTTCTCCAGTTCCCCAACAATCTCCAGCAACCGTTTTTCCGTCTGGCTCAGGCCCTGCTGCAAGCCTTCGTGTCTGGCCGCCAGAAGCCCGATGATATTTCTCCGGCCGGAAACAGTCCGCAGGGTCTCCACCTGCTCCAAGGAGATATCCTGCCGCACCAGTCTGAGGAACTCGGCCGCCTCCCCCTTGTTGCTGATCCGCATCCCTTCAAGCCGGGGCCGGTCTTCCCTGCCTTTTTTGTATTCGCCCAGGCGCTGGTGCAGCTCCTCGATGGCTTCCTCCGCATCGAGCACTGGCTGCCGGGCGGAAACAGCCGCTATTTTTCCCTGCGTCTCCGCAAGTCTGGCGGCAACGGCGGTTTCCTTGTGGTCCAGGGAATGGAGCGTTTTCTCGATCTCTTGCCGCCGGGTGGAAAAATCATCCGGCAGTTCTACAACCTCGCCCAGTTCGGCAAGTTGCTGCCGGAGCGCATTGCGCAGGGCAAGCTGGGGCAGCAGTTGCCGGATGCGCTCCAGTTGCCGCCTGCGCCGGTCTTTTGCCCCATGCTGCTCTTCGATGGCCTGCAGGGCTTCCTGCGCCTCGTTCAGCCCATTGTTCAGTTCTTGCCAGTCCCGGCTGGAAAGGGAAACCTCCCGCACGATTTTTTGCGTTTCCTTGTAGGCTGCCAGGGCCTCGTTGATCTCCCGTTTTGTCCCGCGCGCCGTGAACAGGGCCTCGGCCTCGCTCTCCAAGCCGGCGAGCACCCCGCGCAGGGAAGAAATTCCGGCCCCGGCCGAGAACAGGGCCTGGCCCACCTCGCCTTTCTGGGCTAGGATATCCTCCCCGCCCCGGAGAAGATCCTCGTGACTCAGGCCATACAGCGATTCAAAAATCGACTGTTCGGCGATGGGCAGAAAGGCGGCAAGCGCCTCGGCCTCAAGCGGATTGCCATCCGGGCCAAGCACATCCGCCTTTCTCTTCTTGCGCCGGAAAAAGGCAAGTTCCCGGCCATCTTCCGTCTGCAGGCACCCGCCCACCAGCAACTGGTCATTGGCATGGAGAAAATTATCCGTGGTTCTTTCGGGAAAGCCGAAGAGCCAGGCCTTGAGCGCTCTGAGAGTGGTGCTTTTCCCGGCCTCGTTGGGGCCGTGCACGATGTGCAGGCCAGGGCCCAAAGTCAGGGTGCGATCGGTGAACCGGCCAAAGGCCTTGAGTTCGAGCCTGGCAATTCTCACCGGTTTTCCTCCTGCCCCAGCAGTCTGGCGATGAGCATCTCCTTGATTTCCTCGCCGGTGGCGCGTGCCCATTCCGGGGATGCGGCGATACGTTCGCCTTCATGCAGGAGTTCCGGCGGCAATTTGCTTTGCAGCACCCCAATCTCCGGCACCAGTTCCATGAGCGCCTCTGGCCGGAGGTCCAGGCGCTCAATGGCCTGGATCATATCCGCCATGGGTGTTTCCGCTCCCAGGCTTGTGCCAAGCGCCACGGGCCGCCGGGTGGCAAAGGCCACTTTTTCCAGCCACATCTCGCCGAGCCCTGCGGCAAGAGCGCGAAATTCCTCGGTCAGGATTGCGGAATTCCGGTGGAGTTCGGCATGGATCGAGGTTCCACCCACCAGTTGCAGGCGGAGCGCCAGAGGCCTTTCCTCTGCACGGAGCTGTTCTGCTTCCATGGCTTGCCGCACCGCGTCAAAGGCCAGATCCACCGTGGTACACTCCGTGAGGTCAACCTGGCACCGCGACCAGCGCAGCACGTCCAGATCGCGGTGTTCGACCGCACTGATGCGCCCTTCCTCCACCCGCACCAGGGTGGCGCCCTTGCCTCCGGTCTCCTGGATGTGTCTGCCCTGGATATTTCCGGGGAAAACAACCCAGGGCGATTGGCTCACCTCCTCTCGTTGGTGAACATGGCCAAGGGCCCAGTAGTCATAGCCTTTTGTGCGGAGATCATCCAGGGAGCACGGGGCATAGGGTTCATGGCCCTGTCTGCCGGTGAGGGAGGTGTGGAGCAATCCGATGTTCAGGTAATGGGGCAGCGCCTGGGGATAGTTGCGGGCAAGATTTTCGGCCAGCGCCCTGGTGTGGTAGCCCTGGCCATGCACCGCAACCCCCAACTCTTCGAGGATCACGGTCTCGGGCTGTTTGGTGGAAAAGAGGTGGACGTTGTCCGGCAAGCGCAGGGATTTGCTGATCTGGCTTGCCGCGTCATGGTTGCCCGAGGCCAGGAAGACCCGGATATTCTCCTTGCGCAGCCGGGAGATCCGGTCGATGAAAAAAAGCCCGGTGTTGTAGTCCTTCCAGTCGCCGTCGTAGAGATCCCCTGCCAAAAGCACAAAGGCGACCTGTTCCTCAATGGCCAGGGTGATCAGGTTGTCGAAAGCCCTTCTCGTTGCCTGGCGGATTTGGTCAACCGGTGCATCGGCGTAAGACTCCAGGCCGCGCAACGGGCTGTCGAGGTGGATATCCGCACCATGGAGAAAGGTGAACATGGCTTATTTCACCAAAAGGCCGAAGCCAGCCAGGGTGGCAAACCCGGGCAACCCGCCGTCAAGGACCAGCAGAAAAATATTGAGCACGGAAAAATCCTGCATCCAACCCCCCGAAGTCATTGACTTTAGCCCTTATAGCTTCTCTCTGTACCACAGGCCCGGCCAATATGCCAGCAAACATTGGAGGTCTTGCCACAACCTCAAAAAGTCCCAGGTCCGCGACACAACTCAATAAGTTATAAAGCAATAACCGTTGTAATCGCGGTTTTTTGCGATTTCAACAAACATTGAAACGTCTCGTTGGTCCCCTTTCTTCTTGACACGGGGCCTGCCGGGCAGATATCAAGAGTTTTCGCATGGCAAAGATAAGGGCGATCCGGGAGAGTGGCATGGACACACAGGTGACACGGCAGCTGCAGCAGTTCCTTGAGGAAGACATCGGCCTGGGCGACATCACCACCGATTCGGTGTTTGGGCCCCAGCAGGAAGGCAAGGCCGTATTTGTTGCCAAGGAAGACTTTGTGGCGGCAGGGCTCGACGAGATCGCTCCCCTTGTGTTTACCACCCGCAATCCCAAGATTGTCTGTGCGGCCATGAAGAAAGACGGCGCGGCAGTCCACCCGGGCGAGCACATTTTTTCCGCGCAAGGTCCGGTGCGGGATCTGCTCAGCGCTGAACGGCTGGCCCTCAATCTGGTGCAGCGGATGAGCGGCATCGCCACCCTCACCGCCGCGTTTGTCCGTGAGGTCGAGGGGCTGCCGGTCAGGATCATCGACACCCGCAAGACCACCCCTGGCCTGAGATCGTATGAGAAATACGCAGTGCGGGCCGGCGGGGGCCACAACCACCGGTTCAGTCTGGCAGACGGCATCCTGCTCAAGGACAACCACATCGCGGCCTGCGGCTCCATCACCCAGGCGGTACAAATCCTTCGGGACAAGGCGCCGCATACCCTGAAGATCGAGGTGGAAACCGAAAATCTCACCCAGGTTGAGGAATGTCTGGCCTGCGGAGTCGAGATCATCATGCTGGACAACATGGCCCCTGCCCTGATGCGTCAGGCCGTGAGCCTGATTTCCGGCCGGGCTCTGGTGGAGGCCTCCGGCGGAGTAAATCTGGCCAATGTCCGGGAGATTGCCGAAACCGGGGTTGATCTCATTTCCGTGGGAGCGCTCACCCATTCCGCCAGGGCCGTGGATATCAGCATGCGGTTGAGCGTGTAAACG
This sequence comes from Desulfurivibrionaceae bacterium, assembly GCA_041662645.1. GTDB lineage: Bacteria > Desulfobacterota > Desulfobulbia > Desulfobulbales > Desulfurivibrionaceae > Thiovibrio. The sequence goes on from JBAZSA010000002.1 coordinate 41,877, forward strand.
TTGACAGATCACTGCATCTGCCTCGCCGTTTTCGCGGAGGGGTGTTTACGACGCCTCGATCACCTTTTTGATGGCGGAAGCGAGGCTGGTGATGGTGTAAGGCTTTTGCAGAAAATCCCTAACGCCGAGTTGAAGAATCTCCTCCACCCGGTTGTCCTTGCGAAATCCCGAGGCAAGCAGCACCTTCACCTGGGGATTGATCTTTTGCATCTCGATAAATGCCTCCCTGCCGGACATAACCGGCATGGCCATATCCAGAAGCACCGCTTTTACCTCTGCATGATGCAGCCGGTAGAGATCGACCCCTTCCTGGCCGTTGGCAGCGGTGAGCACCGAATACCCCACGGCCAATAAGACGTCCTCCGCCATGCCGCGGACGAGTTCATCGTCATCCACCACCAGGACCACCCCCTCTCCCCGCATAATCTCGAGGTTCTGCCCGGCAGGAAGGGCTTCGCCTTGGCGGATCAGGACCGGGAGATAGACGTTGAAGGTGGAGCCAAGCCCTGGTTCCGAATAGACATCGATAAAACCCTGCTGCTGGCGGACGATGTTGTAGACCATGGCCAGGCCGAGACCTGTGCCCTTGCCCTGCTCCTTGGTGGTGAAGAAGGGATCAAAGATCTTGGCCGCTGTCTTGGTGTCCATGCCCACCCCTGTGTCACTTACCGAGATCCGCCAATAGGCGCTGCCGGTTGCCTCGGGATGCTTTTTCTGGAATACCGGATCCACCGTGATCTTTTCAATGGCCACGGTGAGGGTGCCACCCCATTGCGTATCCTCCCGCATGATGGTCATGGCGTGCACGGCATTGATGCAGAGGTTCAGGAGAACCTGCTCCATCTCGGTGGTGTCCGCAAGTACATAGGCCGGTTCCGCGGCAGGATGCTCCACTATCTGTACGGATTTGTCAAAGGTGTTCTCCCCGATCTTCCGTACATGCTTGAGAGAGAGATTCAGATCCACGGGCACCAGATCGGCCTGCTGCCGGCGGGACAGAGTAAGCAGCTGACGCACCATGTCCACGGCTCGCTGCCCTGCATTTTCCATGCGATCAAGATATTCGGTCATCTCTGTAACGGAAAGGGCCTGATGGTCCTTGAGCTTGTATTGGAGCAGAGAGAGATTGCCCAGAATGCCGGCAAGGACATTGTTGAAATCATGGGCCAAGCCTCCGGCAAGGGTCCCGATGGATTCCATTTTCTGGGCCTGGCGCAGCTGCTGTTCCTTGTGCTCAAGCTCGGTGATGTCGTCAAGACGGATGGCCACCCCGGCGGTGCCGTTGGCGACCAAGGGGAAGAAGGTCAGGTTGTAGAGATGTTCGGGGTCTTGGTGCACCTGTTCGCGATGGAGGGTCACCGTATTCCGGCTGCGATTGGTTTCCTCGACCTGCTTGGTGTATTTGCAGAAGAACGGGGCAATATCATAAATCTTCCTGCCGATTGCCTCCTGGGAGGAGATCCCGGTGAGGCGGCAGGCCGCGGTATTCCATTGGGTAATACAGCAATCGGCGTCCAGGGTAACCAGCATGGAGGGCATGGATTCGATAATGTTATTGAGGTAGTTGCGAATCTGGGCAATCTCCCTTTCCGCGTTTTTTTGCTCGGTGATGTCACGGATCATTCCTTCGTATTTATTGACCTTCCCGTCAAAGCCCCGGACTACATGGCAGGTCAAGGAGGCGATGATGGGGGTGCTGTTGTTGGCGATCAGGGTCAGTTCGTAGTCTTTGACAAAACCCTGAGAACCGATCAAGTTCTTAAAGATCCAAAAGGATTCCTCGTTTTCAAAAATGCTGGCAAACAGGTTCCTGCCAAGCATGGTCTCCCGCGAAGAGCCGCCAAGGATAGAGATAAAGGCTGGATTCACATCAAGGAGATCCCCTTTTTCGCTGGCCACGAAGATTCCCTCCATGGCCCGTTCGAACAGGTGTCTGAATTTTCTCTCGGAGTTTTGCAGGGCAAGTTCCCTGGAGGCTATGGTGCTGGCCATGACACGCAGGGTCTGGGAAAACCGTTCCAGTTCGAGCACCCCCTTGGGCATGGGAATCTCCACATTGAACTCGCCTTGGGTGATGCTGTCGGTTACCTGCATGAACCGTTGGACCGGCTCACTCATGCGTTGGGCCAGAACCGAGCCGATAAAAACAGCGAGTATCCAAAAAACAACTCCGGTGAACGCCGCATTTCTCTGGATTTTATGCAGTTGCGCAAGAATCGGTTTCATGGACAGGGAGACTCTGGTTATCCCGAAGACCATCCCGCCAAGGGCGATGGGCGCGGTGACCACCAGTTGCTCATGGGTGGAGTCGATCGTGACCTTGAGGTCATTATCCTTGATTGCAGAGGCATCCTCCATCATGGTGCCGAGCAGCCGCACCTCGGAGGCGGCCAGGATGTTCCCCTGGTTGTTGGCGATTTGGATGGAATCGATACTGGGAAGGGAGGAGGTATCCCGCACATATTCCTGGAGGGGAGCGTAATCTTCCGTGATCAGGTCATCGATCACGGCAAAGGAGGTGCTGCGGGTAACGGCCATGCCATAGGCGGACAGATTGTTGATGGCATGGCTCTTGAAAATATCGGAATACAGGAAGATGAGCGCGGTGGTCAACAGCAGGGTGATGGCCGTGCAATAGACAATAAGATGGGTGCGCAGGCGGAAGGAGGTCATCAGTGATGCTTGTAGTATTCGTTGTTTTTGATGACTTCGTAGAACGGGTCGTAATCACCCTTGGTCGCGCCCACGATTTTCTTGATCTGCAGGCTTTTCAGGATTTCGAGATCTTCGGGTTTGTCCGGAGAAAGCGAGGTCAACACCTCACGGATGGCGGCGATGGTGCGCTGGTCCATGCCGCTCTTGACCACAAAGGGAAACTGAGGAATCTCGGCGGATCGGGCCACGACTCGAAACTGATCCTTGATCGGCGCGAAATCCTTCATGTCCAGGGTGTCGAGCCGGATAACCCCGGCATCGTACTTTTTGTTGAGAACCCCATAGATGATGGTGTCGAGCTTGCCGAGAAAGTGGATATCCAGATCCTTGGTCGAGTCGATTTTTCTTTCATCAAGCAAGGCCTTGAAAAACATGTACCCGGCGTAGGAGTGCTCGCCAATGGCGGCGATTTTTTTCCCCTTACATTGCTCGATGGTTTTAATCTTGCTGTCCTGGCGGACGATAACCCCGCCCCAAAAGGCGGGAACCCCCTTGGCTATCGCCGTAAACCCGGCTGGCAGCAGCTTGTAGTAGACGGCAATCGAGGGCAGGGCCAGATCGTATTCCCCTGCCAGGCTTTTTTTCGCAAACGTCTCGGAATCCGGAGCGGAAACGAGTTGTACCTGTTTCCCGAGCCGTTTTTCAAGTCGAACGGCAAGTGGGCCGAAAACTTCGATCACGCTCTTTGGGGACTTGTAGGGAAACACGGCGAACTTAATGGCACCGGGTGCTTCCTGGGCCGGGCAAATCTGGGGCAATGCCATGCCCAATAAAGACAGAAGAAGGAAAAAAACCTTGAAAGCCGGGTTTGCCAATGTGTTGCGCATGGTGTTTCCTCACTGATTGACTCTTGCCGGAGTTCTCTTGAGAATATCCTCATACTAGAAGTTTCAAGGGGTTGCTGTCAATTAACGGTTTCTGACTTGCCGAAAAAAATCTTCCGGCGGCAAGCGGGAACTTCAAGGCTTGTCCCTCCCCTGCCCCCTGCGTGTATTGACAAAAAAATGCTGCTGGACTATTTTGCCACGACTTAGGAACCGTTACAAAAGAGCTATTTGTTAACCCTGCTGTCTTTTTCCATTTCCAGAGGATTCCATGGACCAGCTTATCGACGAAAGCCTGAAACATTCCCTTGCCGCCAAGGAGGCGCTGGCTCACAGCCAGCGCGACGCCATCAAGCAGCTGGCCCAGTGGATGATCGACACGATCAAGCGCGGCAACAAGCTGCTGATCTTTGGCAATGGCGGCAGCGCCGCCGATGCCCAGCACATGGCGGCCGAGTTCGTCAACCGTTTCATGATCGACCGGCCGCCCCTGGCAGCCATCGCCCTGACCACGGATAGCTCCATCCTGACCAGTATTGGCAACGATTTTTCCTTTGATGATATCTTCAGCAAGCAGATATTGGCCCTGGGCAAGGAAGGCGATCTGGCCCTGGGCATCTCAACGAGCGGCAACTCGCCCAATGTCATCAAGGCGGTGGAGGCGGCCAAGGGGCTGGGTATGCAAACCGCGGTACTCACCGGCAAGGACGGCGGCAGGCTGATCGGTTTGGCCGACCTGACCATCAACGTGCCCTCGCATGTGACCCCGGCCATCCAGGAGGCGCATCTCTGGGTGGAGCATCTGCTGTGCCAGATCGTGGACGAGGCGTTGTACGGACGCGGCGTTTCCGCCTGACCTTTCCCTGGATACCGACTCCCATGAAAAAATACCAGCCCCTGGATTTCTCCGGCCTCAATACCTATTCGATCCATGGCCGTTACAGCAAGGTCACGGTGGATAATTTCGCCAAGCCGCTTGCCCCTGGCTCGACGCTTAAGGAATTCATCGCCTCCCTGCCCGAGCAACTATTGGGAGTGGATTTCCCCGAGTTGGTCGACCGGCTGGCCGCAAGCCACAACAATGGCCGACCCATCATGATCGGCATGGGCGCCCATGTGATCAAGGTGGGACTCAATCCCATCCTCATCGACCTCATGGAGCGGGGCATCATCAGCGCCATTGCCTTAAACGGCGCGGGCATCGTCCATGACACCGAGATCGCCATGGTGGGCCGCACCTCGGAAGAGGTGGGCGACGTGCTGGGCAGCGGCGCCTTTGGCGCGGCCAAGGAAACCGGCGAGGTAGTCAACGCCGGGATCAACCTTGGCGCGGAAAAAGGGTTGGGCTTGGGCGAGGCTCTCGGCGGTTATCTGCTGGCGCAAAATTTCCCATACAACAACATGAGCCTGCTGGCCACGGCCAAGCGGCTGGGGATTCCGCTCACCGTCCATGTGGCCATGGGCACCGACATCGTCCATATCCATCCCACGGCCAACGGTGCGGCCATCGGCCAGACAAGCCATCAGGATTTCCGGCTCTTCTGCGGCCTGGTTGCCGAGCTGGAAGGCGGAGCCTACCTCAATTTCGGTTCCGCCGTGCTCCTGCCCGAGGTCTTTTTAAAGGCCCTCACCGTGGCCCGCAACCTGGGGCATGTAGTGAACAACTTCACCACGGCCAATTTCGATTTTATCCGCCATTACCGGACCATGACCAATGTGGTGAACCGGCCGACCATGGGCGGCGGCAAGGGCTACAACATCATCGGCCACCATGAGCTTTTGATTCCGCTCTTGGCTGCCACCCTGCTCGACCGGCTTGATGAAAAATGATGGTGGCGGGATGAGTTATCTTGCGCAATCCGCGGAAAAAAGATAAAGAACGGAGTCTATTCATAGCAAGGATTACCCAGTCGGTTCGATAACCAACACCAGGGGAACAGTTGATGCAAAAACTAATCAGAATCGGTACCCGGGCGAGCCTGTTGGCTCTGGCTCAATCCACTTGGATCAAGGGACTGATCGAGGCCCAATACCCGGAAACCAAGGTGGAACTGGTGAAGATCATTACCAAGGGCGACAAGATTCTTGACGTGCCCTTGGCCAAGGTGGGCGGCAAGGGGTTGTTCGTTAAAGAGATCGAAGAGGCCCTGCTCAAAAACGAGGTGGATATCGCGGTGCACAGCATGAAGGATGTGCCGGCCGAGCTGCCCGAAGGGTTGCACATCGGGATCATCACCAAACGGGAAAACCCGTTTGACGCCTTTATCTCGAACAAATGCGCCACCTGCCGCGAGCTGCCCCAGGGTGCGAAGGTGGGCACCAGCAGCCTGCGGCGTAAATCCCAGCTGGCCAACATCCGGCCCGATCTGGTCATTGAGGATCTGCGGGGCAATCTGGACACCCGGCTGCGCAAACTCGACGAGGGCCAGTACGATGCGATCATCCTGGCCGCGGCCGGTCTGAACCGGTTGTCACTCAGCGAGAGGGCCAAGTCCTTTTTTACGGAGGAAGAGATGCTGCCTGCCGTGGCCCAGGGCGCGGTGGGCATCGAACTGCGGACCAGCGATGCGGCGCTGTTGGCCGGGCTGATGTTCATGGATCATCAGGAAACCTCCCTGGCGGTCCGGGCGGAACGCGGCTTTCTCCACCGGCTCCAGGGCGGCTGTCAGGTGCCCATCGCCGGATTTGCCCGGCTGGTCGCGGGCCAGTTGCAGATGACCGGCTTGGTCTCCTCCGTGACCGGAGAGAAAATGGTACGCCTTGATCTGGGCGCTGACACCACCGATCCCGAAGGACTGGGGGTGCGGTTGGCGGAAAAGCTGCTGGCCGAAGGCGGCAAGGATATCCTCTCGGAAGTGTACGGTCACGAGATGCACTGATGTTTTCGTAAAAGCTGCCCTTCGACAGGCTCAGGGCGAACGGACATTGTCTTAGATATATATTAATATTCCGTTCGTGCTGAGCCTGTCGAAGCACTCCTGTTTAAAATAAATTTCGAGTTTGCCGGCCTGGCCGGTTTTTTTATTTTTAATGAGAAAACTTATGACAGCACACAACGACACAAAAACAACACGTTCCAAGGGCAAGGTATACCTCATCGGCGCAGGCCCCGGCGACCCCACCCTGATCACGGTGAAGGGGCTGGAACTCCTCAAGCGAGCCGAGGTTCTGGTGTACGACTACCTGGCCACCCCCAAGCTTCTTAAGTTTGTGCCCAAGGACGCCGAGCTGATCTACGCCGGGAAAAAAGGCGGGGAATGCCACGCCCATACCCAGGAGGAGATCAACCAGATGCTGGTGGATCATGCCTCAGCCGGAAAAATCGTGGTGCGGCTCAAGGGCGGCGACCCCTTTATCTTTGGCCGGGGCGGGGAAGAAATAGAAGAACTGGCCAAACACGGGATCGCCTTTGAGGTGGTGCCGGGCGTGACCTCGGCCACCGCCGCGGCCACCTATGCGGGCGTGCCCATCACCCACCGGGAATACACCGCCTCGGTGGCCTTCATCACCGGCCATGAAGACCCCACCAAGGAGGTCTCCAATATCGCCTGGGACAAGATTTCCACCGGCATCGGCACCCTGGTTTTCTACATGGGGATCAAGAATCTCCCCTTTATCACCGAAAACCTGATTAAATATGGCCGCGACCCGGAGACCCCTGTGGTGGTGGTGCGCTGGGCCTCAACCCCGATCCAGAAGTCCGTGGTCGGCACCCTGGCCACCATCGCCGAGGTGGTCAAGAAGGAGAAGATCAAGCCGCCTGCCCTTATCGTGGTGGGCGAGGTCGTCAAGCTGCGCGACACCATCAACTGGTTCGAGAAAAGGCCGCTGTTCGGCAAACGCATCCTGGTGACCCGCACCCGCGAACAGGCCAGCGAGCTGGTCCGCCTCTTGGAAGATCAGGGCGCGGACTGCGTGGAAGGGGCCACCATCGCCTTGGCGCCGCCGGACAGCTGGGATGCGCTGGACGCGGAACTGGACAGGCTGGGCGACTACCAGTGGCTGGTTTTTACCAGCATCAACGCCATCCGCTTCTTTTTTACCCGGCTCTTTGAACGGGGTCTGGATTGCCGCGCCCTGGCCGGGCCCAAGATCGCCGTGGTCGGCACGTCCACCGCGGAGGTATTGAAGGAATACGGCCTTGCCGCCGATCTGGTGCCCGAGGAATTCACCGGCGAGGGGCTGGCCGCCAGCATGGTGGCGCAAGGGGTGAAGGGCTGCAAGGTTCTGCTGCCCCGCGCCAAGAAGGCCAGGGAGATTCTGCCGGAGATCCTGCAGGAGAACGGGGCCGAGGTTGCCATTGTGCCGGTGTATCAGAATGTCCGGCCCAAGGATTATGACCTGGTGCGCCAGGAACTGGCCGCAGGCGGGATCGACATGGTCACCTTTACCAGCTCATCCACGGTGACCAACTTTCTGGAGATGCTGGGGCCGGAACGCGACTCGCTGCTGGCCGAGGTCAAGATCGCGACCATCGGCCCGATCACCGCGAGAACCGCGGAAAAGGCCGGGCTTGCCATCGATGTGCAGCCACAAACCTATACCATTCCGGCCCTGGTGGAAAGCATCCTGGATTTCTATGCCCCGTAACCGGTTTAGCTGAAGAGGATCTGGCTCCATCTGTTTACCAGATCCTCCTTTTCTTCGTGCAACCGCTTTGCCGCCGTCTTGACCGCCTCCCCGCTTAATCCCAAGCAACGCGGCACCAGCAGCTTGTCGTTGTCAACGGCGAGATCCCAGCCCATTCCCAGTTTTTTTGCTATTCCGTCCGCAAGAAACACAAGCGCGGCGGCCTGCTCGTGATTCCCTGCTCCGGCAGGGGCATGATGGTAGCGGACCACGCTGGCCAGCAAATCGCTGAAGCCCCATTTGACGGCGAGAAAGGTTCCCACCTCGGCATGGGAGAGGCCAAGCCTCTGCTCCGATTCCAGCATGGAAACCCCTTCATTCCTGGAGGTTTCGACGATCTGCCGCATCTCCTCCTGGAGATAGAGGCAGGAAAGCACCCGCCCTAAGTCATGAATCAACCCGGCGGTGAACATCTCGTCGGGCTTGAGGGTTGGAATCTGCTGGGCAAGAAGCTGGGCAACCCTGGCGGTGGCAACCAGATGCAGCCAGAGTTGCCGGATATTAAATTCATTCACCACGCCAGCGTCGCCGGAAAAAGAGCCGGACAGGGACAAGGCCACCACCAGGTTGCGCACCTCATCAAAGCCCAGAACGGTAACCGCTCTGGCAACGCTGCTGATTTTTTTCGCGGAGCCGTAGGCCGGGGAATTTGCTACCCTGAGTATCCTCGCGGTGAGCAGCGGATCTTCCCCGATAATGGACTCCAAAGAGGAGGCGGTTGCCCCGTCCGTCTCAAGCTCGCTTAAAACCTGATGCAGACTCTGGGGCAGAGAGGGAAGATCGTCCAGCTGTTCAAGCCGTTTGGTCAGAGTAATAGCCATGATCTGGTTCAGTCCACCTTGTCAAAAGCCCGCTTGCTGGCCCCGCACACCGGACATTTTTCCGGCGCCTCGCCCTCGCAGGTATAGCCGCACATCGAACAGACATGGACGTCTGTTTCCTTCTGGCTGCCCAGACTGTCCAGAGC
>JBAZSA010000003.1:0-3472 GCA_041662645.1 Desulfurivibrionaceae bacterium
AGCAGAGCGCCAAGATCAGGAAGGAACTCCAGCACGTGCGCAAGGAGGCCAAGGCCAAGGCCAAGAAGGTGGCGCTCAAGATCCCCCAGCTCAAGGATTGCAAGTACCACCCGACCCCGGAAAAGCCCTCCAGTACGGACCGCGAGAACATGCTCTTTCTCACCGAGGGCCAGTCCGCCTCCGGTTCCATTGTGAGCTCCCGTGACCCCATGACCCAGGCGGTTTTTTCCCTCAAGGGCAAGCCGATGAACGTCTACGGACAGCCCCTGACCTTGCTCTACAAGAACGACGAGATGTACAACATGATGCGCACCCTCGATATCGAGGATTCGGTGGAAACCCTGCGCTACGACAAGGTGATCCTGGCCACGGACGCCGATGTGGACGGCTTGCATATTCGTAATCTGCTGCTCACCTATTTTTTGCAGTTCTTCGAGGCCCTGGTCAGGCGAGGCCATGTCTACATCCTGGAGACCCCCATCTTCCGGGTGCGGACCAAGGAGGAGACCATCTACTGCTATTCCGACAAGGAGCGGCAGGCGGCGGAAAAGAAGCTGGGCGGCAAGGGCAAGAAAGCGGTGGAGGTCACCCGCTTCAAGGGGTTGGGAGAGATATCCCCTAAGGAGTTCAAGCAGTTCATCGGCCCGGACATGCGCTTGCAGCAGGTCAATATCGACACCCTAAGCGAGGTGCCCAGGCTGCTCTCTTTTTACATGGGCAAGAATACGCCCGAGCGGAAAGAATACATCATGGATCATCTGGTGGTCGTGTAATCATGGATACCTCCCATTACGGCGAGCTGCACAAGCTTTTTGACACCAATTTTTTGGACTACACCTCCTACGTCATCCGGGAGCGTGCCATTCCCGATGTGGCCGATGGCTTAAAGCCCGTGCAGCGGCGTATTCTCCAGACCCTGTTCAACATGGACGACGGCCGTTTTCACAAGGTGGCAAACGTGGTGGGCGACTGCATGAAGCTCCATCCCCATGGCGACGCCTCGATCTTTTCCGCCCTGGTCAATCTGGCCAACAAAGGCTACCTCATAGACCGGCAGGGCAACTTCGGCAATATCTTCACCGGCGACCAGGCCTCCGCGGCCAGGTACATCGAGTGCCGCCTCTCCCCCCTTGCACGGGAAACCCTGTTCAACAAGGATCTCACCGAGTTTGTCGACTCCTACGACGGCAGGATGCAGGAGCCCGTGGCCCTGCCCGCCAAGATCCCCCTCTTGCTGATGCAGGGGGCCGAGGGCATTGCCGTGGGCATGGCCACCAAGATCATGCCCCATAATTTCTGCGAGCTGCTGGAGGCGCAGAAGAATATTCTCCGGGACGAGCCTTTTGTCCTGTATCCGGATTTTCTCCTTGGCGGGGCCATCGATGTCTCCGCCTACGAGGACGGCAACGGCCGGTTGCGCTGTAGGGCCCGCATCGAGGAGAAGAACGAGAAGACCATCACCATCAAGGATATCCCCTACGGCACCACCACCCAGTCGCTGATCGAGAGCGTGGAAAAGGCGGCCCGGTCCAACAAACTCAAAATATTAAGCATCAACGACTACACCGCCGAGGAGGTGGAGATCGAGATCAAGCTGGTGCGCGGCATCTATGCGGCGGACACCATCAAGGCTCTGTACGCCTTCACCGACTGCGAGATGCCGATCAGCCCGAATCTCACCGTGATCCAGGACAACAACCCGGCGGTGCTCACGGTGAGCGAGGTGCTGCGCCACAACACCGGGAAGCTGGTCCGCGATCTTAAAAAGGAGTTGACCATCGAGCATGGGAGGCTCAAGGAAAAGCTCCACGCCCATCTGCTGGAACAGATATTCATCGAAGAGCGGCTCTATAAAGAGATCGAGGAGTGCAAAACCTACAAGGCGGTGGTCGAGACCATTGGGGCGGCGCTGCTGCCTTACAGGGACAAGCTGGTCCGCGAAGTGACCACCGAGGACATCGAGCGGCTGCTGGAGATTAGGATCAAGCGCATCTCCCGCTACGACCTGGACAAGAAGAAAAAAGACATCAAGGAGGTCCGGGACAACATCAAGGCGGTGGAGAATCATCTGAAGGACATGGTCGTTTATACCATCAACTATCTGGACGATCTTCTGAACCGCTACGGCCATCTCTACCCGCGCCGCACCGAAATCGCCACCTTCGGCGAGGTGGAGGTGCGCAAGGTTGCGCTCTCCAACCTGACCATGGGCTATGACCGGGAAACCGGCTTTATGGGCCATCAGGTCAAGGCCAAGCCCGAGGATTCCTTTCCCTGTTCCGAATACGACAAGCTGCTGCTCATTTTCCAGAACGGCATGTACAAGGTCATTAATGTGATCGACAAGCTCTTTGTCGGCCATGATGTGCTCTGGTTCGGCAAGGTTGGGGAAAAACGGGTTTTCAACATCCTCTACCGCGAGGGCGGCCAGAACCTCTGCTATGTCAAACGGTTCGAGAGCCCGAAATTCATTCTTGAAAAAGAATACCGCCTTTTTCCCGAACACAAGAATTCCGCCATCCTCTATCTGAGCACCGGTGACGGAGGCAGGATACGGGTGCATCTCGCCCCGTCCAAGCGGGCGCGGCACAACTATGTGGATTGCAGCTTTGGCGAGGTGCTGATCAAGGGCGCCTCCGCGCTGGGCAAGCGGGTTTCCGACCGGCCGGTGCGGCGGATCGCCGAATTGCCTGCCGAGAAGGAGCCTGCCGCACCGGCGGAGGTACAGCCGACCCTTTTTCCGGCCAAAGAAGGCGAGGGCGTGCCGCAGGTTGCCGGAGAGCCGGGAAAAATCTCAAGACCTGCGGAAGAAAGCACCGAAACCGAATAAGTTCGAAGTACCGGCAGGGAGCGGCGTTGGTATTTTCTCCGCCTGGCCCTGCCGACACCATGGCAATTTCCCTCCGTTTTTCATTCCTTAAAAGTTCCCCCTCGTTTTTTTTGTTCACTCTCTGAGATAAAAAAATGGACACAAAACCACTGGAAATTGTTGGGTAATCCACGGTGCTTAGGTATTATTTTAAATGCTACAATAATACTATTTGTTGTGTTTTTATTTTCTTCATATACTATGGAAAGTAGGTTTCGCCGGTTGCGTGGTCTATAGTCGCGATGTTTTGCTTGCCTTTACAAGATGCATCTGGTATGTTCGCCTACCTCTTCGGGACAGGAAGAGGGGGAACAACGGCAACGGTCAGGGAAGAGCGTTTGCTCTTTTGTTATGTGTTTGCACAGGTGGAGGATTTCTTATGGACTACCTTGCATCAAACCGTCCCCCGGACGTAACCCCAGAGCAGGACAAAGTTGTGGTAGTGAAACATAAAAAAGTAGTGGCAGTAAAACATGATGAAAATCCGATGTATTTTGGCAAGAAACCGGTTGATTCCGGGATGGTGCGGCTGTTTTCCGGAGTCTCTTTGGCCGTTCTTTTCTTTCTTGTCGTCCTTTTAACCCAGCCTTCCTCTGTATTTAT
>JBAZSA010000003.1:3521-18664 GCA_041662645.1 Desulfurivibrionaceae bacterium
CGGTTTCAAGGCGTTCCAACCATTGAGGTTCATTCCGCCCAGGATTTGCTGAGTCAGCTCAAGGCGAATAATTTGTGGGAAGTCGAGCCATATTCAGAGGTTCCCGCCGTTCTGGTCAGCAAGTTCCCAAAGGACATGCCGTCGCTTGATCCGGCCACCCAGAAAAAGGCTTTTCTTCATGTGCTTCTCCCTGCGGCAATGATCGCCCTGTCCGAGGTGGAGGAAGAAAGGGCCGCATTTGAGAAGATTTTTGCAAAATTTGCGAACCCGCCCAAGCGCTTGGACTTTGGACGGACTGCGGAGGATTATACCCGGCTTGTGGGGTTGACCCAGAATGAGGTCTTTTTCTTGCAGAACCTCTGCCGTAAATACCGGGCCTATGAGGTAGCCGACCTGCGCCGTCGCATCAGCCCGGTGCCGGTGAGCCTGATCATGGCCCAAGGCGCCCTGGAATCTTCTTGGGGTGGATCCCGTTTTTCCTTGGAGAGAAACAACCTTTTTGGCGTCTTGACCTGGGATAAGTCCGGGCGTGTGGCTGACGGACGCGAGGACGGAAAAGCATACTCCGGCGCGGCATATGCCTCCCTGCTTGATTCCGTTCGTTCATATATCTTGATGATCAACCGGGTTCCCGCTTACAAAGATCTGAGGCATAAAAGGGAAGAAACCATGGATTCACTTGTCCTGGCCAATGGCCTGCACCAGTATTCCAACCGGGGAACCGATTATATAGCCGATCTGACCCAGCTTATCAAAAGCAATGACCTGCAAGTCTACGATCAATGTGTCCTTGCCAGCAAAGGCGGCATGCTCGGCAGGGTACGGCTTGCCAGCCTGGAAGATCTTCGCTAAAAAGCGTGTCAGGGGGGTCCCCCCCCATTTCGATTTCGTTGTGTATCGCGGATATTACAAAACAACCTGCTACCCATCGGGCAGCAGGTTGTTTTGTTTCCTCTTCTGAAAAAAATCCACAGCCCCATCGGGCACCCCGCCATCCCCTTCTTCTTTTCATTATGGTTCCCCGTAATTTTCCCGTATTGCTTGTCTGCCAACGCCTGGGCTATACTTCCAATAATCGCCCAACCAACTTTGGAGAGCACCTTGGCAACGACCCATGGCAGGAAAACAGACTGCGAATTCCTAAGCTCCTGTGATTTCTTTGTAACAATCATGGCAAGCGTTCCGCAATTTTCCACAAAGATTCAAGGAAAATACTGCCTGGCCTGTTTTCGCGACTGCGCCAGATATGCCTATGCCAAGCAGCATGGCAAGGGGAGCATTCCCGAGGACCTTTTTCCCAACGCCTCGTATTTCTAGTCTCTCACGCCAGGCGCTCCTTTTTTCTGCCCATTGCCTTTTGGCTACGGAATCTGCTAGCATTGTTACATGCGGCGCAGGCGCGTTTATGGCTATTATCAGAGGCAAGAGAGGCACGGTATGTTTAAGGAAGAGCGGAAGTCCTCGCGGTTTGACTGGTCACATCTTGGCGATATCGAATGGGGACGTCCCAATCTCGGCCCGCAAACCGCGGTAGCTGTCTACCGGCTGATGCAGTTCACCCTGCGGGATGCGATCATCTCCCATACCGATGTGGCAACAGCCAACCGGATATTTTATGACGCAGGCCAGAACGCGGGAAAAGCGGTCCATGAGCATTTGCTCCAAAATACCCAGGAGGACTTTGACGGATTTATTGCCGCGCTTCAGGAAACCTTGAGAACGCTTTCCATCGGCATCCTGCGGATTGAGACCTCCGATTTGCGCAAACACCGTTTCGTCCTTACCGTGGCGGAAGACCTCGACTGTTCTGGGTTGCCCTTAAGCGACGAATTGGTGTGCACCTTTGACGAAGGCTTTATCGCCGCTCTCTTTTCAGCCCATTTCGGTAAACTATTTAGGGCCCGGGAGACGGACTGCTGGTGTACCGGTGACCGGGTATGCCGCTTCGAGGTCATGCTTGAAGATGCCTAATCTGAACAATGAGACATGGGAATTGCATGGAGCAAGATAATATCGAAAGGCTGGACAGGATCAGCGCCCATCTCCATGCGTTGTTGCATAATGAACAGCCCGGGCTTCTTGATTTGGCAGGACAAAAGGAGGATGAGATCCGGCAGGTGGGTGAATTTGTCAACGCCCTCACCGAGGCCTTGTCCGCCCTGACCAATGCCGCCCACCATCTCTCCATCGGCGACATGGATGTTTCCTTTGCCGCCAAACTTCCGGCCAGCCATCATCTCAAGAACCTGCAGGCAACCCTCCGGCATCTGACTTGGCAGACCGGGCAGATCGCCAAGGGAGATTTTTCCCAGCGGGTGGAATTTTTAGGGGAGTTTTCACAGTCGTTCAACTGGATGGTTGAACAGCTTGATGCCTACCGGCAAAAGATTCTCGGCCAGAACCGGGAGCTTGAACGGTTGGCCACCACCGATCCGCTGACCGGGGTCTATAACCGCCGCTATTTCATGGACTTTGCCGCCAAGGAGTTTTTGCGTTCCCAGCGCTATTCCCACGTGTTTTCCGCGATCCAGATGGATATCGATCACTTCAAGAAAGTAAACGACAGCCATGGCCACGCGGTTGGCGACGAAGTGCTCAAGGCCTTTGCCGCCAATTGTCTGGAGGTTCTCCGGGAAAGCGATGTGTTGGGCCGGGTCGGCGGCGAGGAATTCTCGATTATCCTGCCGGAAACAGCAATGGCAGGCGCATTGATCGTCGCGGAGCGGTTCCGTCAGGCCATCGCCGATCTGAAGGTGCACGCGGACGATCAGGTTGTCCACGTTACGGTCAGTATTGGCATCACCATGCTCCGAAAAGACGACACCGGCATTGAGGCTGTGCTGAAAAGGGCTGATGAAGCGCTGTATCTTGCCAAGAACGGTGGGCGCAACAAGGTGGTTTGTGCCGGATAGCTGCTAGGCGGCCCGGATCTTTTGCCAGATCGGCAGGGTGGGGCTCAGCCTCTTAAAACGGCTGTCCTGGGCGATTGCCTCGCTGTTTTTGTGGTTGGCGATGAGAATGCTCCCGGTTTTCATGCTGTCTTCAATGAGTTTTTCAAAACGCAGTTGCTGTTCCCGCCCGGAAAATGGCCGGTAGTAGTAGATCACCTCGTATTCGTTGTATCCCTCGTACACCCAGATATCCGCCTGGGCAATCCGATCCTCGCCGATAAGCTTGGCGGCAATCGGGAAGGAATATTCATCCTTTTCAATGCCGTGTACGTCGAAACCGAATTGCTCGGCAATGAGCAGCACGTTGCCGATGCCGCACCCCACGTCGAGGAGGCGGAGCGGCGGCTCTGGCACGGCCTCTGGATCAAGGTTCAGATACCGGGCGGCAAAGGCAAGCTGGGCAAAAACCTGCCGGGTATCCATGGCCACGAACGGATACTCGCAGTCCTTGTCGTTGCAGGTGTTGCGGGCGGCGTCCCGGCTGTAAAACCCGACAAACCGGTTGATGATGTTAAAAAAAATATCGTTGTGTTCTTTTGTCATTATTTTCCGATGCTGTGATGGTCAATCTTGCACGGCTTTCCTGTTGCCAGGATTATAGCGCGATTGGCGGTTATTGGGGAGCGATTTGTGCTTGTTGGCTCAGGGGAGAAATTGAGCGGCTTTTCCGGCAAGATCTTTTGACCGCTATAGCACCTTTTTTTCCAACAGCAGGGAGGAAAAGGCTTCCGCCGGAACCGGCGGGCTGAACAGAAATCCCTGGATCTCGCTGCAGCTGCGGCTGCGCAGAAATTCAAGCTGCGCAGCGGTCTCCACCCCTTCCGCCACTACTTCCATCCCCAGGCTGTGGGCCAAGGTGAGAATGGTGATGGCAATGGCAACGCTGCTCGGGTCTTCGGGCAGGTCTTTTACAAAGGAGCGGTCCATTTTGATGGTATCAAAGGGCAGCTTGCGCAGGTAGTGCAGTGAGGAATACCCTGTGCCGAAATCGTCCAGGGCCAGGCGTACGCCAATTTGTTTGAGCTTCAGCAATAGGGCGATGGCTGCCTCTTCATTGGCCATGACCGCGCTTTCGGTGATTTCCAGCTCAAGCCGTTCGGGCGGGAACCCCGTTTCATGCAAAATGGAGGTTACGGTGGCGAGCAAGTTCTCCTGCATGAACTGCTTGGGGGAGAGGTTCACGGACACAAGAAGATGGTCTTCGTGATCCATGAGCCACCCTTTGGTATCCAGGCAGGCCTGGCGCAACACATGTTCGCCGATGGGGATGATGAGGCCGGTTTCCTCGGACAAGGGGATGAAGTCCAGCGGGGAAATGAGCCGTCCGTCCACGGTTTGCCAGCGCACCAACGCTTCCATGCCGACGATCCGGCCCGTGGCCAGCGACACCCTGGGCTGGTAGTAGACCAAAAACTCTCGCCGGTCCAAAGCCTTGCGCAGGCTATTTTCCAGGGAGAGACGGTGCACCACCTTGTCGTTCATGGCTCTGGTGAACAATTGGTATGTGTTTTTGCCTTCCTCCTTGGCCCGGTACATGGCAAGCTCCGCGTTTTTCAACAGAGTGCCGGCGTCACTGCCGTCATTGGGGAAAAAGGTGATGCCTATACTGACCGTGACCACGGTTTCATAGATGGAAAGATTGAAAGGGTTGGCAAAGGCGGTGATGACCGATTCCGCCAGTGGTATGGCCTCCTGTTCATTGGAAAGCTGTTCGACGAGAACGGCGAAATCGTCTCCACCCAGCCGGGCTATTGTGGTGCCTTGCGGGAGGCAGGCGTGAAGCCGCTCGGCCACCTGCTGGAGCAGAAGATCTCCCACCGTGTGCCCAAGACTGTCGTTGACATGCTTGAAGTTGTCCAAATCAATGGTAAAAACGGCAACCTGATCTTTGGTCCGCTTGGCGTGCCCAATGGCCACGCCAAGCCGGTCAAGAAACAAATCGCGGTTCGGGAGGCTGGTCAGTGCATCATGTTGCGCCTGAAAACGGAGCTGCTCCTCGAAACCTCGAACCTCGCTCATGTCATGAAACACCGCGACATGATGAGAAGTTTGCCCAAAATCATCGGTGATGGCGGTTATGGTCAACCACTCCGGGTAGACCTCGCCATTTCTTTTACGGTTCCAAATCTCCCCCTCCCACCGGCCATTGGTGAGCAGGCTCTGCCACATGGCATGATAGAAGGCAGCGTCGTGACGGTCGGATTTGAGGATGCTGGGGTATTGCCCCACTGCTTCCTCTGGACTGTAGCCGGTGATATGGGTAAAGGCCCGGTTGACTGACTGGATCACCCCTTTTGAATCGGTGATTGTAATTCCCTCAATACTGTTGTCGAATACCCTGGCCGCCAGGGTGAGCTGCTGTTCGCTGTGCTTGAGCAGGGTTATGTCCTGCACCGTCCCGAACATCCGTAGCGGTTGGGATCCGCTGGCGTCAAACTCCACTTCCCCCTGCTCATGAACCACCCGGATCGATGTATCATGCCGGACGATGCGGTGTTCGATGCTGTAAGGGGTCTTGGTGGCCAGACTCTGTTTTACCGCTTTTTCCACTCTGGCGCGGTCGTCCGGGTGCACATGGCTGATAAAGTTATCATAGCTGGGCGGGACAGCCGTGGGGGCGAGGCCAAAGATCCGGTACACCTCATCGGACCAAAACAGGGTATTCTCGGGGATATGCCAATCCCAGTAGCCGAGCTGAGAGATCTGCTCCGCTTTTGCCAGATTGGCTTCGCTGATCCGCAAACGATCCGCCGCCTGTTGCCGTTCGATGAGAAGGGCCAAGGTGTTGGTTACGGTCTCCAAAAAATTTTTTTCCGCGGGGCTGGTGGCGTGGCCTGCCTCGGCGTAGAGCATCAGGATGCCCGCCAGGGTTTCTTGCTGAAGAATGGGAAGGATGTAGTGCCCGTGATCCAGGGTATCCGGGGTGGCTGGACAATCCGGATGGTGTTGGGTGAAGATAAATGTGCGTTCTTGGGCTGCTTTGCCGCACAAACATTGGCCAAAGCGGATTGTCGCACATTGGCCCTGGTGGGAAGGGTCCATGTTCTTCTGCGCCACAAGGGTGAGGGTTTCCGAACGTGACGGGTCCACCAGGAAGATGCCGCCTTTGGCCATCAGCGGCAGCCAAGGGATTGTGATGATGAGATCCAGAGCGCTCGCAAGCTGGCTCTTCAGCGGGGTATCGGTAAAGCTGAGCCGGAGTAGTTGCTCGATGATTTCCTGCTGTTGATGGAGCTGCTCCAGCTTTTTAGCATGCATTTCATGGTTCCTGTCAGGGGAAGATTGAGGGATTTTTTTCGCGTGGCGGCAAGGGAGTATCCTAAAAATAGGTACTTGGGATTTTAAAAATCGCCGCAGATAAACAGGACAAAATTTATCTTATATAATATATATAATGGCATTTGCCTGAAAATTCAAGAATTTTCGAGAGATAGTGGAAAGTGTCTCTCTAGTGCTGTGCAGGCAGTACGCGCCAGAAAGAGAGCGCCCGTAGGCAGCACTGCTTCGTCAAAGTCGAAACGAGGACTGTGGGCCGGAGCATCATGCATCTCGGTGTGCTTCGCGCCAAAGCGCACCAGACAGCCGGGAACCTTTTGCAGAAAAAAGGAGAAATCCTCTCCGCCCAGGCTGGGCAGGGGCTGGCTTTTCACCTTGTCCTGGCCAACGATTGTGGCGGCCACCTCTGCGGCGATGCGCGCTGCCACAGGATCGTTGATCACCGGCGGATACCCTTCCGCCATGGTAAAAGAGGCCTCCACCCGGTGCAGCTGTTCCATGGCCTTGGTCATCCGCCTCAGGCTGGCGATGCACGCGGTGCGGGTTTCCTGGCTGGTGGTGCGGACGGTGCCTTCAAGAACCACTCGTGCGGCGATGACATTGGCTGCGTCGCCTCCATGTATGGAACCAACGGTGATCACCGCCGGAGAGCAGGGATTTACCTCGCGGGCAACGATGCCTTGGATGCTGGTGATGAGCTGGCCTGCCGCCAGGATGGAGTCCGCGGTTTCGTGGGGCTTGGCGGCATGCCCCCCCTGGCTGCGGATCTCGATGGAGAATTCATCGGTAAAGGCGGAAATCAAGCCCGGCTGCACAACAATCTCTCCCAGTTCGTAGAGGCGGTCGATGTGGCCGGCAAAGATGGCGCCAACCCCATCCAGCGCGCCTTCGGCGATCATGCCCTGCGCCCCGCCATCGCCTTCTTCCGCGGGTTGAAAGATAAGGTCAACCCGGCCTGGGATTTCCGCCTCATGCGCCTTGAGAAGTGCTGCCGCGCCGAGGAGCATGGCCACATGGCCATCGTGGCCACAGGCATGCATCACTCCAGGTGTTTCCGAGGCAAAGGGCAACCCGGTCTGCTCGGTAATGGGCAGGGCGTCCATGTCTGCCCGCAGGGCAACGCAGGGTGCGCCTGTTCTCCCGCTGCCCAGACTCGCGACGATGCCAGTCCGGCCCACTTGTTCCCGGCAGGCAATATCCAGCGCCCCCAGTTGCTCGGCAATAAAACGCGCGGTGGCGAATTCGGCAAAGGCAAGCTCCGGATGCCGGTGGAGATGGCGGCGGATATCCCGCATCCAGGCGATTTGCTGACTATTGGGCATGGGCAAGGTTTTCATGGGGCATGTATCCGGGAGTTTTAAAACAATTTTACTTGCGACTTTGCGCCGGTGCGTTATTTTCCTCTCTTTTAGGAAATTATATAATTCGAAGCGGACAGCTGTACATCATTAAAATTCATCTTTTTGATGCCGATGACCACAGATTCACGCCCTGTGCAGACAGACGGGCAGCCCGCCGAAAATGGCCGGCCATGCCCCAGCAATGCGGACGATTTTTTTCACCGGGCTCTTGACCTGCACCGGCAGGGAGAGTCAGACCCGGCAATCGCCCTGTACCGCCAGACCATTTCCCTGTGCCCGGAGCATGTGGATGCCTGTTTCTATCTGGCGCTGCTCCATCGAGGCCTTGGGGACTTGGAAGAGGCCGCCCACTGGCTTGGCCGCGCCCATGCCCTGTTGCCCGGCGAGGCGACTATCGTCTATGAACTTGGCATAACCCGTTATTCCCAGGAACAGCACCAAATGGCCATTGAGCATTTCCAAAAGGTTCTCGCCCTGGATAACACGCACTGGCAGGCGGCCTACAACCTGGGCACCGCCCACCTCGCCCAAGGCAATATGGGTGAAGCGATTGATGCCTACCATCGGGCAGCGCAGCTCAATCCCCAGGATGGTGATATCCATTTCAACCTCGGTCTGGCCTGCAAAAGGGCGGGGCGCCTGGAAGAGGCCATGCAGTCCTATCTCTGCGCCATGGAGATTGCCCCGGACGATGCGGAGGTGCACTACAATCTGGCCCTGGTCTACAAGGAGTTGGACTGCAAGGACGATGCCGTCGCCTCCCTAGAGATTGCCGTGGCCCTGCGCCCTGAGTATGGCGCGGCCTACGGCAACTTGGGGGTTCTCTATCTTGACCAAGACAAGGTTGCCGAGGCCATTGCCTGTTACCGTAGGCTCATCGAGTTGGATCATAACGCCGCCTCGGCCCACCATATCCTCGCGGCCCTCACCGGCGAAACAACCGCCGTGGCCCCTTCTTCCTACATTGCCGATTTGTTCGACAGCTTTTCCGGTCATTTTGAAGAGCGGTTGCTCGTTGACCTGGAATACCGGACCCCGTGGGAACTCAAAAGCCTGCTGCTCGCCGGCCCCGATGGACCGAAACATTTTTCACGGCTTCTGGATCTTGGCTGCGGCACCGGCTTGGTTGGGCAGGTTTTTCAGGAAATCAGCGGATGCCGGATCGGGGTTGACCTTTCCCCGAAGATGGTGGAGGCGGCTGCAGCCAAGAAGGTGTATGATCAACTGGCGGTTGCCGAGATCGTGACCTTTCTTGAACAGAACCAGGAGCCGTTCGATCTGATTGTCGCGGCGGATGTCCTGATCTACGTGGGAGAGCTGGACAGGATTTTTGCCACTCTGGCCAAAGGTCTTGCCAAAAACGGCAGGGTACTTTTTTCCACCGAGCAGATGGCAGGGCAGGGCTACCAGCTACGCCAATCCGGGCGCTATGCCCACGCTTTTTCGTATATTGAGTCGGTGGCCATCCGGCATGGCTTTTGTATACTTGCCACCCAGTCCGCCAACATCCGCAAGGAAAAAGGCGAGTGGATCGCGGGGGATCTCTATCTGTTGGGTGCCTGCGAAAATCATCCTGCAACGATGCAGGAAATACGGCCCTGATAGATTTCAAACGGGATTCGGTTCGTTCGGCACCAATATTCCTAAGCGGTTCGGGGCGAAACCATGCTGCACATCTCAAATGCTATTATAATCCCGGACAACGAAATCGAGCTGACCGGGATTCGGGCGCAAGGGGCAGGGGGACAGAATGTCAACAAGGTCTCCTCGGCCGTGCACCTGCGTTTCGATATCCGCGCCTCCTCGCTGCCGGATTTTTACAAGGAGAGGCTGCTGGGGTTAAGCGACCAGCGCCTTACCAAGGACGGCGAGATCATCATCAAGGCCCAACGGTTCCGCAGCCTGGAAAAGAACCGAGCCGACGCCTTGGAACGGCTGGGGGAACTCATCGGAGAGGCGGTGAAGCAGGAGCGCAAGCGCAGGCCCACCAAGCCATCCCGCGGCGCCAAGGAAAAGCGCCTTGAGGGCAAGGAGAAACGGTCCAGGGTGAAGGCCATGCGCGGCAAGGTTTCGGAGTAATCTTTATTTGCCGAAGCCGCAAATGGGATACACACAGGTCTTGCATTGCCGGCACAGGCCGCCATGCCCCAACAGCGCCATGTCATGCCGGGTGATCTTCTCGCCGCACAGCACCCTGGGCAGGATCAGGTCAAACACAGTGATCTTGTGGAACATGCCGCAGGCAGGCAGACCCAGCACCGGCACCGCCCCGATGTAGCCCACCAGAAACATGGCCCCGGGCAGAACCGGGGTGCCGTAGACGATCTCCTTGGCACCGGCCCTGGCAATGCCTTGGCGGGTTACGTCATCCGGGTCCACTGACATGCCGCCGCTGGTGACGATGAGATCCGCCCCCGCATCCAGACACGCCTTGATCTCCGCACCGATGGTTTCGATATTGTCCGGGGCGAAGCGAACCGCAACCACCTCCGAACCGAGTTTTTCCAGTTTCTTGCGCAGGACCGGTTCAAAGGCATCCTTGATCCGGCCATGGAACACCTCGTTGCCGGTGATGATCAGTCCGGCTTTGGCCTGTTTCAGTTGCGCAACCTTGAGGATGCCCTTGGCCTTGTCGGCGATGGCAACCGCAGCGTTGACGATGCCTCTTTTGGAAACCAGGGGAATGAGCCTGGTGCCGGCAAGCTGTTCGCCCTTCTTGACCGGGGTATTGTTATGCAGGGTGGCGCACATGACCTCACCCAACAGGTTGAATTGGTACAGAGCCTCCACATCAACCTTGAGCAGCCCGTCATGGGCCGCGACGATGTTGAGCTTGCCTTCCACCGGTTCCCCGGACACCGAGGTGCCTGGCCCGGCCAAGGATGAGGCCATCAGCTCGGCCGCCTCGTTTTCATGGATATCGTCGGGCCCAAGCTCCAGCACATAGATGTTGTCCTTGCCAAGCCGCTTCAAGCGTTCGATATCCTCCGCCTGGATGATGTGGCCTTTACGGAAAGCGCGGCCCTTGAATTCTTCGCTGCGGATTTCCGTGATGTCGTGGGGCAGGACCATGCCGACGGCCTGTTCAACCGGGATTGTTTTTGTCATGCGTACTCCAATTGCCTCTCGCAGGCTCAGATGATTTCGTAATAGCGGCCCAAGGCGCAGGGCTTGCAGAGTGGTTTGCCATCCTGCATTATCTCGCGGCAGTCCTGTACCCAATCCCCGCAGCGCTCGCATTGCACCCGTCGCTTGGGCCGGCCGGGCATGTCCTCTTCGGGCACGGCGACTTTGACCGGCTGCACCTTAAAGAGCTCATCCTCGGGCATGATCCGGTAGGCCTCCAGTTGCTGCTTGTACTTATCGCCGATTTCCGGGCAGTATTTTTTTGAGGTCTCCCGCGATTCCTCAAGGGCCGTGATCCGTACTGCCTTGCCGGTTTTGAGATTGACAAAGGTCGCGGCCATGATCCCGTAATCGAGCCATTTCAGGGAGCGTTTACCCAGGGAACAACCGGTGACGGTTTGGATAGCATCGGTGGCGCAGCGGTCGATCTCCACCAGCACATAGAAATCCTTGCGCTGTGCCTTGGGATCGTCGATGCTGATCTCCCGCAGACCGATCATGGACATGCGCACCCCGATGACCTGCCCCGCGCAGATATGGCCATGTATTTTTGTCGATTTTTCAAGAAGTTGTTCGAATGTTTCCATGTGATTTCTCCGGTGTTTCTGGCGTGACCATGACCGACGTAAGACGAAATATGCATACGAATGTAGGCGAAAGGCAGGAATTTTGCCAGAAAAAGTCACAGAGGCAGAAAAAGGGAGCATCCATATTCTTCCCGTTGCATGGAAGCATATGGATGCTTTTGGGGGGAGGATGCTGGGTTCTACGCCGGCTGCCCTGGGTGGGGATCACCGGTAATAAGACGTTCCATGTCGTCGACAAATTCTTTCATCTGGAGGGATTGGGCATTTAGCTCCTCGGAAGCAGCCGCGGATTCCTCGGAGGTGGCGGCGTTTTGCTGGGTCACCCCGTCCAATTCCGAAATGGAATTGTTGATCTGGGTTATTCCTGCTGCCTGCTCTTCTGTTGCCTTATGAATTTGCCTGATCAAGCCGCTGACCTCGACCACGCTGGCGGCTGCCTCCTGAAAAACGCTGCTGGTGTGCGCGACAACCTCCGATCCTGCCCGGACGCGGGCGACTGTTTCCTCGATAAGCAGGGCTGTATCTTTGGCTGCGGACGCGGAACGTTGGGCCAGGTTGCGGACCTCTTCGGCAACCACAGCGAAACCCGCGCCTGCCTCACCGGCTCGGGCCGCCTCCACTGCGGCGTTCAAGGCCAGCAGATTGGTCTGAAAGGCGATCTCGTCGATGGTTTTGATTATCCGCGAAATCTGTTCGCTGGATTGAGATATTTCAGCCATGGATTTAGTGAGCTGTTCCATGGCTGACCCGGCATCGCCGATGAGGCTGTCTGCCTTGCTGACATGCTCGTCGGCGTTTCGTGTATGTTCGGCGCCCTGTTTCACCATGGAGGTGATCTCTTCCATGGTGGCGGAGGTTTCCTCAAGGGCTGCCGCCTGCTCCGAAGCGCCTTCCGCCAGGGTCTGGCTTGTGGCGGAAACCTCGCTCGAAGCAGAGGCGACCTGCGCCGCGCCCTCACTGAGGCCGATGCTGATGTGATGCAGAGGCGCAACGATGGACCGGGCAATGAGAAATACCAGTCCTGCGGTAAGAGCCATACTGATGACCAGGATTATGAGGTTGATCAGCCCAAGCCTTTTGACCGGGGCATAAATTTCCGCGTCGTTGGCCGTAGCAGCAGCGATCCAGCCAGTTTCCGGGATGGTCTGAAATCCCACCAGTTTGGGAGTGCCCTTGAAGGTGTAATGGATGAGCCCTTGGCGCTGGGCCAGCATGTCCCGGCCAAAATCAAATTGGCTCAGGTCGAGTTTGAGGATATTGCTCTTGTCCGGATGGGCAAGAATCTTGCCGGTTGCGTCGATGAGATAGGCATAGCCAGAGGTGCCGATTTTTGCCGGATCGACAAAGCTGGCATTGCAGCGGGTCAGGTCCACCACACCCAAGAGAACTCCGGCAACCTTTCCATTGGTCTTTATGGGGGCAGAGATGACAAAAACAGGGTTTCCAGAACCTTTGCTGAGGATCACTTCGGAAAGGCTCTCCTTGCCAGCCAGAGAATCCTTGAAATAACCCCGGTCAGCGACATTCATGGTGCCGATGTGCTGAGGAATGGAGGAGGAAACAATGGCCCCGCTCTGGTCGGCGATCGCGATGAATTCGTAGAAATCGGATCGGTGCTGCAGCTCTGACAGCCGGGCATTGACCCGTTGAAGAACACTGTTGTCGGCAGCGATAAAGAGTGAGGCGCACAGCGGGTCCGCACTGTTTCCGGAGATGTCGATCTTGCGCTCCTGCAACCAGAAGGATATCTGTTGGCCGACGGATTTGGCTACCTGGGAGGTCTGCTGACCAATGGATTCTTTCAAGGCGGCAGCAGATTTAAAATAGGAGACAGTGCTGATTGTGCCCATGCACAAGGCAAGTACAACGGTGGTCGGGATCAGAAACCGGTTGCGCAAACTGAGCTGCATGGCATCCTCTTGATAGAGATTTTTATGTTAGGTATTTGTACCTATTTTTTATTGTTATCTCATGGCAAATTTGATAGCGCAACGGAATTCCGCCGTGCATGAACAGAACATAATTGAACGGAGAACGTATATGATAGGGAAGAAAAGGGGCAGATGAAGCCAGCCCAAGGGTTTTGCTAAGATTGAGAGTATTTCTGCGGAATCGGCGTGACGCGGGGCATTTGGCCCAGGGAATTTTTCTCGACCAGCATGGCACAGCCATAACAGGCGGTAAGGCGCTCGGCAGTAAGCACCTCGTCGGGTGAACCCACCACTTCCGTCTTGCCTTGATGCAGCAGCAGCAATTGGTCGCCATAGAGGGATGCCAGATTGAGGTCGTGGGATACCATGATGACCGTGGTGCCTTTTTCAACCCGGAATCGTTCCATGAGATCCATGATCTGGATCTGATGGGCCGGGTCAAGAGAGGCTGTGGGTTCATCGAGCAGGATAATCTCCGGCTGCTGGCAGAGCGCCCGGGCAATGATCACCCGCTGCCTCTCGCCGCCGCTCAACTGGTCAAGAGGCCGGCCGGCAAGATGGGCCACATCGGTAAAATGCATGGCTTCCTGGGCCAAGGCGAGGTCTGCCGCCCCCTCAATGCCCATGAGGCCAAGATGCGGAGCCCGTCCCATGAGAACGGTTTCCGCCACGGTAAAGGGAAAATCCAGGGAAATCTGCTGGGGCACCACGGCAAGCTTGCGCGCCAATTGCCGCCTGGTATAGCTGGTCAATGATTTGCCGAGAATCTCTATCTGGCCGCTGGCAATGGGGAGAAGATTGGCCAGACCCTTGAGCAGGCTGGTTTTGCCGCTGCCGTTTGGCCCGATGATGAGATAGAACTCCCCACGGTGCACTTGCATGGAAATATCCTGCAGCACCTGCCGCTTGCCGTAACAGAGCGTGAGCCCTTCAACTGAAATCACCGGCATGGTTCACCTGAAGCAATAAAATTACGGCAGCCCCGGTAGTGTGACCGTTCAGCAGTGTTGCAGATGCGCGTGTCAATTGTCGGCAGAAGTGTCCGACAAAGAGGCCTTTCCGTTATACACACAGTATGCGGACTAGGCCGATGGCAAAGCAGATGCGGCGCTGCTGAACGGTCACAGATCACTGGCATCGGCGCGACCTCCACAGCAAGACGATGAAAAGCGGGGCCCCGATGAGGGCCGTGACAATACCCACCGGCATCTCGCCAGAGGTAGGCAGGGTGCGGGCCAGGAGATCGCAGAGGATCAGGTAGGAAGCGCCGCCCAGGATGCAGGCCGGCACGAGCAGCCGGTGGTCCGGCCCCAGCAGTAAGCGAAGGACATGGGGGATAACCAGACCGACAAAACCGATCAACCCGGACTGGCACACAACCAGGCTCACCATGCAGGTGGTGACCAGCAACAGCACGATGGTGAGCCGGCGCACGTTGATCCCCAGGCTGGCCGCGGATTCCCGTCCGGTTAGCAGTAGATTCAAGGGCCTCGCCAGCGCGAAAATCACGGCAAAACAGGGCAATAACGTCAGCAATACAGGCAGCCGGTCGAGGCCGGACATGGAAAGGTCGCCCATGAGCCAGAAGAGGATTTGGTGGACTTCCGAAGTCTGGGTAATGGAAATGAGAAACATGATGATCGCCCCGCAGAAGGCATTCATCATTACTCCGCCCAGGAGGAGGGAGTCCCGGCCAATGGTGGTGTTGCCGGAAATCAAGCCGACCACCAGGACAAGAATCAAGAGGCTGCCCGCAAATGCGGCCAGGGCCATGCCGGGAAAGGGGGAAAACCCCAGCAGCATGCCGCCGATTGCCCCCACCGCCGAACCGCCCGAGATCCCGAGGATGTACGGCTCGGCAAGCGGATTGCGGAGCAGGGCCTGAAACACCAGCCCGCCCAGGGAGAGGGG
>JBAZSA010000003.1:18674-50184 GCA_041662645.1 Desulfurivibrionaceae bacterium
TGCTCTTCCGATCTGAGAGGGTGGACCCCACCGCTGCGGCCAGGATAACCCTGGGCAACCGGATCTTCCAGACAATAACACTGAAGACCGATTGCGGGTCACCGCTGCCGAAAATCGCAGCCAGCAGCTCGGCAATTCCGTTGCCGGAAGGGCCGATGGCCATGCCGAGCAAAAAGCTTGCCGCCAGCAGTCCGGCCAGCACGATGGTCACCAGGGTGAGGCGGACGCCCAGACGAAGGTTATTGAGCATGCGCGGCTCCGAACAACTCGGGATGGAGGATGCGAAGCAACGCCTCCATCCCGTTAATGAGACGCGGAGTAGGCCGGTCGAAAAAGTTGTCGTTCACCACATGCACCCGGCCTGAATGCACCGCGGAAAGCTGCGGCCATTGCCGCCACTGCGCCAAGAGCTGTTCCGGCTTCTGTTTGCCGCCCATGGCGGTGACCACCACCACCTCCGGATCAAGGGAAAGTATCTTTTCCCAACTGAAGCGCGGATAGTCAACCGGTCCGCTCCCCAGATTGACGCCACCGGCAATGGTGATCAATTCGTGGATAAAGGTTTTGCTGCCAGCGGTGACGATGGGAGGGGAGTAGAGCTGGAAAAAGACCCGTGGCCGGGATTGGGTTGTTGCCACCTGCTGCCGCACTTGCGCGATGCGGCCGGACATATCGGCAACGAGTGCCTCGGCCCGTGCCGGCACGCCGAGCACCCCGCCCACCCCTTGGATGGCTTCCATGATTCCCTTGATATCGCGCGGGTCGATGATGTAAACCGGAATTCCGGCAGCTTCGATTTTTTCAATCTGATGCTTGGGGTTGCCGTCCCGAATGCCGAGGCAGAGGTCCGGCTTGAGGGCCACGATCCGTTCAAGGTCCAACCGTACATAGGAACCGACCTTGGGGAGACTCTTGGCCTCGGCCGGGAAGTCGCTGAACTGGGTGACCCCCACCAGCCTGGCCCCCTGGCCCAGATCAAAGACGATCTCGGCCAGGCTGGGAGCGAGGGCAACGATGCGCTTGGGCGCATTGGGGATCGATACCGTACGGCCGGCCTGATCCATTACTGTGGCCGCAGAACTCAGTCCCGGAAAAAGCAGGGCAATAAGGAGGATGAGGGGGAAAATGGTATTTCTTTGTGTCACTGTGCCTCCCGGCCGTGCGTGCGGCAAAACTCGATGAGATGGGAAGCAGCCTCGGGGGTGGACCCCAGATGCAGATGCATGTACCCGGCCAGGGTATTGTTCAGGCAAAAGCCTTCAAGACGGCCGTCATCAAGGCAATACACCCTTTCAATCCAATCAGGCATGGGATCTGTCTCCGAATAGTGAAACTCATGGCCAAAAAGGCTCGCACCTTCGGGCCATAGGGTGTTTTTTGTAACCGTTGCCGTGCGGTAGCCGAGCCGCGCCAGCCGTTTTTGCATCCGGGCTTTTACCGGAAATACCCCGGCCATGGGATATTCCGCGCCCTCCGCCGTAACCAGCGCCTCACATAGATACATAAAGCCGCCGCATTCGCCATAGATCGGCAGCCCTGCCTTGGCCCGGCGGCCAATCTCCTCCCGGAGGGAACGGTTGGCCGCCAAGGTCTCCCCGTGGAGTTCCGGGTAGCCGCCGCCCAGGTACAATCCATCCAGGTCGTCCGGCAACTTCGAGTCGGTCAGGGGGCTGAAGGGAATCAACTCCGCGCCGGCCGCCCGCAGCAGGTCGAGGTTGTCCTCGTAATAAAAACAAAAGGCCGCATCCCTGGCAATGCCGAGGCGAACGCATGGCACTGTTTTGCTTACTCCCGCCGGCCCGGAAATCTCAGGCAAAACCGCGCCTTTCTCGCGCAACAGCGCGAGATCGACATGTCGGGCTATGACCTCGGCGATCCTGCCGATTCTTTCCGAGGAAAGCGGTTCGTCGTGGTCCATATGAAGACCGAGATGACGGCCGGAAACCAGAAAATCGTCATGACGGGGAACCCCGCCCAACACCTCGGCCCGGCAATGCTCTTGCACTGCCCGGGCAAGCATCTGGTAATGGCTCTCGCTGCCGACCCGGTTGAAGATGACTCCGGCAATGGTGATCTGCGGGTCAAAGGACTCAAAGCCATGCACCAGGGCCGCGATGCTCTCGGCGCAGGACGAAGCGTCCATCACCAGCACCACCGGCAGTGCCAGGGTTCTGGCCAGGGACGCGGTGCTGGCCTCTCCGCCGTCAAAAAGCCCCATCACCCCTTCGACAATGACGAAATCCGCATCGCAGTGTTGGGCAAAGCTCTGCCGCACAAAGGATGGGCCGCACATCCGCAGATCCAGGTTGCGCGATACCCTGCCGCTCACCAGCCGGTGTAGGGTGGGATCAATGAAGTCCGGGCCGCACTTGAAATACTGCACCGATACGCCATCCCGGACCAGGGCCGCGCCCATTCCCAGGCTCACCAGGGTCTTGCCGCTGTCACTGGAAGGGGCTGCCAGCACGATGCCGCGCCCGGTTTTTCTCAAGGTCCCTTGCACCTTTTTCAGCTCCCCGCTCGCAGGCTGAAACGCACCGGCACCCGGACCCGCATGGCCACGGACTGCCCGTTGCGCTGGCCAGCGGAAAACCGCCAGGAGCGCACCGCCTCCAGGGCTGCGGCGTCTAGGGATTCATGGCCGCTGCTCGCGGCAATACGCAGATCATCCACACGTCCGGTAACGGAAACCAGCACTTCAAGCTGCACAACGCCTTCGTGGCCAAGTTTCCGGGCCAGCCGGGGGTAAGGCGGCGACGGATTGGTCTGGTAGAGTGGCCGGGCCAGCACCTCGCCGGTTGGTGCGCCTTCGCCTGTCCCGGCGACCGGCGAGGTGCTGGGAGCGGTGCTGCCCGAGCCATCCCCTTGAAGGGCAGTGGCGTGCATGGGTGGCTCTGATGTCATGGCGCGTCCAGCCTCGGGCCTGGCAGGCTGGGACGATGAGGGCGATGCAGTAATTTCAGGCCTTGCCTCTTTATTGTCGTGTATCCCCTTGGCAATAGGTTCTTTAGAGTCTTTAGCCGTGGGCGCATTTTTGGGGCGCTCTGCCCCCGGTGCTTCCGGTTCGCCTCCCTGCTGCAGGGTAAACACCGAAATCACCGAAGGAGGCGTCTGCTCCATGGGCGACAGGCGCCAGCCAGCCAGATAGATAAGCAGCAGGAAGGCGTGCAACAGAAGCGAGCACAACAGTGCCCGCACGGGCCCTCCGTTGAGAACGGTAGAGGCAAGCCAAGGCAGGGATACCGGTGTGGGCCGGACACCGGCCGTGACATGCCTGTCCGATTGCCCGGCGGTATACAGCTCCAGTGTCCTCGAATCCGTCTTCAATCCACGCTCCCTTTTTCCCTGGCGCATACCCCGTTGACCAGCGCTTCCAAGGCTTTCGCCACCAGCGCGGGCAACTGGCCTTCGGGGAAACGCTTGCGCCAGGGTTCAACTGCATGGCCAGCCAGGCGTGCAGCCACTGCCTTGGCCCAGGATTCATGCCCCCGCGGATCGGCAAGCCCCGCTTGGGCCGCATCGCTCATGGCCAGCGAGCCTGCCATAAACCCGGCATATTCCGGCTGTATGAGCGCATCTTCCACGGCAGCAACCAATTGCCGGCGGTTCAGGGAGCATTCCTCGGGCTCAAGAGGCAGCAGCGAGGCAAGATTGATTCGCCGCTCCTCCAGCCGGGCAAAAATGGAGCGTCCGGCGGTTATCCTGTTCTGTCCGGCAATGGCCTGGCGTACTCCATTATACACTGCGGCGGCAATGAGTTCCCCCATTTTGGTGTGTCCGCCCGCGCCGTCGATTTTGATTCCCTCGCCCTGCACCACCAGAAGGTTGTCGGTGCCAGTGCCCGTGGCGGCATAGTCCGGGCTGTAGGTACTGCGGATGTCCAGGTCGGTCAAGGCTGCGCTCTTGGCCTCGGTGGCGGTGATGATGGCCCGGCTCATGGCCTGTTCGCTTAACCGGGCGTTGGTGAGCAGCAGGATATTGATGGTGCCGGGCTCGTAAAAGTTGCCGCTGTCCTTGGCCATGCGCATGGCGTTGGTTTTAACTCCCGCGGTGACCAAGGCATACACGGTGAGGTCGCGAAAGGATTTTTCGGCCACGACCAGATGGTCCATGTCCGCCCCGGTGAACAGCAGGCTGGTTAGGGCGGCTGGCCGGGCCAGGGCTGCGGTCACCGTATGGCGCAAGCCGTCCAAGCCGCTGGTGTGGCCAAGCCCCCAGGAGGGTGGGGGATAGTAATGATTGCCCACGGTAAGAATACCGTCCCGCATCCCCTCCAGGGTGGAGAGTATGCGCTGCGGCTTGGTGAAATCCACCACCAGGGTTTTGTTGATAAAATCGCGAATCCGGCTCTTCTGCACCAGTGCCTGCCGGACATAGGAAAGGGGCAGGGCAGCCGGCCGCGCCTCGATCATTTGGTCTGGATACACCTGGCGCGATGGATCGGAAAACTCTTGCTCGTATACCCGGGCCGCCAGCCAGTAGACAAAGCCGCCCATGTTTACCCCGGCCCGGCAGGTGAACTCGCAGGGGAAGGAAAAGACTTTTTTGTGTTTGACCGCGTCGATTTTTTGCAGGGCCGGGTTGGCCAAGACCGCCTCGGCGGCTGCGTCCCCGCAAACATAGATGATTTGCGGATTGAACCGGATAATCTCCGCCGGGCTCACCACGATGGACTCCCCATTTTTGCCAAAACGGGGAGGTATTCCGCCAGCACTCCGGATAAAATCGTTCTGGAAGGAGTCGTCCCCCGGCGTCCTGAGCGGCACCTGTCCCATCAGCCTCATTCCCCGCAGACGCTTGCCAGCGGGGATGGACTCCACCTTGGCCCGGATCAGCGCCAACTCTGCGCGGATGCTCCCGGTCAGTCCATCCGCCTCCTGGCTCCGGCCAAGCAGTGCGCCAAGATCGTGGAGCCGTTCAAGAGCCTGCTCCACCGAATGAACCGGAGGAAGTTCCACCACGGCGCACTGGTCTTGAAAACGTTTTTTCACCCTGCCGTGCAGGCTGGAGACCAGGATCAGATCGGGGTGGAGGGCCGCGATCCTATCAAGGGAGGGAGCAACAAAACCACCCACTATCTCCTTTTTCCCTTGGTCCACCGGCAGGGTATCGTGGCTGGTTATTCCAACAACTGCGTCGCCAGCGCCCATGGCCACCAGCATCTCGGTGGCGGCGGGCACCAGCGACACCACCCGTTGGGGAGAATGATTCACCGGAAATCTTTCCTGCGCATCCCGCAGCGGATTCGCCCAGGCCGGGGCAGTTGCCCCAGCCCAGAGGAGTACGAGCACAACAATACTAAAAACAGGTCTATTTCGCATATCTCTTCTCAAAACTCGTAGGAAAGAGAGGCAAATGCCGAGCGGCCCGCGCCTGGGTAGCCCTGGCGGGTGGTGCTCCCCAGGGTTTCATCGCGGAAATTGGCCATGTAGGTGTCATACCCGGCGTCAAAAATATTGTTGCAAGTGATGGCTGCCAGCCAGTGTTCCTTAAAACGCTGGCTGATCCGCAGGTCGGTGGTTATGTAAGAATTAAGGCTGTACAGGGGTTCGGTGTCTGTCTCCGAGGGATAGTAAGCAGGGCGATCGCCCACATAACGGACCACCACGGTGGTGGTAAGCCCGGAAGGCAGAAAATAGTCGACCTGCCCCTTAAACAGATTGCGCGGGGTGTATTGGGCCTGCCGCCAGAATCCGACAGCCATTTCTTCCTCCGCATTGGTCCGGGTATAGCTTAAGCCCACCCTTACCGAATCCAGGGGCTTGGCCATTAAACCAAATTCCCAGCCAGTGGCTTCGTAGGAGTTGATGTTTGAAGGAGTATATTTGCCTCCAGACATGTAAGGGCTGGGGAAGGCCGGATTTTGGGCCCAGTCGATTTTATCATCGATGTTCCACTTAAAATAGGTTGCCGAGGCGGTCAGTTTCTTTTCCAGAAACGATTGTTCCACAGTGAGGTCGCTGTGCCAGCCGGTTTCCGGTTTCAGATCGGGATTGCCGCGCACAAACGCATCTTCCGGCCAATAGAGGTCGTTCATGGTGGGGGCCTTGAAGTGCTTGCCATGACCGAGCTTAATGGTGGTCGTTTCCTGGGGGGTAACCACCACACCGAAACGGGGCAAGGTTTCGTGACCGAACATGGAATGTTCCTCATAACGCAGGCCCGTAAGCAGCTTCAAGTACTGGCTTGCCTGCCACTGTGCCTCGCCGTAGCTGCCCCGGGTGAAGACATCATGCTCTGCCTCGGTGTTGGAGCCAGCCATCGCCGCCCCATAGGCATCCAGGTCCCCCGCCTCGTTGGTGTAATCGTAATTGCGGTACTGACTGCCCGCCAGCAGGGTAACCCCCTCTGGCAGCCGCATTTCCGCCGTACCCTCCAATCCCAGAACCTCGTTGGTCACCCAGGTTTCCTGACCGGCGCCAGTTGCATTGTATCGCTGATAAAAATAATTTTCCATGTTCACCGCATCGGTGCGCAGGG
Source organism: Desulfurivibrionaceae bacterium (assembly GCA_041662645.1). GTDB lineage: Bacteria > Desulfobacterota > Desulfobulbia > Desulfobulbales > Desulfurivibrionaceae > Thiovibrio. The sequence goes on from JBAZSA010000003.1 coordinate 25,155, forward strand.
CAAGAGTCAGCCAGGAAAGCGGCTGGCTTTTCAACTCCAGGGCTGAGTAAAAGTTTTGGTCACTGCCCTCGTTCACCAGGCTTGCGGCATCAGCATTGTACATCCGGGTTCCGTTGACAATATACTCCTGGGTGGTGTCGGGCGGCTTTACCCCCGGCACCCCGTACTCCCGGTCGATCCAAGCGCCATACAGGCTGGCGGAGAGCAGCTTGTTCTTGTCGTGGACCAGCTTGAGGGAGGCGTCGTTATGACGAAGATCGCTGTTGTCGCGAAAGCCGTCGCTTTCCCGGCGGGAAGCGGTGAGATAGTAGCCCAGGCCGTCGGCAACATACATGCCTTGCTCCGCGGCTAACTCCATCGCCCCCTCGGTGCCGAAACCGCTTTTCACCTTAAAGCCGGTCTTGTCATGCTCGGGGCTCTTGGTGAGGATGTTCACCGTGCCGGCCATGGCGCCGGTGCCGTACAACAGGGAGCCAGGCCCCTTGACCACCTCAACCCGGTCGATGCTTCCCATGGGCAGCAGGCCCAAGTCGGCAGTCCCCAATGAGGGAGAATTGATGCTGATGCCGTTCAGAAATACCTGGGTGGCGTCGCCGCCCATGCCCCGAATGTGGATCTCTTCGGTGGCCCCGCCGTAGTCGCCCCTGGTGCGCCAGTCAAGCCCAGGTTCGTTGGCCAGCAGCTCGCCGAGACTTCTGGCCGGCGCGTCCTCGATATCATCGGCATTTTTCAGGATCACCGCGTTTGGCACATTATGTACGTTCTCCGCTGTCTTGGTCGCCGTCACCACCACCTCATCCATGACGATCTGGTTGTTGTCGGCTGCCTCCTGCCCTGCAGTGGCGAGACCGGGAACAGTTAGCAGGACCAAGGCCCAAGCTGGGTATAGTTTTTTCATCACTGTACCCCTCCTGAATTACCATTGGAAGAGCGCATGGCTCTTTGGAAACCATCCCACTCTTTGATGAGAAAAATGGTTGCCTTACTGAAACTCTGTTCGTTTAACTGCATTGTCGTCCTCCTTTTGGAGTCCGGGGGCATCCTTGCAAAGGACAAAAAAAAATCCCCGGACCGATGATTATCGATCAGAGGATTTCCCGAATTATCCACTGTACCAGCAGCACGCCTCACCGTCCACGAGAGAGTGCCATTATAAGCATCTCAAGGCAGGTCTTCTGACTTCCGGTTCCTCCTTGCTTCGCGCCTTCCCGTTCAAAAAACAGTGGCTGTATTGCGAAACTCGTCCCCGGTTACAGCGGCGGGCCCGTCCCGGATTTACACCGGGTTCCCTTTTAAGCTCTTTTCAGAGCGCCTGAGATATGAGGGATAAACTTAGCGGATATCCGGTTAAAGTCAAGAAATTTATTGGCAACCCTAGGGCCCGCACGCATGGCTCTAAGGTTCAGCGTAATCAGGCTTCCTTAATCGCCAGCAGCGGTTCCATCCGGGCCAAACGGAAAATGGGGAAGGCCGCGCCGATCAGGCAGATGGCGATACCCACTCCCAGGGCGATGAGCCCGATACCGATATTGCCCGTGGTTATGACGGAGACGGCGCCAAGCTTGCGGAGCAGGGTGAAATCCTTGGCCAGATACAGGATCAGGGAGTGGCCCATGATCACCCCGGCAACGCCGCCCATGGTGCTGATCAGCAACGCCTCGGCCAGGAAGATCTTCATGATATGGCTCTGGTGGGCGCCGATGGCCCGAAGGATGCCAACCTCGCGCCGCCGCTCGTTGGCCAGCACGGTGAAGGTGGACCAGGCAAGCAGCAGGGCGAGCAGCGAAGAGATGAGGATGGTGATGGAGAACACCCGGAGGATGTCCCCCAGGGTATTTCTAACATCGGCGCCGATGTCGCCCCTGGTCATTACCCCCACCGTGGGGTTGATGGTGCGGATATCCGCGACCACCTTGGCGGGATCGACTCCGTCTTTCACCTTGATGAAGATGATGGAGATTTTACCGGGCTGATACCCACCCGTTGCCTCGGGGGAGATCTTGTTCAGATCGTCCAACCGCATGAACACCCCATGGTCAAGACCGGTGCGGGTCTGTTGAAGATGGCCGACCACCTTGACTCCCTTGCCAAAGAGGCTGGCCGTGTTGATCAGACCGAGATACTCGTAGACATAGCTCCCCACATAGACCTGACCGGGCTCCAGGCGCTTGGGGCCAGCCTCCAGCCAGGGGGCTACTACAAAATCCTTGTCCTGATCGAAAACGATGACCTGCCCCTCGTCGATGCTGCAACACCCCGAGGTAAGGGTATTGAGATAGATATGGTAGGTCGCCTGCTTGATGTCGGGCAACCCGCTGATGTCGTCGAAGACGAACTTCTCCATGTAGAAGCTCTTGATCTTGCTTTCCAGGATGAACTCTTCGGCGCTGCCCTTGGCCTCGGGGGGCACGATGACAATATCCGCGCCAAGCCGCTTGCTTGCCGCCTCAATATCCTCTTCCACTGCCTTGTTGAAGAGCATGGCAAAGGTCAATAGGGCGACGAGCAGGCCAACCGCCAACATGAGGATAAGGTTGCGGAACATCTTCCGGGTTACGCCTTTCCAGGCAATGGCGATGATGGAGTGTGCGTTTCTGTGTGTCATAGGACATTGCGTCTATTTGAGGGATTCATCAAATAAGAAAACCGGAGGGCTCTAGCCCCCCGGTTTTCGAGTGAAACAAAAAAAACTGGCAAAGGGAACTTATTTCTTCTTTGCTACCTTTGCGCCCTTTGCTGCCCAGTTCACGTCAAGGCCGCAGAGGATGGCGTGCGGAGCGTCCTCGCCGGTGCCGATCTGCTCGTCATGGCATTTGAGGCAGGTGGAGGTCGGCTTGCCGACCAGTTTCTTGGCAGCCACGTCGAAGAGACGAACCTGGCCATCCATGCGCCACTCGCCGTCGGCAGGCTTGGCCGGATCCTTGCAGCCGGGCAGGATGGCCTTGGTGCGGGTGGTGATCATCACGTACTTGCTGTCCGGGGTGAAGATGGCGTCGTGGGTCTCCTCCAGCGGAGCCATGGTCACGGAAGCAACAGTCTTCAAGGTCTTGGCGTCGATCAGGAAAAGAATGTCGCCGGTGGCGTTGGCGATGTACTTGCCATCCGGAGAGTAGTACTGACGGAAGCTGATGGTCTTCTTGACGTTGCCGTCAGCCACACCCTTGCGCAGAACCTTGATCTTGCCCTGCTCAAGCGCCTTGGCGTCAAGCACAAACAGGTGCAGCTTGCCGATGCCATCGCCCAGCTCTTTGTTGGTCGGGGCAGAGTCGGATGCGTTCATGGTGATCAGAATCTCCTTCATGTCGGGAGAGTTGATGCCGTGGGTGTACTTAACGCCGCCGGGGACGTCCGCCTCGCTGCCATCAAAGAAGATGTTGTGCTTCATTTCCATGGTCTTCTTGTCGATGACGCTGATGTAGCCCGGCTTGTTCATGGAGATGGGCATGAAATAACCCTTGGTCTGGGCGGAAGCGCAGTAGCCTGCCTTGGTGTTCATGACCTTGGCCGGAACCGGGAAGGTTTTGTCCACAACGACCTTGCCGGTCTTCAGGTCGGTCTTGCCATAGTGATAAGACTCGTTAGCCGCATGATCCGGCTTGTAGGTGGACCAGTAAATGGTGTTGCGGTCTTTGTTGTCGATGCGGGCATCATGGAACGGGTGGGTCTTGCCATCGCCGATATCGATTTTGTCGAGTTCCTCAGTCAGGATGATGGGGTTCTCTGCCTTGGGATCGATCTTGAACACGGCCTTGGCGAAGTGGCCTCCCATACCGGCGATGTAAGCGGTGCCAGCATAGTTGTCCGCAGCCATGGCCGCGGAGGCGCCGGCGAGGCTTAGAGCGACGACGGTGCCGGTGATCAGGGATTTACGCCAGGTAGCTTTGGTGAATTGCATTGTTTTCTCCTCGTTTAACTGTCTGTTCACTATAATGACCTCAAACAGCGCGGTCAGCTCACCGGTCGTGTTCAAGGCAGATTCCAATGGTGCGACAAAATGCCATGCGACAAAATGCCACATGGCTGTTTACGATATTACCACTCGGTGGTATATTGGCAACCTGATTTTTATAGCGAGGCAAATAATTTTGCAGGGGATTGTCGAAAGTTAATTTTATCTCCTAGTTGCAGCTGGTTAGGACGAATACTGAATCTTACCTTGGTGAAAAACGTGATGATCGAATGCAAGGATCTTATCAAGAGCTACCCGGTGGAGAACACCATGGTTCACGCCGTCAACACGGTGAATCTCTCCGTGAACAAAGGGGATTTTCTTGTTATCCTGGGCCATTCCGGTTCGGGAAAAACAACCCTTTTGAGCCTGATCGGCGGCTTGACCTCCCCGGAGCAGGGGCAGGTATTTATTGATGGCGTGGAAAACTGGCAGCAGTCCGACCAGGCCCTTTCCACCATGCGCAACAGCAAGATCGGCTTTATCTTTCAGTTCGCCAGCCTGATTCCCACCCTCTCGGTGATGGAAAACATTTTGCTCCCCTTGAGTTTTGGCCAAAATCCCGCAGGTAGCCGGGAGCTTGCCCTGGATATTCTCGCCCAGGTCGGCTTGGTGGACAAGGCCAACGCCTTTCCCTCCCAGCTTTCCGGCGGCCAGCAACGGCGGGTCGCCATTGCCCGATCCTTTATCAACTGTCCGGATATCATCCTGGCCGACGAGCCCACCGGGGATCTGGACGAGGAAACAGAAAAGGATATCCTTGCGCTGTTCAGAAGGTATAATGAGCAGGGGACAACCTTTGTGGTGGTGACCCACAACAGCGATCTTGCCGCCACCCAAAAGGGCGCCAGGGTTTTTTCCATGCGCCAGGGCGTTCTCTCCGCACAGGCGGCCTGATATTCTGAATTTCCGGATCGACCATTAATGATAAAAAAAATACTTCCAGCGTTGCTGCTTTGCTCCGTGCTGCTTGCCCTGGTTGCCTGTTCCGGTGACAAGCAGACTGCCAAAAAACTCAAAATCGGCGACCCGGCCCCTGATTTTTCCGGAACCGATCTCAACGGGCAGCCGGTCTCTCTTGCCTCCTATCAAGGACAGCCGGTCATTCTCCGTTTCTGGTCCACGGATTGCAAGTTTTGCCGGGCCGACACCCCGATCTTCAACCAGTACTTTAAAAAATACAAAACCGCCGGGCTGCGGGTGGTCTACGTCAACCAACATTCCGACGAGGCCACGGTACGCCGGTTCGTGGCTGACCTGGAGATCGGTTTTCCGGTGCTCATCGACAAGGACGGGGCAATCTCAACCCTGTATAATATCAAGGTGGAGCCGCAGACCATTATCATCAGCCCGGACCACCGGATCCTCGCCGCCATTCTCGGCGGGGTCAGCGAGCAGGAACTGAAGAATCTTCTGGGTGGATATTTCACCAACAATGCGGAAAAACAATAGGTTGACTAAAAATGCCAAGCATCCTTCCTGAAAAAAATTGTATTCGCAAATATGCCCTGGTTGCCTGCGTTGTCTCTTTTTTCTTGATGGCAAGTCCGCTTTTGGCCGAGCCTGCCAAGGAGATCAACCCCCAGGAGCGCTGTCCGGTCTGCGGGATGTTTGTGGCCAAGTATCCGGACTGGACCACCCAGATCCGGCTGAGCAACGGCATTGTGAAGTTCTTCGACGGGGTAAAGGACATGCTGGCCTTTCACTTCAACCCCGCCTCCTTCGGCGCAGCCGGGCAGAGCACAAAGGAAATCTGGGTGAAAGACTACTACACTCTCGCCTGGATTGATGGCCGTTCGGCCTGGTATGTTGTCGGCAGCGACATGTACGGACCCATGGGCCACGAGTTCATCCCCTTTGGTTCCGCTGGAGCGGCGGAAAATTTCCGCAAGGATCACAAGGGAACCAAGGTAATGCGCTTTGTGGAAATCACCGAGCCACTGGTGCAGTCCATGCGCCATGGCCAGAAGATGCGTTGAGCCGATGCGTCCCTCGCTGGTTTTTTCCCTGTTCCTGGCTCTGCTCCTGGCTCTTGACGGGGCTTTATTCATTGATGGCCTCAAGCTTCGCAAGGTCGAGGATGCTACCCTTGCCCAGCTGGAAGTGGCCACCAGCTCTCTCGGGCTTACCGATCTGGCCGTGGCCACCGAGGCCCGCTACACCCGGCATCCTGCCGCAAGCGACGCAGTGGCTCCCTTCATGGATCATCCCGGAGCCATCGAACATTTTCCCACCGGCGCCTTCTGGCTGCCGCCGCGCTGATTGCCATGGCCCAACCCAATCTCGAAAAACAAATCAACATCCTTGACTATGCCCTCTCGTCCCTGTGGCGTCGGCGACTGAAAAGCCTCAGCGTGCTGCTGGTCTTTGCAGCGGTGATCTTCCTGCTCGCCTCCTTCCAGATGGTGACCCAGGCCCTTTCCGGCAAAGCCAAACAGGTTCTGGTTTATACTCCGGAGATCACCCTGCAAAAGATGTCGGCCGGCCGCCAGGAAGCCATCCCCCTGGCTTACCGGGACAAGCTGGCCGGGATCTTCGGCATCCGGAGGGTGGTGCCCCGGATCTGGGGCTATTATTTCGACGAGGTCCGCTTGGCCAACTACACGGTCATGGGCATGGCGGTGGATGAGATGCCGGAGGGCAATCGCCTCGATACGGCCCTGGCCAAGGGAACAATGCCTGGGCCAGATGCGCAGGGCAGGGTGGTTGTCGGCCATTCCATCACCAAAGCCATGGACCTTGCAGGGCGCACCACCTTCTCCCTGTTCCGGCCGAATCTCTCCCTGAAGCCCTTTGATATCAGCGGTGAGTTCTCGCGGGACACCGATATCCTGACCAACGACCTCATCGTCATGAACCTGGCCGACGCCCGCGATCTCTTCGCTATTCCCGCCGGGCTGGTCACCGACCTTTGCGTGTACGTGGCCAACCCCAAGGAGATCGACACCATCGCCAAAAAAATCTCCGAGGCCCTGCCTTCGGTGCGGGTGCTGACCCGGCCCCAGATTCAGAAAACCTACCAGGTTGTTTTCGGCTGGCGCAGCGGCTTCGGCTCCATTTGCCTGCTTTCCGCCCTGGCAGCCTTTGTCATCCTGGCCTGGGACAAGGCCTCCGGCCTATCCCCTGAGAAACGGCGGGAAATAGCCATCCTCAAGGTGCTGGGTTGGGAAACCAGCGACATCCTGGCGGTCCGTTTCTGGGAGTCGGTGATCGTTTCCGGCCTGGCCTGCCTGTTGGGGATGACCGCGGCCTACATCCATGTGGTTTACTTTGGTGCCGCCCTGTTCAGGCCGGTGCTCATGGGCTGGTCCGTGCTGAGGCCCGAGCTGCATCTTCGCCCTCGGCTGGCGGTGGGGGATATCCTGCTGATTTTCGCCTTTACCGTGATTCCCTATCTCGCGGCCACGGTGATCCCGGCCTGGCGCAGCGCCACGGTTCCCGCTGATTCGGCGCTGGGAGGCTGATGCAATGCTGATCGAACTTTCCGGGGTGAGCAAGATTTACAACCAGGGCAGGGCCAACGAGGTACGGGCCCTGAGCGAGATAGATCTTACGGTGGAGCAGGGAAGCATGGTCTGCCTCAAGGGGCCGAGCGGCTCTGGCAAGTCCACCCTGTTGGCCATCATCGGCTGCATTTTCCCGCCCACCAGCGGCAGGGCCGCCATTGCCGGCAGGCAGCTGGCCCGGCTGCCGGACCGGTTTCTCACCTTGCACCGGCGGGAGACCATCGGCTTTATCTTCCAGCGCTTCAATATCTTGCCTGAGCTTACGGTGCAGGAGAACATCACCCTGCCCCTGCTGCCGCTGGGCGTGCCGCCCAAGGAACGCAGGCACAGGGCGCAAGAGCTGCTGGAGCGCTTTGGGATCAGTCATCGGGCCCAGTTTCCGGCCGGGCAGATCTCCGGCGGCGAGCTGCAGCGGGTGGCCATTGCCAGGGCGCTGATCAACAACCAGCCCATCATCCTGGCCGACGAACCCACGGCCCATCTCGACACCGCCCTGAGCCGGGAATTCATGGAGATCATGCAGCAGCTGAAAGCCACGGGCAAGACCATTGTCATCGCCTCCCACGACCCCATGGTCTTTGAGCATCCGGCCATCGACCGGACCGTGGTCATCAAGGACGGCAGCATCCATGTTCCTTAACCCCTGGAGCCTGGCCTTGAGCCTTTGCAGCCTGGTGGTGCTCCTGCTCGGCGCGGTGGCAGGGAAGACGGCGGTGCGGGTTCTGCGTTTCTGGGAGCCTGGCAGCGACAGCACCCAACAGATCCGGCTGGAAAACGAGATCTGGCTTTCCTCCACCCTGGTTGCCTACGGCCTGGGCTTTCAGATCATCACCCTGATCCTCTTCGTGCTGGCAGCCGATGAGTTCTGCCAGGTCATCGTCGGAGCCATGTGCGCCACCGGCGCCCTGCTGGCAAACCCCTACGGTATGCCAGCACTTCTGGTCAAGCTGTTCGGGGTCTTCTTCTACGGCTTCTGGATTCTTCTCCACCAGCTGGACATCCGCTCGGAGCACTACCCCCTGGTGCGGATCAAGTACCTGGCCCTGCTCCTGCTCCTCCCGCTGCTTCTGCTCGACGCCACCCTGCAGACCCTCTATATCGCCGGGATCAAGCCGGACATCATTACCTCCTGCTGCGCCGTGGTTTTCGGCGAGAGCACCGGCGGGGGCACCAATCTCATAACCGGCTATTCGCAACAGGGGTTGCTCACAGCCTTTACGGGTTCCATTCTCGGGCTTGTGGTGGTGGGATGGGGCTTGTTGCGGCGGTGGCAGGCTTGGCTGGCAGGGGTCTATACTCTGGGCTGGCTCTGGTTCTTCGGACTTTCCCTGGTGGTGATCACCACGGTGATCTCATCCTATGTCTATGCCATGCCCTACCATAAATGCCCGTTCTGCATCCTCAAGCCGGAGTATGATTACTTCGGCTTTGCCCTGTTCGGCGCCTTGATCCCTGCCGCTTTCTTCGGAGCAAGTGCGGCGATTGCCGGGCTGGTGCGGGGAAGGGCAGGATTGGCTGGGGTGGTTGATCGTTATCAGCGGCTGGCGGTGCAGCTTTCCCTGGTTCTGCTGGTGATTTTTTCAGGGTTGTCGTTCTATCATTATCTCAAGTATCTGATCAGTGGCGGGGAAGGGTAGGGCCTGAAAACAACAGGAGGAGTGCCATGGTGAAAAAAACAAAGCTGTTGCTCCTCATTCTGGCGGTCGCCTGTGCTCTTTCCGCCTGCATGACCGCCCAGCAGATCCGGGACCGCCGCATTGCCTCAAGCCAGGATACCTTCAACTCATTCACCCCGGAGATCCAGCGGAAGATCCGGGATGGCCAGATAGAACTCGGCTTTTCCGAAGAAATGGTCAGGCTTGCCTGGGGTCTGCCGGACAGGATTTACACACGAACCACGGACAAAGGGGAAGCAACGGTCTGGACATACTCCAAAACCCGCATCCTCACCCAGACGGATCGGATGACCATCCCGGTGCAGGTGCGGGACAAATCAGGCAGAAGCAGCGTGCAGTACGAAAACGTCTGGGTTAACCGCGACACCCGGGAGGAATATACCGTGGCCAGGGTTGAATTCAACGAGGGCATGGTCACCGCCCTGGAACGGCTGGATATGTGAGTGCCAGACGTTAATCCCGCACGCGGGACAGCCTATTGCTCCAGCTGGCCACAGTTTACGATTACCACCTTCACTCTCGGCCTGCCGCCACGCGACCCCATTTCTTCAATTTTTCTTACCACATCAAGGCCTTCAATCACCTTGCCGAAGACCACATGCTTGCCGTCGAGCCAGGGCGTTTTAACGGTGGTTATGAAAAACTGTGAACCGTTGGTGTTTGGCCCGGCATTGGCCATGGACAGTGTTCCCGGCTCCAGATGCTTGCGGATGAAATTCTCATCGGCAAAGGTGCGGCCATAAATGGATTTGCCGCCGGTGCCATCGGCGTTGGTGATATCGCCGCCCTGGAGCATGAACTGGGGGATAATGCGGTGAAAGATGCTGTCCTTGAACCCGAAGCCTTTTTCATGGGTGGCCAGCTGCCGGAAATTTTCCGCTGTTTTCGGCACCACATCGGCAAACAGCTCCATCACGATCCGGCCACCCTTTTCATCGCCGATGGTAATATCAAAAAACACCTTGGGATTGGCCGCGGCGGCTGGTCTTTCCTGCGCCGCGAGACCTCCGGCCAGAAACAGACACACCATTGCCAATCCGCTGACAAACAGTTTTTTTCCGTATTTTTTCACTTCCTTCTCCTTGTATTACGTATCCCCCAACCTTGCATGGGCGTGGGTAATGGCCGAGCTGACCGGCCGCCGTTGGCTCCCTCGATAGCCTACGATACAGTTTCGCCACCAAGAATGCGAATAAAAGTGACCAGTGCGATTGCCCGATACCTGCGCCAGCCGCCCAACCGGCATGCGTAGCGATGAAGATGAACACTAAAAAAAGCCGCCTTGACCCAGGTCAAGGCGGAGTGGAGTCGCCGTGCTCTATGATGGAAGCAACCGGTTGTTTAACGTTGTTTCATCCAGAGGAGGCGCACGATCATGATGAATGCGGAAGAGCTTTGCCGTCAGCAGCAGCTGCTGGAGTCCATCGACTGGCAGATGACCCCTGAAAAGGCGGTGGACATGTATCTCGAATGGGGATCGGGCTGGACCCGGGGCCACGACTTCGTCAGTTCCATGCGTGACGAATCGGTCTATTTCGTGTTGTTCGACTGGGAGACACCGCCCCAGGCGACCCTCATCCGCCGGAACATGGCCGGCGCGGAGGAATTGGCCAAGGTGGAGGTGCCCGCCGGGCTCTTCGAGGCGGCGGTGCGGGAAGACGGACGGCTGCCGGGCGGCACGGTGCATCGCCTGAACCCGCCGCTGGAAGAATGGCTGCGGAGCAGGATAGCGGCCTTGCGCCGGTGACGGCCCGCCCCGGATCCGGAGGATGTGCCTCGCAACGAAGATGATTACGGATGGCCGATATCAAAGGACATCGGATAATAGCTCTTAAGAATCTCCGGAGGCACCGTTGATTGCCAATGGCCGGTTAGATTGGCCACTGTCCAGGCGAGGAAAAAAATGGCCAGAACCCCCAGCGGCAGAAGCCAAGACGGCAGTCTTACACGGCGATAAGTTGAAACCCGCAGGCAGTTGTTCACCGGGCAGGTTGCCACGCATTCCAGGCAGCCGAGGCATTCGGGGCTGGTCACCACGGTCTGGCCTGCCACCCGGATCGAGCCGGGGCACACCTTCTCGCACTTCTTGCAGTTGATGCAACTTTGCTCGTCCCGGGTGACCCGCAGCGGGCCAAACCAGGAGAGAATTCCCATTAACGCCCCGTACGGGCAGAAATAGCGGCACCAGAAATTGCGCAGAAAAAAGGAGCCGATCACCAGGATACTCAACACCCAGACGGTGGTGGAGGACGGGGCGATGAAAAAGAGCAGCATCCGGGCGTCCACCACCAGATTGTAGGGGGTATTCATAAAAGCTTCGATACCGGCCAGGTCCATCGAGACCAGGATTATCCAGGAGAAAAAAGCCAACAGGATGTACTTGAGGCTGAGCAGGGGATAGTCCAGCCAGTTCGGCGGCCGCCGGAGAATTTTCAGACGCTGGGCAACTCTTTCGACCAGATGGGAGACGAAGCCGACCGGACATATCCAGCCGCAAAAGCCCTTGCGGAAAAAAATGGCGATCAGCAGGGCGGCGATGAAAATGGTCAGGGCGGCAGGGTGGATGCGGTCATAACTTCCGGTCAGCAGGAAGCGCTTGAGACTGACCAGACCGCTGATCGGCAAAAAACCCTCGACCGCCGGAGGCCGTTCCACAAAGGTCGAGGAGCTGCCCATGGCCCACAGGTAGAACTGATAAAAGCGGTAGCCGCTGTAGAGACAGATCAGCAGAAAGCCGGACTGCACCAGCAGCCGCAGTTTGTGAAAGTCGATCCGGGGCTGGGCTGCCGGTTGTTTTTGCACGGAATCCATCGCCATCTCCTTTGATCGTTTTTCTGACGCCAGCCTAGCAAAAAACGGCGCGAAAAACATTGACCTAAGTCAGGCTTTCGGATTTTCTCTGTTTTCGCAATACTGGACAGAGAAAGAAACCGGGTTCCGTCCCCTCGTTGCAGCTTATGAAATGGATTCGCCCCCGAGAATGCGGATGAAGGAGACCAGGTGTTCTTGGTCAAAATGCCCATCCATCTGGTCCAGCATCACCCTGAGGGCGTCAAAGGGTTTCCGGGCCCCGGCATAGGGGCGGTTGGTGGTCAGGGCGTCATAGACATCGGCGATGCTGGCGATCTTTGCTTCTTTCGGAATATCCTTCATGTCCCGGCCTTCGGGATATCCTGTGCCGTCAAAGCGTTCGTGATGATAGAGAATGATGTTGAGGGAGCTTTTGGCAAGGAACCCCTTCATCAGGGAGTAGCCGAGCTGCGGGTGTTCTCGCACGACCTTGGTTTCTTCCTTGCTCAGGGGGCCTGGTTTTTTCAGGATATTTTTTGAGATCTGGCTTTTGCCGATATCGTGGAGCAGGCAGCCAATGGCAAAATCCTGGAGTTCCTGGTCGTCGCAGCTCCCTCCCAGCATCTGCCAAAAGTTGATGCCGAACACGCAGACATTGACGCTGTGGGTAAAGGTGTAAAAGTCGTGGGTACAGAGCTTGGCCAGCACAGATGCCGAGGATGAATTGCTCATGATCAGCTTGATCAACCCCTCGGCAATATTCTGCACCCTGGCAACGTTTTTACCGCTTCTTGGGTTGTTGAACACATCGGTGACGGCATTCTTGGCGCAGGTGTAAAGGACGACAGCCTTTTTTTCCACCGTGGTCTCTGTATTGTCCAAAACGCTTTGCAGGGTTTTTTCGAGAAAAAGATTAAATCTCCCCTCGTCGTGCTTCTTGATGTAAAGCTGGCCAAACTGAAGATTGGCTATGGCCATTTTCAGATTGGCAATCGCGGAATCCTTGCTTGCAAGAAGGATGGGTTTATCGTTGGAAAGACTGTTGGTGCTCCCGTAAATATCAAAATTGAGGTATTGATCGTCTTTAAGCAGAAAATCTTTGGTGATGACGACATACTCGTCATCGGTGAAGGTATGGGGAGTCTTCATGATTGCGGCGGCGCGTGATATTATCCTGAAATATGCCCGGCTCGTTGCTTCTTGAAAAAAATTTTCACATCTTCAATCTCTTTTGAATACGCTATTGGCTGACCAGAAACAATACGGGAAAAATACTGACTGGAATCCCCCTAATCCTGTTACTTACCCTTCGCCTTGGAAGCCTTGCATCCACAGCCGGTTTTAGCCTTTCCCTTGATACAGACCGAATCCTTGAGCTTTTTGCCCACCTTGAATTTCACAACCTTCTTCTCGGCAATCGGTATCTCTTCGCCGGTATGGGGGTTCCGTGCGATCCGGGCTGCCCGATTGGCCACGGAGAAAGCACCAAACCCAACCAAAGAAACAACCTCGTCCTTGGTCAGGGCATTGGTAATGGCATCCAGCGTGGAATTCAGGGTTTTCTCTGCGGCGACCTTGGTGATGCCCGATGATTCTGCAATCCTGCAGATCAGTTCGTACTTGTTCATGTTTTTTTCCCTTCCAATATGTGGTGCTGCGGCCACGGTCCTTTACTGACAAGCCTCAGGAAAAAAGCTCGTCTCGCTGGGTTTGCGCTTCAAACTGTTCGATACAGGCGTTTTCTATAACCGGCCACCACTCGAGGTCGTGCTGAAAGGCTATTCCCATTCCATCCGAGGCATGCCGGGCTACTACCCCCCGGGCCCGGATGCGCATGTTGCTGCTTTTTCCGCTCATCAAAATCTCTATGCCGCAGAGGGCGCCAACCGGAATACGGGCGCCTGTGACAACAAAAATTCCGTTCATGCTCACATCCTTTGTGGCACAGGTGAGGAGATATTTGCTCCCGGCTCCTACGGTGACCTGGATATGAAACGACAGGCGTGATCGCCTTCTCTTGTTTTCCTGCATGGATTATTCACTTTCTCTGTATTTTTCCTGTCCGAGGAGATGACCTCCTAGTATTTTTATCATATTTTCAGCATGTTGCAATACATAGACCTCCCTATGTCCACTACGATTTACAATACCGAGAGGTCCCCATTTTTATCGATGGAGCAGAAGGAAATCCATAATCTGGTCAAATCACCTTGGCGCAAACTGTACCGCAAAGGTGGCCCTGCCCTTAAAAACTGAGCCATTGCGAAGTTAGTGATTTCGGTCTAGAGCCTCACCGGTGAGGCGGACATGAGGTCGAAACGATTCAGCGAAGAACAGATTTATTGGCATGCGGAAAGGTTATCTGATCAACCATCAACGTACGGAACGGGTATAAGCCATCTACTCTTGGCCGTGGGAGGTCCCCAGGATGACCAGGGTCTGCTTTTATATGGCAAGAATCTGGCGAGTCGCGGAGAAATCCGGAATACTCGCCAGATAGTTAGAAGCAATAGGATAAGCCGGCGCGAACGGTATGCGCCGTCAAATCGACATTCGCCCTGTAGGAGTAAAGGCCGGTGATTGTGTAGTCCTTGCTGCCGTAGTCATCATAGAGATATTCGAGCCGTGCTCTCAGATTTTTGGTCATCCCATGCTCGATGCCTGCACCAACCGTCCAACCGGCATGTGTGGCGTCGTCTTTGCCCCAGTTCGGATCCGTATCATCGACGGTATCTTCCGCAAACGCCAGTCCACCTGCGACATAGAGCAGTGTGGTATCAAAAACGCAGCCGATTCTTGCACGAATATGTGCATTCCAATCGATGTCGTAGGCCGAGTAAGTATTAGCCGCGCTTTTGTCGGCATCCTCACTCAGGTCGCCAAAGCCCACGTCGCCCTCAACGCCCAGGACAATATTGTCAATCTGGTAGTTGTGTCCCAAGAAAGCGCCGCCGGTGACCCCATTAATATCCGGATTGCGGTCGAATCCAGGCCAATCCGGTTCGTAGTATTTTAAATCAAACCAGGAATGGGCTACAGAGATGCCAAGGTATGTACCTGACCAATTGAACGGCGAGACATCAGTTGGGCCGGAAGCATGGGCTGTTTCGCCCATTAATAGGATGGCAACGAACACACCGGCAATCTTTAAACGTCGAATCATTTGCCTCTCCTTTTCAAGTTTCTTGAATTGAATGGAGTCAGACCGGGGCCAGATCAAAGGCTGCGGAAAAAAGTTTCCGGGTATACGGGTGGGACGGGTTGGCAAAGAGTTGCGCCGCAGGGCCGGACTCGACAATACGGCCGTTTTGCATCACCGCCACCTCGTCGGCCATGGCCTTGATCACCCGCAGATCGTGGGAGATGAAAAAATAGGTGATGTTGTGCCTGGCTTGGAGGTTTTTCAAGAGTTCGATGATCTGGGCCTGGATGGTCATGTCCAGGGCGCTGGTTGGCTCGTCCAGCACCAGAAAGCGGGGCTTGAGCACCACGGCTCTGGCAATGGCGATGCGCTGCCGCTGGCCCCCGGAAAACTCGTGGGGATAGCGTTCGATCATTTCCGGCGCAAGGCCGACCTCGACCAACGCCTCGGCCACCCGTTTCTGCCGCTCCTCCCGGTTGCCCAAGCCATGTACGCTCAAGCCCTCGCCCACGATCTGGCCCACATTGAGCCTCGGCGACAGGGAGGAGAAGGGGTCTTGAAACACCACCTGCAAATCGCGGCGCAGGGGCCGCCACTGGCTGTTGGACAAGGTGAGCAGATCGCGCCCCTCGTAGAGCAGGCTACCCCGGCTGTTGACCAGCTTGAGTAAGCACATGCCCAGGGTGCTTTTGCCCGAACCCGATTCGCCGACCACGCCGAAGGTGGTGCCCTGCTTAATGGTAAGGGTCACCCCGTCCACCGCCTTGATGATGTTCACCGTGCGCCGCAAGAAACCGGCCTTGATCGGGAAGTGGCAGGAGAGATTGGCCGCGGTCAGCAGCGGGACCGGATTGTCCTTGGGAATAGGCGCCTCATGGGGCACGCTGTTGAGCAGATGGATGGTGTAGGGATCTTGCGGATTGCGGAACACCTCGGCCGTGGGGCCGCTTTCCACGATTCGGCCCTCATGCATGATGTGAACCTGCGCCGCGATTTTTTCCACCATGTTGAGATCGTGGGTGATGAGCAGCAACGCCATGCCCAGCTCCTGCTGGATCTCCTTTATCAGGGCCAGAATCTGCGCTTGGATGGTGACATCCAGGGCCGTGGTCGGCTCGTCGGCGATCAGGAGATCCGGGCGGCAGGCCAGGGCCATGGCAATCATCACCCGTTGCCGCTGGCCGCCTGACAGCTGGTGGGGGAAGCTGTTAAGCCGCTGGGCTGCGTCGGTAATTCCGCAACGTTCAAGGAGATTCTCCGCCTTTTTCACCGCCGCTTTTTTATCGAGGTCCTGATGCAGGAGCAGCGGCTCGATGAGCTGGGCGCCGATGGAGTAGACCGGATTGAGCGAGGTCATGGGCTCCTGGAAGATCATGGCGATCCGGTTACCGCGAATCTTCCGCAGCTTATTTTCTGACAAGACGGCCAGATCGTCCCCGTTGAAGAGGATCTGCCCCTCGATCTTGGCTGCGTCTTTTTCCAGCAGCCCCAGGATGGAAAGGGCGGTCACCGATTTACCAGACCCGGATTCGCCCACCAGGGCCGCGGTTTCCCCCGGCGCGATGGCAAAGGAGACCTTGTCCAGAACTGGCGTAAAGCCGCGGTCCGAGTAAAAACCGGCGGAGAGATTTTTCAGCTCAAGCAGCATGGATCATCCTTTGTGAAATCCCCCTCAATCCCCCTTTTGCAAAGGGGGAGGTGAAAAAGATAAGTCCCTTCCCTCAATCCATTCGAATTCTTCTTTTTTTGCAGAATCCCCACTTTGGAAAAGGGGGGCGAGGGGGGATTTTTTTTATAAGCTACACCTTTCTCGGATCAAATGTTTCCCGCAACGCTTCCCCGATAAAAATCAGCAGGATCAGGGTGCCGACCAGCACCCCGAAGGTGGTCAGGGAAAGCCACCACGCCTCGATGTTGTCCTTGCCCTGGGCCAGGAGCTCCCCGAGACTCGGGGTGGGAGGCGGCACGCCCAACCCCAGGAAATCCAGGCTGGTGAGGGCCAGGATCGAACCGCTCAACCGGAAGGGCAGGAAGGTGATCACCGGGGTCATGCCGTTGGGGAGCAGGTGGCGGAACATGATGGTGATATTGCCCACGCCCAGCGCCTTGGCCGCCTTGACATAATCGAGGTTGCGGCCTTTGAGGAACTCGGCCCGCACGTAATCGGCCAGCCCCATCCAGCCGAAGATCGAAAGCAGGATCAGGAGCAACAGCACGCTGGGCTTGAAGATCGAGGCAAAGATAATCAGCAGGTACAGCTCGGGCATGGCGCTCCAAATCTCGATGAAACGCTGCATGAACAGATCGGTGCGTCCGCCCAGATATCCCTGTATTGCCCCGGTGATGATGCCGATGAGGGTGCCGATAATGGTGAGGGCAAAGGCGAAGAGGACCGAAAGGCGAAAGCCGTAGAGCAGGCGGGCCAGGACATCGCGGCCCCGGTCGTCGGTGCCCAGGTAGTTGTTGGCGTCGGGCGGGGAGGGGACCGGTTGGTTGAGCTGGAGGTTGATTGAGGCGTAGCTGTGGGGATTGAGCGGGAACAGGGCATGGTTGGCCCCGGTGGTGAGCCTTTGTTTGATAAAAGGATCCTGATAATCGGTTTCGGTGTCAAACTCCCCGCCAAAGGTGGTTTCCGGGTAGTCACGGAGCAACGGAAAATAAAAGCTCCCCTGGTAGGAGACCAGCAGGGGTTTGTCGTTGCTGAGAATCTCCGCGCCTAAGGAGAGAAGAAAGCAGACGGAAAAGAGGATCAGGCTGTAATAGCCGCGCCGGTTGGCCTTGAATCGCCGCCAACGCCGGGAGGAGAGTTTCTGTGGTTTCTGGTGCATGGGGAAATCGTTCACCGGGATTCCACACTTTCAAAGCTGATGCGCGGGTCAACCACCACGTAGCTCAGGTCAGAGAGCAAGCGGGAGATCAAGCCGATGATGGTGAAAAAATAGAGGGTGCCCAGCACCACCGGATAATCGCGGTTGAGCATGGATTCGTAGGCCAAAAGCCCCATGCCGTCCAGGGAGAAAATGGTTTCGATCAGCAGGCTGCCGGTGAAAAAGGCGGTGATGAAGGAGCCTGGAAACCCGGTGATGATGGGGATGATGGCGTTGCGGAACACATGGCGGTACAGAACCTGTTTTTCGCTCAACCCCTTGGCCCTGGCCGTGAGCACATACTGCTTGCGGATCTCTTCGAGAAAACTGTTCTTGGTCAGCAGGGTCATGACCGCCAGGCTGCCCACCGTGCTGGAAAGCACGGGCAGGACCATGTGCCAGAGGTAATCCGCCACCTTGGCGGCAATCCCCATCTCCGCCCAATTATCCGAAACCAGCCCACGCAGGGGAAAGATACTGAAAAAACTCCCGCCGCCAAAGAGGACGATGAGGGCGATGGCCAGGACAAAACCCGGAATGGCGTAGCCGATCAGGATAACGGTGGTGGTGAAGACATCGAACCGGGAGCCTTCCCGCATGGCCTTGGCGATGCCCAGCGGGATGCAGACCCCGTAGACAATGAGAAAGGACCACAAGCCAAGGGACATGGAAACCGGCAGTTTGGAAATAACCAGGGCCGAGACACTGTTGTGGTGGTAATAGCTCTGGCCGAAATCAAAGACCAGATAGTTTTTCATCATGCCCAAGAAGCGCTCCGCCGGAGGCTTGTCAAAGCCGTACAGCTTAGTGAGCTGCGCCACCCGCTCCTCGTCGAGTCCCTTGTTGCCCTGGTACAGATCCATGCTGCGACCGGCGCGCACCTCGCCGCCTGCGCGGTCCGCCCCCTGCAACTGGGCCAGCATCCGCTCCACCGGCCCGCCCGGCACGAATTGGGTGACGGCAAAGGTGACGAGCATGATCCCGAAGAGGGTGGGGATCATGAGCAGGAGACGTCTTACAATATAGGCAGCCATCTCAATCCCTGGCCGGATTGTTCAATGAGGCAAGGGTTTCCTCGATTACCGCGAAAAGCTCCTGCATGCGGAAGGGCTTGGACAGATAGTTATCCATGCCCGCCTTGAGGCAATCCTCTTTATAGCCCGGCATGACATGGGCGGTAACGGCAATAATCGGCACATGCTTGCCGGTTGTTTTCTCAAGCTCGCGGATGGTGGCGGTTGCCTCAAAGCCGTTCATTCCGGGCATTTGCACATCCATCAATATGAGGTCGATCTCCTCGCTCTGGAAGACGGCCACGGCCTCCTTGCCATCGGCGGTCACCTTCACCGTGTGGCCATTCATCTCAAGCATGAGGCGCAGCAGCTTCTGGTTTACCGGGTTGTCTTCCGCGATAAGGATATTCATGATTTTCCCCATGCTGTGCTGATCGGTTTTGCCATCCGTGTGCTGCTCCGCGCCTTTTGTTTCCACCTCGGGCAGAGCCTCGCCTTCCTTGGCCACCGGCAGATCCAGATCCACAAAGAAGGTGCTGCCCTTGCTTGGCGCGCTTTTCATGCCGATTTTTCCATGCATCAATTCGACAAACTGCTGGCAGAGGGTCAGCCCAATCCCGAGGCCGCCTGTCTTTCTGGTCGCATAGGGATCGAATTGCTTAAAGGAGTCAAACATGGCGGTTTGCTGTTCCAGGGGAATGCCGCACCCCGTATCAGCTACCTCGAAACGGAGATGGATGAGGTGCTGGTCGCCGGTGACCTTGAGGCCAAGAGGCCGGACCCGCAGGGAGACATCCCCGTGCTCCGTGAACTTGATGGCGTTGTCCAGCAGATTTTCGAGAATCTGGCAAATCCTGCCTTCATCTCCGATAACCGTAGTGGGCACCAAGGCTGTTTCTTCACAAAAGAGCGCCAGGCCCTTTACGTTGGCTACTGGCTCGTATTTTTTCTTGATTCTGCCAATCACGGCGTAGAGATCAAAGGGGGTGAGAACGAGGCTCATGGTACCGTTTTCCAGGCGGGAAAAGTCGAGAATGCCATCGATGAGCTGAAGCAGGTTCCGGCCTGCTTCCTTGATGGCTGCGACCTGTTGGGGCGATTTTCCGGACAACCCGCTTTTCTCCAGCAATTCGGTCATACCCAGCACGATGTTGAGCGGGGTTCGCAGTTCATGGCTGACCTTGGAAAGAAATTCACTCTTGTGCTGGCCGGCAAGTTCGGCGTTCAACCGGGCGGTGGCTTCGGCGGCCAGGAGCTGCTTCTCGCGAGCAATGGAGGTGCCGAGCTGCTCCGCCATGGTGTTGAAAGACTCGGCCAAATCGCCGATTTCGTCCTTGCCAGCGGCAACCCGTTGCGAAAAATCTCCCTTGGCCATGGCACCGCTGGCCAAGGCAAGTTTTCTGATCGGAGAGGTAATGGTTTTGGCAAGAAAAAAAGTAAAGATGCCCGCCAAAAGCAGCAGGCCGATAAAGAGGCAGATGGAAAAATTCCGAAACAGAGCGGGCACCGCGTTGTATTGCTGGAAAGGCAGGACCGACATCGCCAGCCAGGGGGTTCCCGGAATCAGTTTCACTACAAAATAACAATCCTCGCCATTGACCATGGCATGCTGAATCTGTCCCTCGGACTCTGCCCCGGCTTTGGCGAACAGCTGGCCGAGGCTCTGCTTATTAATAACCAGCGGCTGCATGATGTTTTTTGGATTGGGATCGCCCAGGATTTTGCCGTTTGGGGCCACGATCCGGCAATATCCTTTTTGCGTGGAAATACAGTTGATGGCAGGGGCTACAACCTGCGCCAGTGGCGTTTGCCCAAGGATCAGGCCAAGAAATTGGTCGCCAAAATAGTCTACCCTGGTATAGGCAAACTGCAAGGTCTGGATTTTGAGAACAGGGTCAAGGACAACCTCCCCGAGAATCACCTGATTCGGAGAGGCGAGGGAGGCCCTGAACACCTCCAGGCCAGCGAGATTATCGAGAACCTCGCTGGCCTGACCATTGACCAGGCGAAACTCCTGGTTGCCCTCCTGGCCTAGATAAGCGAGAACCGGAAATTGGTCCTGATGCCGGACCAGATATTTGGTAAGGAGGAGCTCCTGAAATTTCTGGGCATACAGGGCTACTTCCCTGGATTCGGCGATTTCCTTGAGGCTGGCCTTGTGCTGGGCAATTTGCGTAGAAATTCTGGTGGCTGTTGCCGAGGAAACAACCCGCAGCATACTATCCTGGGACTCGTTATACAGGCGGACCATGAAAAAATAGCTGGCCAGGGAAATAACACCGGAAGCGATGATAACCAAGGCAAGCTGGCTGATGAAAATTTTCTTGAATATGGAGATGCGCATTGGTCAGATATTCTCATTCAACAGGGATGGCGCCGTTTTCCAGCATGAGCTTTCTGGCGGCAGGGCTTGAGAGAAAATTAAGAAAGTCTTGAGCCAGCGGCGAGAGGGGATATTTCCACACCAGGGCAAAGGGAACAACCATCTGGTATTTTTTTTGCCGGACATTGGTGGCGGATGGAGCGATGCCAGCAACAGACAGCACCTTGAGTCCGGTGCCGGTTATTGCTGGCATGGGCAGATAGCCGATGGTGTTTGGCGAAGATTGCAGGATCTGCACGGCCTCCGGGGTGGTATACACCACTGCTCCGGCAGGGGTTGAAATCTCTTTAAACCCAGGGATAAGGCTTTCAAGCACGGTTCGGGATGAATCTCCATCCTCACGGCGCATCACATATATCTTGCCGCCACCGCCCAGGCTATCCCACTGCGGTATCTTGCCGGAATAGATTCCGATTATCTGCTCAAAGGAAAGGTTCGTCACCCCGCCCAATCCAGGGCTGACCGCAAAGACAATGGGCGCTTGGGCAAAGATGAAGGAGTTGAGACCTTGGGTGCTCTCTTTTTCCGTTAGTGGCCGGGCAATCCGGGCGATCTCGTTTTTGCCGGTTACAACGGATCTGATGCCGCCGCCGCTACCAACGCTTTCCGGAATTTCCACGGTGATTCCGGGCCGGTTTTTTGTATAGAGCTGGGCGAGGGTGCGCAAGAGAGCCTGGCTGTCGCCGGTGCCTGGGATAACCAGCACTTTTGGATTTCCGGCAGATTTCTGTTCCACCGGTTGCCGGGCCTGGGTAGAAAGGGGAGCAAGCACCAGCAGGCAGAAAAGCGCAAGGAGGATATTTTTTTTCTTCATAGAATAAAGACCCAAGGCCCTACAAGGAAAGGATACGCCAACCAGCCAGATGCGACATTTTACCCCACCCCTGGTCAATCCGCTTTGAAAAAAATGGGGCTACCGGCGCTGCCGGTTTTCCGGCGCCAGCCACCAGGTCATCAATTCCTGAAAGGGCGAATAATAGAGAGGCAGCGTTTCCGGCCGGGAAAAGATGGCGCGATAGGCGACCCGGTGCTGCGCCAAATACCAGTTGGGCACCACATAATAGCCGTACCAGAGAACCCGGTCCAGTCCCTTGCAGGCAGCGGTAAGCTCCTCCTGGGTCTGGGCGTAAATAATCCGGTCCACCAGCTGGTCCACAGCCGGGTTCTTGATGCCGATGAGGTTTCTCGAACCCTTCCGGTCAGCCGCCGCCGAATACCAATAGTTGCGCTGTTCATTGCCCGGGGATTGGGCCTGGCCAAAAACATTGACCGTCATGTCAAAATCAAAATCATCCAGGCGGCGGATGTACAGGGCCGGGTCGATAACCCGCGAATGCGCCTGCACCCCGAGTTTTTTCAGGTTGTTGATGTAGGGCTCCATCACCCGCTCAAACCCCGTGCCCACCAAGAGGATTTCAAACTCCAGCGGCTGGCCTTCGCGGTTGGTGAGCACGCCGTTTTTTACGGTCCAGCCTGCCTGGCTGAGAATTTTTTTTGCTTGGAGCAGATTGGCGCGCAGGCTGGCTGGCGGTTTTGTGCTAAAAGGAGCGGGCGGCGTGGTGAACACCTCCGGGGGCAGGGTGGCGCGAAACGGGGCAAGATAGCTCAGTTCAAGGCCTGAAGGCAGCCCTTGGGCACGCATGGCCGAATTGCTGAAAAAGCTGTCGCACCGGGTGTATTGGCCAAAAAAGAGGGCGGCATTGGTCCACTCGAAATCAAAGGCCAAGGACAATGCCTTGCGGACCAGACGGTCCTTGAAAACCGGTTTGCGCACATTAAAAATAAAGGCCTGCATCCCGGCGTTATTTTTGTGGGGCAGGGTCTCCTTGACCAATTCGCCGCGGTTGAACTTGGGGCCGTCCAGGTCCCGGGCCCATTGCTTGGCGATATTGACCGGCATGAAGTCAAATTCCCCGGCCTTGAATGCCTCCAGCGCGACGATCTGATCCTTGTAGTATTTGTAGGTAATGGTGTCGAAATTGAACATCCCGCGCCGCACGTTGAGATCCCTGGCCCAGTAATGGGGATTGCGCACATAGGTGATGGATTTGCCAGGGATGACCTCCTTGATGAGATAGGGGCCAGAACCGATGGGGGGCGTCATATCCGGGGCGTCAAAGGAATGGGCGGTGTAGAATTTTTTGGAGAACACCGGAAGCTGGCTGGCGATCATGTGCAGTTCGCGGTTGCGCTGGGAAAAATGAAACCGGACCCGGCGCTGGTCAAGAACCTCGGCGGAAGAGATATCCTGAAAATAGATCTGATACGACGGGCTTGCCGCCGGGCTTTTCAGGGTATCCAGGGAAAACTTCACATCCTCCGGGGTAATCGCGGCGCCGTCGGAAAACCGGGCATCCTCATGGATGGTAAAGGTGACGGATAATTTGTCTTCCGCCAGAATGATATCCTTGGCGATCAAACCGTAGGAGGCAAAGGGTTCATCCAGGCTCGGCACGGCAAGGGTCTCGAAGACCAGTTCGTCAAGCCCCGCCGGGGGCGTACCCTTGAGGGTATAGGGATTGAGCTTGTCATAGCTGCCCAGATCGTACAGCACCAACGGGCCGCCTTTTTGCGCCTTATCGGAGACATAATCGAACTTGCGAAAATCAGGCCCGTATTTCACCTTGCCGTCGATGCTTATCCCTTGGGCGCCAAGGGCGGAAACGGGCAAGATAATACAGAGGGCCAGCAGGGCGGAAACGAGGATTTTCATCGAAAAAAGACGCTCATTGGGTCTTGATGCATAAAACGCCAACCATGACATTGGCAAGCATATTGGCAAGAATGGCAAGCACGTTCATGTCGTGGACAGTGAAATCGTCATCGCTTTTATTCAACGCCTCCACCGCGCCGATGCACTCTCCGTTCACATGCAGGGGCACGGCGAGGATGGAGCGGGTTACAAAACCGATATTTTTGTCCATGCCCCGGTCAAAGCGGGCATCGTCGCTGACATTGCTCACCCGCGCCGGCTGGCCGTTGCGGTAGACCCAGCCGGAAAGCCCTTTGTCCATGGCAATTCCCTTGCCGTAAACCACGTTTTTCTTAGGGCCGGTGGGCAGGGCAACCAGCATCTCTTTTTCGTCAATATCCGCGATCAGGATCGAGCTGGCCTCGCAGTCGAGGATGTCGTTGGCCATTTCCAGAACCACCCCCAGAATCCAGGGGCCTTTGCAGATATTCTGCAAAAGAATGGCGGCCTGGAGCAGAAAATGCAGCTCCCGTGGCGAGAGCGACTCGTACAGGGAATCGGGCAGCATCTGGGCCAACAGCCCCTTGGCCAGGGATTTTGGCTCAACCGCCTGCATCTCCATGAGGATATCGCCCAGGCAGCGGCCCTCCTGGGCACGGGCGGCAAACCAGGGCAGCAGGTGTTCGCGGATCAGAACGTTGAAACTTTTGGTTGAATCGTTTTTTTTCCCGGCAAGAGCCTGCTGTTTTTCCAGGGCACTGGTGATCTGGCCGTTTGTGGCCAGCCCCAGATCGGTGAGGATGTCACCCAGCCGCCGCCAATGGGAGCGGACATCCATGAGATGGCCGGAAAGATTGGCAGCGATGTTTTCCTGATACGGATTTCGGCCGTCGCCAAAAAAATTTGTCAGGTAACGATCCATGCGGCCAAGCTTGCCAAGGGTCGGCACAACAAACTGCTCGTAAAAGGCAATGGTGCCGTCCTTGATCTCCTGCACGGTCTTGTAGACCTT
>JBAZSA010000004.1:0-14681 GCA_041662645.1 Desulfurivibrionaceae bacterium
ATGTGTGCAAGGACGGCCCGGTATTCAAGGCCGAGGAGGTGGCTTGGCTATGAGTGAACCGGATCTGCGCGTCACCATCGGCACCCTCGTTTTCAAGAATCCCGTGCTCACCGCCTCGGGCACCTTTGGCTATGCCAAGGAATTCGCGCCCTACGTCAATCTCCACCACCTGGGCGGCGTGGTGGTCAAGGGTATCTCGCTGGAGCCCCGCCGGGGAAATCCACCGCCCCGCATCGTGGAAACCGCCAGCGGCATGCTCAACGCCATCGGCCTGGAAAACGTCGGGCTTGACCGCTTTATTGCCGAAAAAATGGAGTATCTGCGCGGAATCGGCGCCAGGGTTATCGTCAATATCCTGGGAGACAGCCTGGAAGAGTATCAAACCCTGGCCCAACGGCTCAGCGAGGTCGAGGGAATCAATGCCCTGGAGATCAATATCTCCTGCCCCAACGTAAAAAAAGGCGGGGTTGCCTTTGGCACCGATCCGGCAATGGCCGAGGCCGTAACCCGGGCGGTGTGCGCGCACACCACCCTGCCGGTGATCGTCAAACTCTCCCCCAACGTCACCGACATCGCCGTAATCGCCAGGGCCGTCGAAGCGGGCGGAGCGCAGGCGGTTTCCCTGATCAACACCCTGCTGGGCATGGCCATTGATGTCAAAAGCCGCAGGCCGAGGCTGGCCAATATCGTGGGGGGGCTGTCCGGTCCGGCGATCAAGCCCATCGCCCTGCGCATGGTCTGGCAGGTGGCCCAGGCCGTAAAGATTCCGGTGATCGGCATCGGCGGCATCACCACCACGGAGGATGCCCTGGAGTTTTTATTGGCGGGCGCAACAGCCATTGAGGTTGGCACTGCAAACTTCGTCAATCCCAAGGCCAGCCAGGAAATCGTTGAAGGCCTTGGACGTTATGTGACGGAGAACCGGCTTAACGGGATCAGCGAAGTGATTGGGGGGCTTGTGCTGGACTGATTTTCTGATAAGCACGACCACCCTTCGACAGGCTCAGGGCGAAGGGAAATATCACTGAATTAAAAAACCTTCCGTTCATCCTGAGCCTGTCGAAGGATTTGCGGTTTTTTTTTCGCGCCAACCGAGCAACTCCCCGCCAATCTCCACGCATCATGGCTTCTTTTTTCTGGCGGCTCCAACCCTTAATTTGCCTTTCCGCCGACAAAGCCTCTTCCCGCGTGACAAACCCCTGAGACCAAGCAAGCTCCACCGGTAAACGAGTTGCGGTATACCCTTCGCACTCTCCGGCCTGGTGCTGTCCAAGGCGTTTGCCAAGATTGTCGGTGTGGCCGGTGTAATAACTCCCGTCGGCACAACGAAGAATGTACACCCAAAACATCTCTGGCCTATTACAAAGTGTTTTTTTGTGCTTCGACAAGCTCAGCATGAACGGAAAATCAATCGACAAAAAAATCCGTTCATCCTGAGCCTGTCGAAGGAGCACCGAACACCCTCCCCCTCACAACTCCACCGCCGTCTCCCCCAAATCATCCCTAACCAAAGTAGCTATCTGGGCATTGCCAACCTTGATTGCCCGGAAATCCGCAAGAGGCCGCGCCAGATAGTGCAGAAGCAGAGCCCGAACCACGATCAAATGGCTTACCACCAGGATGTTCTGGCCGGGATATTTGCGAAAAATTGACTCAAGAAAAGCCACGGCCCTCACCTGCACATCGGCAATAGTTTCACAACCCTCCACGCGGAATCCGGCCGGATCATCGAGCCAGGTTGGATACTGAAGCCCGAACCTCGCCCGGATCGCCGCCTTGGTCAGCCCATCCCAGTGAGGAATACTGATCTCCGTCAAGGCCTCTTCCGATTCAACCGGCACATCAAGCAGCTCCCCAACAATCCCGGCCGACTGCCTGGTCCGCGTCAAAGGGCCGCAGAAGATTTTAGTGATGCCTCGCCCTACGAAATTTCTCCCAACACTTGCAAGCTGGGCAGCGCCCTCGGGATGCAACGGCTCCTGGGTGCGCCCGGCAAACACATCATTCTTGTTTGCCGCAGTCAGGCCATGGCGAATGAGATAAATGGTGGTTTTCATGTGTATCTTTCATCCTGGGGGGGAATATCGCGGTCGAAACCGCTCCTACAGACAGATTGTTTCCTTCGTGGCAAGGGCCAGATTCAGTCGCGACAAGTAAACCGTTGCAGACAAAATACTAGAGCCGCCCTGTTCGACAAAAAACTCTTGCCCTCACGCGTTTCTTCGGGGTAATCTCCACGCTTTAAACTCTACGGAAAATCATTCTTCTTTTCAATAAGGAAACCGGTCATGTCCAAACAAACCAAGCGCACAGTCCCAGTCTTGCTCGCCGCACTGCTATTCGCCCTGCACCTTGCGCTGCCAGCGACCGGCGCTGCCCAGACCGGGCGGATCGCCTTTCTGCCATTCAAAGCCAACGCCCCCAAGGACATGAGCTATCTCACCACCGGTATCCGCGATATGCTTGCCAGCCGCCTTGCCTCGGAGATTGGCCTCACCGTAATCGACAAGGCAGTGGTGGACAAGGCCCTTGCCAGCGCCGGGACACCCACCCAGACTGAGGCGTACCTCAAACTGGGAAAAACCCTGCAAGCGGATTTTCTGGTGGCAGGCAGCCTCACCGCCATGGGCAGCAGCCTCTCGCTGGATGCCAAGGTTTTCGAGATGGCCAAGGGCGCACCCCGGAATTTTTATGCCACGGCCAAGAACGAAAGCGAGATTATCCAAAGCATCGACTCCCTGGCTTGGGATATAAGCGAAAAAATCTTCGCCCACAACCGCCCGGTCACGGCGCTGACCCAGCCCATGGCCACCGCACAGCCAGGCGGACAACCCCAGCCGCAGTATGCCACCGCCCATCCGGATCGCGCCTTTGCCAGCCGCACCGGCATGGGAGGCGGTTCGCCCTTTATCTACCCCAAGGGCATCACCAGCGAGTTCCAGAAAACCCAGAACATGAAACTTTCCCTCCAATACATGGAAATGGCCGATCTTGACGGCGACGGCCAGGATGAGGTCATCTTTGCCGACAAGGACTCGGTCCAAATTTTCAAACGCGACAGCAACCGGTTGAGCAAGGTCGGTCAGATTCCCGGCAAGGTCGGGTACCGCATCCACGCCATCACCGTGGCGGATCTCAACAAAAACGGCAAGCCGGAAATCTATGTCAGCGCGGCGGATGCCAAGCAGCCCAACTCCTTTGCCTTCGAGTGGCTCGGCGCGGACAAGGCCAACTACCTGTTCCAGGATGTCAGATGGTATATCCGGGCCATGCCCATCCCGGGAGAAGGGTTGGTGCTGGCTGGCCAACGGGCCGATTCCGACAAGGTTGTCGCCCCCGGCATCTCCCGTCTCGATCTCGGCAATGGCACTGTGAAAGCGGGCAGCACCATGGAAGTCCCGGCCAGTGTCAATTTGTTTGAATTCACCATCGCCGACTTGGACAATGACGGCAGCAGGGAGATCGTCGCCATAGACCAGTACGACCGCTTCCGGGTGTTGCGCGCCGGCGGCACCGTCCTGTGGAAGAGCGATGAGTTTTACGGCGGCACCACCCGCTTCATCGGCGGCACGGAAGGCTTCGGCGCCAGCAAGGCGAGCAGTCAGGAAGGCTCGGCCCGCATCTATATCCCCTCGCGGATCATCGTGTATGACGTCAATGGCGACGGCCAGCAGGACATCATCATCAACAAGAACCTCTCCACCTCGTCGCGTCTTTTTGAAAACATGAAAAACTACCCCTCCGGCGAGATCCACGCCTTGAGCTGGAACGGCATCGCCCTGTCCGAGCTGTGGCGGACCAGAAAGATCGATGGCTATATCGTGGACTACCTGCTTCGGCCCAACGCGGACAAAAAGGGCGCGGAATTGCTGGTCGGCCTGATTCTGAGCGGCAGCTCGCTTGATCTGTTTTCCGAGCAAACCTCCACCATGCTGATCTATCAGCTGGATTTCAGCAAAAAGCAGGAGCAGTAAGATATAGTCGACAGCTATCAGTCGTCAGCTGCCAGCGGATAGCTTGAGGCTAACAGCTGATGAGTGTCAAAGTAAAAAAAATTACACTGCGGTAAAAAAAACTTGACATTCCCTCGCTAAATTTGCTCTAAGAAGTTTGAGTTTGTTTTTTTATTAACACTTATCAAAGGAGATAAGAGATGAAAAAAGTATTATCCACAGTTGCAGCACTGGGCCTGGTCGCGGGACTGGCCTCCACTGCCGCCGCCGTTGAGTTCAAGATGGGCGGCATGTACCTGGTCGAAGGCGCATATCTTTCCGACGCACGCGGCGCGGGTCTTTACCCAGTTGAAATGGCAGGCGAATCCACCCCGTCTGACTCTTACTGGCTCCACACCTTTGAGATCAAGCCCACCATGCAGGTCAACGACAAGATCTCCATGTCCTCCACCATCCGTTTGGCGGATGACACCTTCTGGGGTGGCCAGGCCGATGGCGACACACAAGCTGGGCGCGGCATCGGTGATGCTGCTGGCGATGTCGAGGTTTGGCACCTGTACATGGATTACGCCTCCCCCATCGGCAAAATGCGTTTCGGCCGCGTTCCGGCCGGACCCTACGGCACCGCTTTCAACGATTCGGACAAGCGCGCTGACCGGGTCATGCTGTACCCTTCATTCCTGGCGGGCGGACCTGTGTCCACCCTGTTCTACATCCAGAAGAATACCGACAACTTCAATGTTAATACCGATGAGACCGATACCGATTCCGACACCTATGTCGCCCGTCTGTACTACAAGACCGACAATCTGGATTCCGGCATCCACTACGGCTACACCAACAACATGAGTAGCCCCCTCTTGTCCGACCGCAAGAACGAACTGACCGCTTACGGCAAGTTCAAGATGGACAACTTTTTCATCAACGGTGAGCTGAGTCATTACTTCGGCGAGAAGGATTGGGACGACGCACTTGTCCTTGATACGGACTATGACTCTTGGGCTGGCATGTTGCAGGTTGGCGGCAAGTTCGACGCCCTGACCGTGAGCGGTATGTACTTCTACGCCGAGGGCGACGACAATGCTGCTGACGATGAGATCAACAACGCCATCAGCACCGGCACCGGCGATATGTTCGAGCCCCTGTACATCCTCACCGGCCGTCACACCGGCATGCTGAACAACGACATCTTCACCAGCAATACCGATATGAATAACGCTGGCGTACACGCTGTTGTTGCCGCTGCCGACTACGCGGTTTCCAACCAGTTGACCCTGCACGGCGCCATCGGCTGGGCCCAGGCTGACGAAACACGGATTGCCAACCAGGATGACGAGTACGGCTGGGAGTACAACGTGGGCGCTGCCTACAAACTGCTCGACAACCTGACCTACGAGGCGCATTTCGGTTACCTCGATACCGGCGATTTCTTCAACGAGAACAGCCCGACCGATATCACCGAGAATGTCTACCTCATGACGCATTCTCTGACCATGACCTTCTAATGCTGCGTATGCCTTGCGCATAGCGCCTTAGTTGGAAGCTGTTCACATCAAGCCCTGCCGGGAATTCCGGCAGGGCTTTTTTTGGTTTCACCTGGCTGGGACTTGATAGCTTGTAGCTGACAACATTTTTTTCTATGCCTACAACTTTCCCCTTGAATACACAAAAGCATATGACTATCATATACATATGAAAGCCATCGAGCAAATATCAGGCTTTGAATGGGATGCAGGAAACGAACGAAAAAATGCCGAAAGGCATGGGGTTACCATGGGGGAGGCGGAAGAAGTTTTCTTCAATCAGCCCTTGCTGGTCTTGCCGGACACAGACCACAGCCAACTCGAAAGACGTTTCCACGCCCTTGGCAAGACCGATGGCAACCGCATGTTGCATGTCACCTTTACTTTGAGAAGCGAAGGTACGCTTATCCGGGTGATCTCGGCACGGAACATGCACAAAAGGGAAAGGAGCATCTATGAAAAACAAAGCTAAAAAAACACCGCCACTTTTTGCTTCTGAGGCCCAGGAACGGGCATTCTGGGAATCCCACGACAGCACGGAATATCTCGACTGGAGCGCGGCCAGCCAGGTCGTGATGCCAAACTTGAAGCCGACAACCAAGACCATTTCATTGCGCTTGCCAGCGCACCTGCTTGACAACATCAAAACAGTTGCCAATGCCCGGGATGTGCCATACCAATCGTTGATCAAAATCTGGTTACAGGAGAAGGTGGTGCATCCCTGATCTCAATGTGCCGTCTGTTCCCCCCATTTTATCTTCCGGGCCTTTCGGTCTGTTTTCCCACACAGACTCTACCTCCCTTGACTTCCCGCGCCAATTCGGATAAGAATACCTGTTTTTCGGCCATTTTTTTGATTGACGCATTTTCCCGGCGGACACGCTGGGGTGTTTTTATCTTCGGCGCAGGTGAGGCAAGCAATGACTATTCAGGCCCTGAAAGGCTTTAAGGATATTCTCCCCGATGAGGTTGGGGTTTGGCAGCATATCGAGGCCACAGCCAGGGGTATCTTCCATCGCTTCGGGTTCACCGAGATCAGGGTGCCTATCCTGGAAAAGACCGAGTTGTTCGCCCGCTCCATCGGCGAGGCCACGGATATCGTCGAAAAAGAGATGTACTCCTTTACCGACCGCAACGGCGACTCGGTCACCATGCGGCCGGAGGGCACCGCCTCGGTGCTGCGCGCCTTTATCGAGCATGGCCTCCAGGCCAAACTCCCGGTACAGCGCCTCTATACCATCGGCCCCATGTTCCGGCACGAGCGCCCGCAGAAAGGCCGGTTGCGGCAGTTTCACCAGATGAGCGTCGAGGTGCTTGGGTTGGATCATCCCCGGTTGGATGCCGAACTCATCGCCATGGGCTGGCTGATTCTTGAAGAGCTTGGCCTGACCACAAGCCTGCAAATCAACTCCCTGGGCTGCCCGGCCTGCCGCCCCGCCTACAAAGAGGCACTGGTAAATTTCCTGGCCGCCCGCAAGGAGCATATCTGCGAGGATTGCCAGCGCCGCAGCCTCTCGAACCCGCTGAGGGTGCTGGACTGCAAAAGCAGCCATTGCCAGGAGCAGTATGTGTCCGCGCCTGCCATCCTCGACCATCTTTGCCCCGGTTGCGCGGAACATTTCAGCAAGACCAAGGAAAGCCTCGATTTGCTGGCGGTTCCCTATGCAGTGAACCCCTTCATGGTCCGCGGCCTTGATTACTATACGCGCACCACCTTTGAGCTGATCACCGATGCCCTGGGCGCCCAGAGCGCGGTGGGGGCGGGGGGCCGCTATGACGGCTTGGTTGAACAGCTGGGCGGGGCAAAAAACATGCCCGGCATCGGCTTTGCCATGGGCATGGAACGGCTGTCCCTGCTGCTGAGCCAGCAGAACGCCGCAGCCTGCCCTGAGACCAGCACAGACCTTTTTGTCGCCGCCCTGGGCGAGGAAGCCGCAGTCAGATCCTTTCCCCTGGTGCATCTCTTACGGCGCAAAGGGCTGCAAGTGGCCATGGACCTTGAAGGCAAAAGCCTGAAAAGCCAGATGAAGCAGGCGGACCGGGCCAAGGCGCGCTTTGTGCTCATTTTGGGCGAGGAAGAGCTTGCCAAGGGCGAGGCAGTGCTGCGTGACATGATCAGCAAGGAGCAGCAGCAAGTACCGCTAGCGGGGGCGCAAGAGGCCTTGTGTGCGATGTTGATTGCGGCAATTGCACATAAAGAAAAATGATCGGGACTTTTGCAAAGGTCTTATTGGTGGTTCGACAGGCCCCTTCGACAGGCTCAGGGCGAACGGAAAGAACTTAATGATTTCAAGATAACCACCGTTCGCCCTGAGCCTGTCGAAGGGCTGTACCAATGCCGTCTTGATGCAAAATCAAAACACATACGAATTTTTCACTTTTCACTCTTCATTTTTCACTACCTATAAAGGAGCAGTCCTATGGAATCCATGGGAGGACTCAAACGAACCCACCACTGTAACGCCCTGACCCACGCCGATGTCGGCAAGGAAATCGTTCTCATGGGCTGGGTGTTGCGGCGCCGCGACCATGGCGGGGTCATCTTCATCGACCTGCGCGACCGCTGGGGCCTCACCCAGGTGGTGTTTAACCCCGAGATCAACGCCGAGGTGCATGCCAAGGCGCACGGCATCCGAAGCGAATGGGTGCTGGCCATCCGGGGCGTAGTTGAAGCCCGGCCCGACGGCATGGTCAACCCCAAGTTGCCCACCGGGGAGATCGAGGTGCGGGTCTTGGAGCTGCGCATCCTCAACCAGAGCAAAACCCCGCCCTTTCCGCTGGACGAGGACACCGAGATCTCCGAGGGGCTGCGCCTCAAGTACCGCTACATCGACCTCCGCCGTCCCAACATGGCCGAAGGCCTCATCATGCGGCACAAGGCATCCCAGGCCATTCGCACCTATCTCAACGGCGAAAATTTTCTTGAGATCGAAACCCCGGTGCTCACCCGCTCCACCCCGGAAGGAGCCAGGGATTATCTGGTGCCGAGCCGGGTCAACCAGGGCAAGTTCTTCGCCCTGCCCCAGTCGCCGCAGCTCTTCAAGCAGCTCCTGATGATGGGGGGGATGGACCGCTACTACCAGATCGTCCGCTGCTTCCGCGATGAGGATCTGCGCGCCGACCGACAGCCCGAATTCACCCAGGTGGATATGGAGCTCTCCTTTGTCGAGGAGGAGGACATCTACGCGGTGGGCGAAGGGTTGATGCAGCTTCTGTTCAAGGAAACCATTGGGTTGGAGCTCAATCTGCCCTTCCCGCGCATGACCTACGCCGACGCAATGAACCGCTATGGCTGCGACAAGCCCGACACCCGTTTCGGCTTTGAGCTGATCAGCCTCACCGAAAAGGTGCGCAATTGCGGCTTCCAGGTGTTCCGCACCGTGGTGGAAAAGGGCGGCATGGTCAAGGCCATCAACGCCAAGGGGTGCGCCCATTTCTCCCGCAAGGACTTGGACGATCTCACCGCGTATGTGGCCAATTTCGGGGCCAAGGGGCTGGCCTGGGTCAAGGTCAAGCCGGAGGGCGAATGGCAATCGCCCATCGCAAAATTCTTCTCCGACGAGGAGCGGGCAGGCATGGCCAAAACCCTGGGCGCTGAGACCGACGATCTGCTCTTTTTCGTGGCCGACCAGCCCAATGTGGTGCACCAGGCGTTGTCCGAGCTACGCCTTGAGCTGGGCCGCAGGCTGAACCTCATCGACAAGAAGCAGTTCAACTTCCTCTGGGTCTGCGACTTCCCGCTTTTGGAGTACGACCATGAGCAGAAGCGGCATACGGCCGTGCATCACCCCTTTACCGCGCCCAACGAGGAAGATATCCCCCTCATGGACACCGAGCCGGGCAAGATGCGCAGCCGGGCCTACGATCTGGTCTTAAACGGCACCGAGATCGGCGGCGGCTCCATCCGTATCCACCAGAAGGAGATGCAGGAAAAGGTCTTTGCCGCTTTGGGTATTTCCGAGGAAGAGGTGGTGGACAAGTTCGACTTTCTGGTCAAGGCGCTTGAGCTTGGCGCGCCGCCCCACGGCGGCATGGCCTTTGGTTTGGACCGCTTGATGATGATCCTGCTGGGCCGCGACTCCATCCGCGATGTCATCGCCTTCCCAAAGACCCAGAAGGCGACCTGCCCGCTCACCGACGCCCCGTCCGCAGTGGCGAGGAAGCAGCTCACCGAGCTGGGACTGAGGCCGGACTGGAAGGAATAGTAAAGCTGTAAGCTGGCAACTATCAGCTTACAGCTAAAATATCCTGAACCATCTCCCGGATCTGCGGCTCAGGATCATCGGCCAGGATTTTGATGTGGGCCAACGCCTCGGGGGTGCCGATGATGCCCAGCAGGTTCACGGCCTCGCCGCGCATCCACGGGGTTTCCTCGTCAAGCACCGCAAGCAGGGACGGAATGGCCAGGGCCACTTCCTGCGGGCGGATATCCTTCAGCTCTTCAAAAAGCACCGCCATGCCCATCCGAACCATGAAACGCTCGTCGCGCAACAGCTCGCCGCTCAGGGCATAGAGCGAAGTATCCTGCTTGAACATGGCCATGATGTTTTCCACATGGCCCATCTCCAGAAAATCAGCGATAACCGTAATCAATTCAGCCTGCTCTTGTTCGTGCATGGTGTTCCTTTGGTTCGTAGAATCGCGGCTGAAGCCGCTCCTACAAAGGGATGTTCCTTGCCCTGTAGGAGCGGCTTCAGCCGCGATAATGGCAGAGCTCGTCAGCCGCCGGACTCGGGAATAAGTTCCTTGAAGGTGACCACCGAGGGGAAATTCTCCGAGTGGGCAATGGGCTTGCGGCTGCTGGGCCGGGCGATAAAGATGAGAACCCCCATGCCGTAAATACGGGCGGATACCAGCACCTTTTCGGTATCCTCGGCCAGCATCGTCCGTTTTTTATCATAGCCCAGCATCGCTTCCAGCCCCTGCCAGAAGATGGGATCTTCCTTGGCCATCCCAACCTCCTCCGCGCAGATGATCCGGTCGAAATAGCCTGCCAGCGCGGTTTTTTCCATCTTGATGGCCAGGGTCTTGCTGTGGGCGTTGGTCACCAGGTAGATCTTCTTGCCCGCCGCGCGGCAGAACCTGAGAAAGGCGACCACATGGGGATGCACCCCGATGAGGTGATTGATCTTCATCTTGAGGGCCGGGATATCGAGGCCCAGCTCGTTGGACCAGAAATCCAGGTCGGTCCAGGCCAGGGTGCCCTCCCTTCCCTTGTAGCGGGCCAGCAATTCCTGTCTGGCCTCCTCGATGGAGAGATCGTGCTCCAGGGCATAGTGCTCCGGCACATAATGCTCCCAAAAATAATCGTCAAAATGCCGGTCCAGCAGGGTTCCGTCCATGTCCAGCAGGACCGTGTCTATGGCCTGCCAGTCCAGGAGTTGTGTTTCATTCATAAGCATCTAATCATACACATTCAGAGGAACCACCCTTCGACAGGCTCAGGGCGAACGACTGATTAATTGATTATCGTTCACCCTGAGCCTGTCGAAGGGTAAACAAGCAGTGTTCAATTCTTATTTTTCCATATCCCGATGGAACAGCTTCACCACCCATTTCCCCCCGGAAAGATGCCGGTGGATCTCCTCGGCCACCGCCACGGAACGGTGTTTCCCGCCGGTGCAGCCTACAGCGATGGTGAGGTAGGCCTTGCCTGCCTGTTCAAATTCCGGGAGCAGGAAATCGAGCAGGGCGAAAAGGTGGACCAGAAATTGGCTGCCGCTTGCGTTGTCCAGGGCGTGGGCAGCCACCGATGCGTCCAGGCCGGTTTTTTCCTTGAGCTCTGTCACATAATAGGGATTTGGCAAAAACCGGACATCAAAGAGCAGATCCGCCTCGCTGGGCAGCCCATGCTTATGGCCAAAGGAGAGGACATTGACCCGCATGGCTGCAACCGGGGAGGCGTCGTGCAGCAGGAGCTTGTGCCGCAATTCGGCGGGGGTCAGGCTGCTGGTGTCGATCACCCGGTCGGCCAATTGCCGGAGCCCTGCCAGCCGCTTCTTCTCCGAGAAAATCCCGTCCTGGACCAGACCAACCTGGGCCAGGGGATGGGCGCGCCGCAGCTGGCTGTACCGGCGGAGCAGGACCGTGTCGTTGGCCTCGAGAAAAATGATCTGCACCAGGGTGGCCTTGAGCTTCACCTCCTTCAAAACCCCGGAAAGGGCCGGGGCAAGCTCGGCATCCCTGGCATCCATGACCAGGGCCAACCGGTGCGGGCCGTCCGCCCGCCGGGCCATGCCGTCGAGCAGGGGCAGGAGGAGAAAAACAGGGAGGTTGTCGATACACAGAAACCCTGCATCCTCGAAAACATTGAGGGCTGTTGACTTGCCTGCCCCGGAAAGGCCGGTGATAATGGTCAGGGTCAGGGGGTGGTTGCTGGCTTCATGCATGGCGTTGAGAGAGGGCTGGCTCAGGGGAATCAGCTCAGCTTGGGTTTTTTCCGGAATTTGGAAGGGAGAATCCCCATCTGCTCTCGGTACTTAGCCACGGTACGCCGCGCCAGCTTGATATCCTCCTTGGCGAAGATGTCGGCGATGGCATTGTCGCTTAGGGGGTCTTGATGATCCTCGCCGCCAATGATGGTGCGGATGCGTTCCTTGATGCTTTCCGAGGCCATGGCCTCCCCGCCGTCATGGCGGCTGATGGAGGAGTTGAAGAAGTACTTCAGCTCAAAGGTGCCCTGGGGGGTGTGCACGTACTTGTTGCTCGTCACCCGGCTGATCGTGGATTCGTGCATGCCGAGATCCTCGGCCACGTCCCGGAGGACCAGGGGCTTGAGAAAGGCGATCCCTTTTTCAAAAAAATCGTACTGGAACTTGAGCAGCGACTCCACCACCCGGTAGATGGTGCGTTGCCGCTGATGGATGCTTTTTATCAACCAGAGGGCCGATTTGAGCTTGTCCTGCACATAATTCTTGGTCTCGGCCGGAGCGCCGGAATCCTTTTTCAGGATGTCCTTGTAATAATTGCTGACCTTGAGGCGGGGCAGACCTTCGTCGTTGAGCAGAATGACATATTCCCCGCCGATCTTGTGCACATAGACATCCGGGATGATGTACTGGGGCTCCTCCTCGGAATAGATCCTGCCCGGATGCGGGTCCAGCTCGGTGATCACCTTGATGGCGCTGAGGATCTCTTCAATGGGGCGGCCCGTGCCCCTGGCAATGGCGCCAAAATTCCTGTTCTCCAGGGTATGCAGATGCTCGCGGACTATTGTGGCGGCCAGGGAAGTTCCGAGCCCCAACCTCCCAAGCTGCAGCAGCAGGCAATCCTTGAGATCCCTGGCCCCAACCCCGGCCGGGTCCATCTCCTGAACCACGCCGATCAACCGTTGGGCCATCTCCGGACCACAGCCCGTGCCCTCGGCAATCTCCTCCTCCGTCACCTCCAGGAAGCCGTCCCGGTCAAGATTGCCGATGATAAAATGCCCGACCTCCATTTCCTCTTCGGTGAGATGGGAAAAAGTCAGCTGCCAGACAAGATGGGAGTGCAGGTCCGGTTTGGTGGTCAAGATGTCAAGGCGGGAGGGCAGGTCGTTGTCATCCTTGCCCCGGGTGGAGAAGCCGCTTTCGTATTCGTTGCTGTAATTTTCCCAGTCGATCTCCCTTAAGGAGGAGTCGCTTTCCATTTGGACCTCGGTGGTTTTTTCCGGTTCCGGCACCGGGGCGTCCAGCGCCTCGTGGCCGTGGCCTTCCTGCTCTGACTCACTCTGGTCCGGCCCCTCAAGCGCTTCTTCCAGCACCGGGTTGATCTCGATTTCCTGCTGGATTGTTTCGGCAAGCTCAAGCCGGGAAAGCTGCAGCAACTTGATGGCCTGCTGCAACTGGGGGGTCATCACCAGTTGCTGGCTGAGTTTCAGTTGCTGCCGCAGTTCAAGAGCCATGTCCGCCGAAATCCTTTGCTACAAAAGATACACAGGGAAGGCGCGGGATTGCGCAGCCCTTGTGTGAGTATAATACTCCATGACGGCAAGGTTTTTGCAAGAAGAATTTCAGGACTGAGGGCGATAAGGGCGATTTTGTTGCGGTGCTTACAAGAAGAAACCGTCCAGCAGCACCGCAGATGCTAGGAAGAGGCTGGCGAAGTGTGCTATTGCACATGAGCCGGCCGATGACACCGCAGATGTGGTGCTGCTGGACGGGTTCTACAGGGTGAAGTGCTCACCGAGGTACATCCGCCGGGCTTCCTCGCTGCCCACAATCGCTTCGGCATCGCCATGGATCAGGATCTTCCCCTGACTGACGATATAGGCCTGGTCGCAGACGGAAAGGGTTTCCCGGACATTGTGGTCGGAGATGAGCACCCCCAGACCGCGGGTTTTCAGATTGCCGATGATCTGTTGCAGATCGGCCACAGACAACGGATCGATCCCGGCAAAGGGCTCGTCCAGCAAAATAAAATGCGGATTGGTGGCCAGAGCCCGCATGATCTCCACCCGGCGGCGTTCGCCGCCGGAGAGCGAATGCCCCCGGTTGCCCGCCAGATGGCTGATCTTCAGGTCTTCCATGAGCTGGCCGACCCGGTTGTTGATCTCGGCCTTGGCCAGGCCCAACGGCTCAAGAACGATGCGGACATTTTCCTCCACGGTGAGCTTTTTGAAAACCGAGGATTCCTGGGGCAGATAGGAAAGCCCCTTGACTGCCCGCTGGTGGATGGGCAGAGAGGTGATATCCTCGCCATCGAGCAGAATGACGCCTGCGTCCGGCCGGACAAAACCGGCAATGGCATAGAAGGTGGTGGTTTTTCCGGCCCCGTTCGGGCCGAGCAACCCGACCACCGTCCCGGTTTCAACCCGCAGGCTGATCCCGTCGACAACCGTCCGGTTTTTATAGCGTTTGACAATCTCTTGTGTTTCGAGAACAGACAAGGGAGCCTCCGTCTTCACTGTTGCTTATCGCTCTGCGGCCCTTCGCCGCCTGGATAGAAAAAGGCCTTGACCCGCTCGCCTTTTTTCTCGCCCCGCTCCACGATACTCTTGCCCTGATCGAGGAAAACGACAACGGTGTGGCCGGTAACCAGGTTGTTGTCCTGCCAGACCTTGCTGTTGCCGATGAGGATCATCTTGCGCTCGGCTTCATAATACTCCATTTTGTCGCCGGTGCCGGTCATGCCTTCGTTCTGGATTTCCACATTGCCCGAGGCAAACAACTTTTTGAGAGTGCGCTCCTCGCTCTGGGGCTGCTTGGCCTTTTCCTCGTTGGAGAGG
>JBAZSA010000004.1:14691-41926 GCA_041662645.1 Desulfurivibrionaceae bacterium
CACGTTGCCGGTAAAAAGGACCGCGTTGTCATCTTTCATCGAGACCATCCGGTCCGCCTCGATATGGATCGGCGCTTTCCCGCCGGGGGATGAGGCCGGCGCGGCCAGACCGAGGCTGGCCGCCAGCAAGGGAGCCAGTAGCACAATCCCACTAAAAAAACAGTGTAAGGGTTTCATTCTTTTTTAGTTTCCTTATAGTACGGATGGACTCTGAATAAACAAAGATACCAGCATCCAGGGTTCTCGGCAATCGCTTTGCCAGGAACGAGCGCCTGTTTTTTGACCGCCTATCTTCTTTACAGATTGCGGCTGACGGTATATATCTTGCGTACTATCAACAACAACCGGCTGTTCCCAGGCCTCAGAACACTCAACCATTGCAGACAAACCGCCATGCATAAAGGTATCGAAAAAGCAAAAACCCTCATCGAGTCCTTGCCGTATATCAAAAAATTCGCCGGCAAAACAGTGGTCATCAAATATGGCGGCCACGCCATGGTGGATGAGGAACTGAAAAAGAACTTCGCCTTGGACATTATCCTGATGAAGTACGTCGGCATCAACCCGGTGGTGGTGCATGGCGGCGGGCCGCAGATCAATAAATTCCTGGGCAAGATGAACATCAAGAGCGATTACGTACAGGGCATGCGGATCACCGACGGCGAAACCATGGACGTGGTGGAGATGGTCCTGGTGGGCAAGGTGAACAAGGAGATTGTCAGCCTGATCAATTTCCACGGGGGCAAGGCGGTCGGCCTTTCCGGCCGCGATGGCGATCTGATCAAGGCGAAAAAGATGCAGATCATGAAACCCCAGGCCGAAAACACCCCGCCGGAAATCATCGACATCGGCCGGGTGGGGGAGGTGACCACGGTCAACCCGCAGATCCTCCACACCCTGGACGCCCAGGACTTCATCCCGGTCATCGCCCCGGTGGGCGTGGGCGAAGACGGCCAGGCCTACAACATCAACGCCGATCTCGTGGCCGGAGCCATCGCCACCCACCTCAAGGCGGAAAAGCTGATCCTGCTCACCGATGTGACCGGAGTTCTGGACAAGGAGGGTGCGCTCATCTCCTCCATGACCTGCGCCGCGGCGGATCAGTACATCAAGGACGGGGTCATCGCCGGAGGCATGATCCCCAAGGTCAAGTGCTGCCAGGACGTGGTCCGCGCCGGAGTGGGCAAGGCGCACATCATCGACGGGCGGGTGGAGCACGCCATTTTACTGGAAATGTTCACCCAGCAGGGCGTGGGAACAGAGGTGGTATGATGACGAATGCGGAATGGATTGAAAAAAGCACGGCCTCGTTCATGAATACCTATGGCCGGTATCCCGCGGTGATGGTCGAGGGAAAGGGCTGCCTGCTCAAGGATGCCGACGGCAGGGAGTATCTGGATTGCCTGGCCGGCATCGCGGTCTGCAGCCTGGGCCACTGCCATCCGGCGATCACCGAGGCGATCTGCCGCCAGGCCTCCACCCTGGTGCATGTCTCCAACCTCTACCACACCATGCCGCAAACCGAGCTGGCTGGGCTGCTGATCAGCCATTCCTTTGGCGACCGGGTGTTTCTGTGTAACTCCGGGGCGGAGGCCAACGAGGCGGCGATCAAGCTGGCGCGC
Source organism: Desulfurivibrionaceae bacterium (assembly GCA_041662645.1). Classification (GTDB taxonomy): domain Bacteria; phylum Desulfobacterota; class Desulfobulbia; order Desulfobulbales; family Desulfurivibrionaceae; genus Thiovibrio. The sequence continues at coordinate 16,314 of JBAZSA010000004.1, forward strand.
AAGGCAAGCCCTGCCGGAAAATACGAGATTATCTCCCTGGCCGGTTCTTTTCATGGCCGGACCCTGGCCACCGTGGCCGCCACGGGGCAGGAGAAATTCCACAAGGGGTTCGAGCCGCTGCCCCAGGGGTTCCTCCATGCGCCCTTCGGCGATCTCGCTGCCCTGGAGGCGATGATTGGCCCGGCGACCTGCGCCATTCTCTGCGAGCCCTTGCAGGGAGAGGGCGGGGTGCGCCCGCTGCCCAAGGAATACCTGGCCGGTATCCGCCAGCTCTGCGACAAGCACAACCTTCTCCTGATTTTTGACGAAATCCAGGTAGGCATGGGCCGAACCGGCACCCTCTTTGCCTACGAGCAGTGCGGGGTGCCCCCGGACATCCTCACCCTGGCCAAGGCCCTGGGCAACGGCTTGCCCATCGGCGCCATGCTGGCCACGGAAAAGGTGGCCAAGGCGTTCGAGCCGGGGAGCCACGCCTCGACCTTCGGCGGCAACCCGGTGGTCTGCGCCGCCGCGGTGGCCACCTTGCGGATCATGCTGGCAGATGGCTTTCTCGCCGAGGTCCAGGCAAAGGGCGCTTATCTAGCCGAACAGCTCACCGCACTCGCCGCCAGGTATCCGGCCATGGCAACCCCTGCCCGGGGGCTCGGCCTGATCCAGGGGCTGCCCCTGACCGAACCGTATCTCGACAAGGGTCCGGCCATGGTCAACCGCCTCTTTGAAAAAGGGGTGCTCCTTAACTTTGCCGGGGGCAAGGTGCTGCGCTGCCTGCCGCCGCTCATCATCAGCCGCGCCGAGATAGACCGGCTCATCCAGGCCCTGGACGAGGTCTTTGCCGAGCTGAGCCGGTAGCCCCATCTTTTTTCGACGAAAAATCCCTTTGCAAAAAAAAAGTTTTTTTGTATGACTTGTAGTTTGGCCCAACCAGAGGGAGACAGTGTCCGTCACCCTCTGGCAATGGTTGGGCTGACATTTTTTTGAGCCGGTCTCCTGGATTCTGCCCCGCGCCGTAGCGGTGGCAGGACGCATGGACTGAAAGAGGTGCTTTCCCCCCGGCAGACAGCGGGGGAGGCTGGCAGAGAGAGAACCCATGACACAGCATCTACTGGCATTACAGGACTTCAGCAAGGAACAGCTTGGCGCCTACATCGAAAAGGCCCTGCTGCTTAAGAAAGAAGCCAAGGCAGGACTCCGCCACCAACAGCTGGCAGGAAAAACCGTGGCCCTCATCTTTGAAAAGCCCTCCACCCGGACCAGGGTCTCCTTTGAATCGGCCATGTATGGGTTGGGCGGCCAGGTGATCTATCTCTCCGGCCGGGACACCCAGCTGGCCCGCAACGAGCCCCTCAAGGACATGGCCCGGGTCATGGCCCGCTATGTGGACGGCATGGTGGTGCGCACCTATGGCCAGGCCATTGTCGACGAGCTGGCCGGCTACTCCTCGGTGCCGGTGATCAACGCCCTCACCGATCTGCACCATCCCTGCCAGGTGCTGAGCGACATCATGACCGTGATCGAGCACAAGGGACCCGTGGAGAAGCTGCACATCGCCTGGCTGGGAGACGGCAACAACATGGCCAACTCCTGGATTCAGGCGGCGGCCCGTTTCGGCTTTGCCCTGACCCTGGCCTGCCCGGCGGGCTATGATCCCAACCCGGCCATTCTCGCCAAAGCTCAAGCCGAAGCGAGCCAGCCCATCCGGGTGGTGCGCGACCCGGTGGAGGCGGTGCGGGAGGCGGATGTGATCAATACCGACGTCTGGGCCAGCATGGGCCAGGAGTCCGAGCAGGAGGCCCGGATCGGGGTCTTCCGGCCGTATCAGGTGAATGCGGCCCTGGTGGCCCAGGCCAGGCCGGGAGCCATTGTTCTCCACTGCCTGCCTGCCCACCGCGACGAGGAGATCTCCGAAGAGGTGCTGGAGGGTCCGCAATGCGTCGCCTTTGACCAGGCGGAGAACAAGCTCCATATCCACAAGGCCATTCTGGCCATGCATCTGGCCTGAGAACAGGCCCAAAACCGACAGACACGTACACCAGGAGAACACGGCCAATGGCTGCCAACATAAACAAGATCGTTCTCGCCTATTCCGGCGGGCTGGACACCTCGGTTATCCTCAAGTGGCTGCGGGAAGAGTATCAAGTTCCGGTGGTGGCCTTTGCCGCCGATGTGGGCCAGGAGGAAGACTGGGACAAGGTGCGGGCCAAGGGCATGGCCACCGGCGCCGAGAAGGTGATCATCTCCGATCTGCGCGAGGAGTTTGTCCGCGACTATGTCTTCCCGGCCTTTAGGGCCAACGCCATCTATGAGGGCTCCTACCTGCTGGGCACCTCCCTGGCCCGGCCGGTCATCGCCCGGGAACAGGTGCGGATCGCCGAGGCGGAAGGGGCCGACGCGGTAAGCCACGGCGCCACCGGCAAGGGCAACGACCAGGTTCGCTTCGAGCTTACCTATCTCGCCCTGAACCCGAAACTGACCATTATCGCCCCCTGGCGGATCTGGGATCTCAATTCCCGGACCAAGCTCATGGCCTATGCGGAAAAACACGGCATCCCCGTGCCGGTTACCAAGGAAAAGCCCTACAGCTCCGACGAGAACCTCCTGCACATCAGCTTTGAGGGCGGCATCCTGGAAAATCCGTGGAACGAGCCGGAGGAGTCCATGTTCAAGCTGTCCGTCTCCCCGGAAAAGGCCCCGGACAAAGCGACCTATATCGAGATGGAGTTCGCAAACGGCAACCCGGTGGCCATCAACGGCGAACGCTTGAGCCCCGCGGCCATGCTGGCCCGCCTCAACACCCTGGGCGGCGCCAACGGCATCGGTCGGTTGGACATGGTGGAAAACCGCTTCGTGGGCATGAAATCCCGCGGGGTGTACGAGACCCCGGGCGGCACCATATTGCGCACGGCGCACCGGGATCTGGAGACCATCACCCTGGACCGCGAGGTCATGAAGATCCGCGACAGCCTGATTCCCCGCTATGCCGAACTGATCTACAACGGCTTCTGGTTCTCGCCGGAGATGAAGCTTTTGCAAAAGACCATGGACAATGCCCAGGAAACCGTGAACGGCGTGGTGCGGCTCAAGCTGATCAAGGGCAACTGCATCCCGGTGGGCCGCAAGTCCGACCAGTCGCTCTACCAGGAAAGCTTTGCCACCTTTGAGGAAGACCAGGTCTACACCCAATCGGATGCCGGCGGCTTCATCCGCCTCAACGCCCTGCGGTTGACCATCCAGGCCCTGGTGGAAAAGAAGAAGAAATAATCCCGTTACCAAGCAGAGACGACAATGGCATCCTCTTCGCAAGAGAAGAAAAAGGCTCCGGCCAAGCTGTGGGGCGGCAGGTTTGCCGAAAAAACCGCCGCCTCGGTGGAGGCCTTCACCGCCTCCATCCACTACGACGCCAGGCTGTACAGGCATGACATCGCCGGCAGCCGGGCGCACGCCAAGATGCTGGCCAAGCAGGGGTTGATCAGCGCCAAGGAGCGGGACCAGATCGTCAAGGGGTTAGGCCAGATCGAGCGCGAAATCGAGGCCGGCACCTTTGTCTTCAGGCCGGAGCTGGAAGATATTCACATGAATATCGAAAAGACTCTGGTGGAAAAGATCGGCCCGGCCGGGGAAAAGCTGCACACCGCCCGCAGCCGCAACGATCAGGTGGCCCTCGATGTCCGCCTCTATCTCCGGGAGGAATGCCGCAATCTCATCGAGTTGCTCACCGGGCTGCAAAAAGCCTTTGTGATTCTGGCCCGCAAATACGAGCATGCGGTGATGCCGGGCTACACCCACTTGCAGCGGGCCCAGCCGGTTTTGGTGGCGCACCACATGCTGGCCTATTATGAGATGTTCGGCCGCGACCGGGAGCGGTTCACCGATGCCTTGAAACGGATCAATGTCATGCCCCTGGGCGCCGCAGCCCTGGCCGGGACCGGATTGCCCATCGACCGCGAGTTTGTCGCCAAGGAGCTGGATTTTCCCAAGGTCACCGCCAACAGCATGGACACCGTAGGGGACCGCGATTTCATCATCGAGTTCATGAGCGCGGCCAGCCTGGTCCAGATCCATTTGAGCCGCCTTTCCGAGGAGCTGGTCCTCTGGACCACCGAGGAGTTTTCCTTTGTGACCATGGCGGACGGCTTCTGCACCGGCAGCTCCATCATGCCCCAGAAGAAGAACCCGGACATCCCCGAGCTGATCCGGGGCAAGAGCGGGAGGGTGGTGGGCAATCTCATGAGCCTGCTCATGCTGGTCAAGGGGCTGCCCATGACCTACAACCGCGACCTGCAGGAAGACAAGGAGCCGCTTTTCGACACGGTGGATACGGTTTCCCAGTCCGTGGCGATCATGGCCCAGCTGCTCGGCAACCTGAAATTCAACGAAGCGCGGCTGGCCCAGGGGCTTGGCGGCGGCTACATGACCGCCACCGACCTGGCCGATTATCTGGTGTTGAAGAACATCCCCTTCCGGCAGGCCCACGCCATTGTCGGCCGCACCGTGGCCTTTTGCATAAGCAAGGGCAAGGAGCTCACCGGGTTGACCTTGAAAGAGCTGCAGAAATTCTCCGAGGTCATCGAGGGGGATGTGTTCAAGGTGCTCTCCATCGAAGGCTCGGTTGCGAGCAGGGTATCCCTGGGCGGCACCTCGGGCAAGATGGTGGCCAAGGCCCTGAAGCAGGCGGAAAAAGCGTTGGGGATTACGCCATGAAATCCAGATCCATGGGCAGGCAGATTCTTATTTTGGCCCTGGCAATGGTTTTCGCCGCAGGCTTGGCCGGCTGCGGCAAGAAGACCCGGCCCGTGCCGCCCGATACGGTAATGCCCGCGCCCATCACCGATCTGCGTTATCATCTTGACGAAAAAGGGGTGACGCTGAGCTGGACCTACCCCCGGTCAACCGTGGAAGGCGACCGGTTGCCGTACCGGATTGAGAAATTTGAACTGCTGCGCGCGGTTATCCCTGTCAAGGATTACTGTGCCGATTGCCCCATCCCCTTTGGCCCATCCATCGAGATCACGGCGGAAAGCAGCGACAAAGGCAGGGTTTCCTATGAAGAAACCCTGCTCAGGCCCAATCATCGCTATGTGTACCGGGTGCGCAGCAAGGCAGGCTGGTTTGTCAGCAGCGATGATTCGAACACCGTTTCGGTTGTCTGGGATACCCCCCTGATGGCCCCCGCAAATTTCAGGATTGAGGAGGCGGACAAGACCCTTACCCTGCACTGGCAGCCGCCTGCGGGATTGCTCGATGGAACGCCGGTTTCCGACCCCATCCGCTATCAGGTTTCCCGCTCGACCGATGGCGGCGAGACCTTCACCGAGATGCCGGGCGACCCGATCGAGGGGTTGGTCTATGCGGACAAAGGGTTGCGCAATGGCAAGCCCTACTTTTACAAAATCCGGGCCATCCGGTTGCATGAGGGAACCATGGCTCACGGCATGACGAGCCCCGCCGTGAGCGCCACCCCGCGCGACCTCACGCCTCCGGCGCCGCCCCAGAAGGTGCGGGCCGTGGTCACCGGGACCGGAATCAAGATTATCTGGGAAACGGTTGCAGAACCCGACCTGGCAGGTTTTCGCATCTACCGCCGCTCGGCCCAAAGCCAGACCCAGGAACGCATCGGCGAGGTGGGCGGAGCAGGCCTTTCTTTCCTGGATGCGAAACCGCCCAAGGGAAGAGGCGTCTGGTATTACTCGGTCACTGCCTTTGACCAGGCCAAGCCCCCCAACGAAAGCACGTTTTCCATGGAAGCCACGTATAGTGAAGAGTGAAAAATAAAGAATGGAGAGTGAAAAATGAAGAATTGAGAACAAGGCAACATCTTGTAACCCTACCTTCTCAACTTTTTATTTTTCATTGAAGAAACCGAACCATGCATGATTTTCAGTACAAAAACGACACCCTGCATTGCGAGGATATTGCCGTGCCAGTGGTGGCAGCAGCGGTGGGCACCCCGTTTTATCTGTACAGCTCCGCCACCCTGACCCGCCATTTTGCCGCCTTTGACCGCGCCTTTGCAGACATCCCCCATATCACCTGCTTTGCGGCCAAGTCCTGCGCCAACATCGCCATTCTCCGCCTTTTCGCAAGCCTTGGTGGCGGCACGGACATCGTCTCCGGCGGCGAGCTGTTCCGGGCGCGCACCGCCGGAGTCGATCCCCAAAAGATCGTCTATTCGGGGGTGGGCAAGAGCGCGGCGGAGATTCGCGAGGCCCTTTCCGCAGGCATCCTCATGCTCAATGTGGAATCCGAGCAGGAACTGGCCCAGATCCAGACGGTGGCGGCAGGGATGGGAGTCAAGGCCCCGGTATCCTTCCGGGTGAACCCGGATGTGGACCCAAAGACCCATGCCTATATCTCCACCGGTCTGGCCAAGAACAAATTCGGCATCCCCATTGGTGACGCGCTGCGGGTCTATCTTGCTGCCAGCAAGCTGCCCAATATCGAAATCAAGGGGGTGAGCTGCCACATCGGTTCGCAGCTCACTTTGGTTTCGCCCTTTGTCGAATCCCTGGCCAAGGTGAAACGCTTCATCGCCCAGCTTGGTGAGCAGGGGATACAGATCACCCATCTCGACCTGGGCGGAGGCTTGGGCATCCGCTACAACGGCGAGGAACCGCCCGAGCCTGCGGAGTATGCCCAGGCCATCAAGCAGGAGCTGGCAGGCCTTGACTGCACCCTAGTTCTCGAACCGGGCCGGGTTTTGGTTGGCAACGCCGGGGCGCTGATCACCAAGGTGCTCTACACCAAGGAAGGGCTCAAGAAATTCATCATCGTCGATGCCGGGATGAACGACCTGGCCAGGCCCAGCCTCTACGACGCCTTCCATCACATCCAGGCCGTGGAGCAACCCGGCCGGGAGCAGGCCGTGGCCGATGTGGTGGGGCCGATCTGCGAAACCGGCGATTTTCTTGCCCGGGAACGACCAATGCCCAAGGTGGCGGCCGGCGATCTCCTGGCAGTGATGAGCGCCGGGGCCTACGGCTTTTCCATGTCCTCCAACTACAACTCCCGGCCCCGGGTGGCCGAGGTTCTGGTACACGGGGACGGTTTTCATGTGATCCGGGCCAGGGAAACCTACGAAACCCTGATCCAGGGGGAAAGCATCCCTGAATTCCTCGGGAAGGGCGCATGACCATGCAGTTTCCCATTGAATTCACCAAGATGAGCGGCACCGGCAATGACTTCATCCTCATTGACCACCGCACCCCGTTTCTGAGCCGGGATGAGATGCCCGGTTTTGCCAAGGCGGTGTGCGAGCGGCGGGTTTCCGTGGGCGCGGACGGCCTGATCTTGATCGAGAAGAGCGAGAGCGCGGATTTCCGCTGGCAGTTCTTGAACGGTGACGGCAGCTGGGCCGAGATGTGCGGCAACGGTGCCCGCTGCGCCGCCCGTTTTGCCTTTGCTTTGGGCATAGCCCCGGCGCGGATGCACTTTGAGACCGTGGCCGGAATCATCGAGGCCGAGGTCACGGGCCAGTCGGTCAAGCTCAAGATGACCGCACCCAACAGCCTGCGGCTGCATGAAAAAATCATGGTCAACGGAGAGGAGCAGGTGGTGCACAGCCTCAACACCGGGGTGCCCCACGCCGTGCTCTTCATGGAGGATATCCAACAGGCTCCGGTGCTGGAATGGGGCAGGCTCATCCGCTTCCACGAGCATTTTCAGCCCGCCGGAACCAATGTCAATTTCGTGCAGAAGCAAGGGGACAACGGACTGATCGTCCGCACCTACGAGCGCGGGGTCGAAGGGGAAACCCTGGCCTGCGGCACCGGGGCGGTGTCCGCAGGGATCATCGCCGGGCTGCTCGGCCAGGTGCACCCGCCGGTAACGGTGACCACCTCCGGGGGCGAGCAGCTGATCATCCATTACGCCCTTAGCGGGCAGGAGATGAGCGAGGTCTATCTGGAAGGACCGGCCAATTTCATCTACGAAGGCCAGCTGCACGCCGAGGCGGTACGAAGGAAATCATAGGGCTGCGCGCCCTTTTCGTGTTTGAGCGATAATAAGGAAGCAGGAGGAAGGTATGAACAAGTTTCGCGGCGCCTATGTGGCCATTGTGACGCCCTTTACCAAGGACGGCAAGGTCGATGAAAAAGGATTGAAGGAGCTCGTCGAGTTCCAGATCAAGAACGGCACCCACGGCATCGTGCCCTGCGGCACCACCGGCGAGTCCGCCACCTTGACCCATGAGGAGCACCATCGGGTGGTGGAGCTGACCATCAAGACCGTCAAGGGGCGGGTGCCGGTGTTGGCCGGAACCGGCTCCAACTCCACGAGCGAATCCATCGAGCTGACCCGGGCCGCCAAGAAGGCGGGGGCCGACGGCGCCCTGATGATCACGCCCTACTACAACAAGCCGACCCAGGAAGGGCTCTTTCAGCATTTCAAGGCAGTGGCCGAGGCGGTGGACATCCCCATCATCCTCTACAACGTGCCCAGCCGGACCAGCGTCAACATGCTGCCCGAGACCGTGGCCCGCTGCGCTAAGATCAAAAACATCGTCGGGGTGAAAGAGGCCACTGCGGATCTCAACCAGATCAGCCAGGTCATCCGCCTCTGCCCCAAGAATTTCGCGGTGCTGTCCGGCGACGATTTTACCTGCATGGCCACCGTGGCCATCGGCGGCGCCGGGGTGATCTCCGTCACCTCCAACGTGGCGCCCAAAGACATGGCCGCCATGATGGATGCCGCCCTGGCCGGTGATTTTGTCAAGGCCCGCAAGCTGCATTACAAGCTCTTCCCGCTCATGGGCGCGATGTTCATCGAGACCAACCCGACCCCGGCCAAGACGGCACTGCAGCTCATGGGCAAGGTCAAGAACAGCGCCCCGCGTCTGCCGCTGTACAAGATGAGCGAGGCAAGCACCGAGAAGCTCAGAAAGGTTCTGGCCGACTGCGGCCTCATTTGAGCCAACAGCTTTCAGCTGTCAGCTATAAGCAGATGACTTCAGGCTTACAGCTGACAGCTGAATTTTAAGGAGAAGATCATGACCAAGGTTATTGTTGCCGGGGCCGCGGGCAGAATGGGCCGCCGGATCAGCTATATGGTGCACCAGCAGGCAGGGCTGACCCTGGCCGGCGGCTTTGAACGGCCCGATACCCCGGAGTTGGGCAAGGATCTTGGCGAGCTGGCAGGGATGGGCGGACTGGGGGTTACCGTGGCGGACAGCTTCGAGGCGGTCAAGGACCAGGGCGAGGTGGTTATCGACTTCACCTTCCACGAGGCCACCATGGCCCTGGCCCGCAAGGCAGCCCAGGCGAAAAAGGCCATGGTCATCGGCACCACCGGCCTGACGGCGGATAATCTCGCCGAGCTCAAGGAATTGAGCCGGAATTTCCCCTGCGTCCAGTCGCCCAACATGGCGGTGGGTGTCAATGTCCTCTTTAAGATCGCCCGGAAGATGGCGGCCCTGCTGGGGGATGCCTACGACATCGAGATCGTCGAGGCCCACCACCGGATGAAAAAGGACGCGCCCAGCGGCACGGCCCTGAAGCTCGGGGAGATGGTGGCCGAAGGCGTACACCGCAACCTGGCCGAGGTGGGGGTCTATTCCCGCCACGGCATGATCGGCGAGCGCACCGACAAGGAGATCGGCATCCAGACCATCCGGGCCGGGGATATCGTGGGCGAGCACACCGTCTATTTTGCCGGGGCTGGGGAGAGGCTGGAACTGAGCCACCGGGCCCACAGCCGGGACAACTTCGCCCGGGGCGCGGCCCTGGCCGCCGCCTGGGTGGTGAACCAGCCCAACGGCCTCTACACCATGTTCGACGTGCTGGGCTTGCAGGATATCTAACTCTGCCGTGGAAAAACCGCAGCAGGCTTTTATCGGGCTGGGCTCCAATCTCGGCGACGGACAGGGAAACCTGATTGCTGCCTGGCAGTGCTTGGGCCAGGTGACAGGGATCAGCTTGCTCCGGCTTTCCAGCCCCTACCGCACAGAGCCGGTCGGGATGAACACGGACCACTGGTTCACCAATGCGGTGGGTGAAATTACCACCACCCTGTCGCCCGCCGAGCTGCTGGCCGCCATGCTCGCCATTGAGGCGGAAATGGGCCGGGATCGCACCCTGACCCAGGACCGGCCCGTTGACTTGGACCTGCTCTACTACGGAGACATGATGATACAGAGCCTTGCCCTGATCGTGCCCCATCCGCGGATCACCGAACGGCTTTTCGTGCTGGCGCCCCTGGCGGAACTGGCGCCGGAGCATGTGCATCCACGCCTTGGCCGGACCAGCTTGGAGCTTTGCGGCAAACTCCGCGACCAGGCAAGGGTCGAACGGCAGGAGTGGCGGGACAGGGGGCCTTCCGGTGTTTAAGCTCCTCATTTACGCGGTTTTTCTTTATGTCCTGTACCGGTTGCTGACGGGGGGGAGGAAAAAGAGGCCTGTCAGCTCCAGCAGCGAACGGCAGACTGTGGGAAGAAACGAGATTCCCGCCCATGATCAGCTGGTCGAAGACCCGGTGTGCCATATCTATATTCCCAAAAAGCAGGCAATTGTGTTACAAGACAAAAATACGGTTGTATATTTTTGCAGCGAACAATGCCGCACAATGTATTGTGATGCCCAGGAAACAAATCCGCAGGAGAAAGGCTGATTCCGCTTTTCATTAAAAATGATGATCTTGTAGGAGCGGCTTCAGCCGCGATTACCAACGAATCGCGGCTGAAGCCGCTCCTGCGGGAGGCAATAATTAAAGGAGAGAATGCATGAAGTTTTTTATTGATACCGCTAACATAGAAGAAATCAAAAAAGCCGTGGACATGGGCATGGTGGACGGGGTTACCACCAACCCCTCGCTGATCGCCAGGGAGAACAAACCGTTTGTTGAAATCATCAAGGAGATCTGTAAGATAGTCGATGGCCCGATCAGCGCCGAGGTGATCGCCCTGGACGCCGAGGGCATGGTCCGGGAAGGTCGCGAACTTGCCGCCATCCATTCCAACATCGTGATCAAGATTCCCATGACCACCGAGGGCCTCAAGGCGGTAAAAAAACTTGCCGATGAGAAAATCCGAACCAACGTGACCCTGATCTTTTCCGCCAGCCAGGCCCTGATGGCCGCCAAGGCCGGGGCCAGCTACGCCAGCCCCTTTGTCGGCCGCCTGGACGATATCTCCCAAAACGGCATGGATCTGATCAGCGACATCATGAACATCTACGACAACTACGGCTATCCCACCGAAGTGATCGTGGCCAGCATCCGCAACCCCATCCATGTGGTGGACGCAGCCCTGCTGGGCGCCCATATCGCCACCATCCCCTTCAAGGTCATCGCCCAGCTTGCCCGGCATCCGCTCACCGACCTTGGCATGGAACAATTTTTGGCCGACTGGGAAAAAAGAGCAAAAGCGTAGTATACTGGTGTTGCAGGCACATCTGCCCGGAGACGAAAACATGGCGCAGACACGGAAACCATACAGCTACAGGGAAAAAACCCGGACGGCAGGACGATTTTTGGCCGTGCTGGTCTGGGCATTGTTGCTGGCGCCGGATGGCGCCCAGGCGACGATCTACACCTTTGTCGACAGAAATGGCACCGTGCATTTCACCAATGTGCCCAACGACCCCCGCTACAAGCCGGGGGTGATCCGGCCCCAGTTCCGGGGAGCCAGCAGGGCAAACCGGGCCGGTGATCCGCGCCTCTATGAAGAGCATATCCGGAGGGCGGCCAGCCGGTACGAAATGGACCCCCTGTTGATCAAGGCCGTGATCAAGACCGAATCCAACTTCGACTGCCAGGCCGTTTCCTCCAAGGGGGCCAAGGGCCTCATGCAACTGATGCCCGACACCGCCGCCGACCTGAATGTCTGGAACCCGTTTGACCCCCAGGAAAACATCTTCGGCGGCACCAATTACCTGCGGCAGATGATGGCCCGGTTCGGCGGCAACCTCAGGCTGGCCCTGGCCGCCTACAATGCCGGCCCCGGCAGGGTTGAAGCCGCTCAAGGCATTCCCATGATCCCGGAAACCCAGCAGTATGTTGCCAAGGTTATCCAGCATTACCGGCAGATGACAGCGGCGGCAGGTCCTTCCTACCGCTGGCTTGGGGCATCCAATTAAGCCTTGTAAAAAAGACCGTAACCGCAGGGTTAACGGCGATGGTTAAAAATCCACTGGTTGTTTTGTAACGACCCCATAAATCCCATGAGCCGACACGCGATCATCACCATTCCCAATCTGCTCACCGCGTATCGTTTTGTGGTGGCGCCGGTTCTCCTCTTTTTTCTCTATCCCCAGCCAAGCATCGGGGTCAGTTTGGTCGCCTTTTTTCTCTTCCTGACCGGGGCGCTTACCGATCTTGCCGACGGATATTACGCCCGCAAGCACAAGATCGAAACGGTCCTGGGCAAGTTGATGGACCCGGTGGCCGACAAGGTGCTGGTCTGCGTGGCCCTGATCATGCTGATCCCCATGGACAAGATCCCGGCCTGGCTGGTGTTCATCATCCTGGCCAGGGAGCTGGTGATTACCGGGCTCCGCGGGGTGGCAGCCTCTTCGGGCATCGTGGTCGCGGCCAGTGGCATGGGCAAGCTGAAGAGCATCTTGCAATACACCGCGCTCTGCTTCCTGATTTTCCCCCTGGGAGTCGTACCCATCCCTTTCCTGCACGAACTAGGCAAGGGGATCCTCTATGTTTCCGCCGTGATGACGGTCTGGTCGGGAGTGGATTATTTTTACCGCTTCCAGAAGGTTTTCCTGAAACCCGAGCACTGAAACAGCAGAAAGGGGCTCTGTTCTTTAGGGCTTGACAGGGGTCGGCAAGGCTTCTATAGTGTTCGTCCTATGCCGCTGTCACAGGCTGCAAAAGCCATTCTGCCGGAGTGGTGAAACTGGTAGACGCACGGGACTCAAAATCCCGCGGGGGCGACCCCATGTCGGTTCGATTCCGACCTCCGGCACCAAGTAACAACAAGGGTTTTCAGGATTCTTCCTGGAAACCCTTTTTTTATGCCAAGCACTGTTCCTTGGCATAATATGGTATAAGAAAAAAAGAGGCCCGTGCGATGCGCAAAAATTGTACCCAGTCCGACGCCCCATCTGGTCACAAACCCTGCCGAGGAACAGCCACGCATGCTTGACCAAGCCTTTCCGGCGCTCATCCAAAACGCCGCCCTCCTTCTGGCCATGGCCTTTGTCTATGACGTGACCACCAGCCGTTACCGGTTGAAAAAACCGGGCCTGCCGGTGCAACTGTTTATCGGGATGACCCTCGGTGTCCTCGGCATCATCATCATGCTCTCCCCCTGGCGCTATGTGCCGGGCATCGTCTTCGACACCCGCTCGGTACTGCTCGGCGTCTCCGGCCTCTTTTTCGGCGTGGTGCCAACCGCCGTGGCCATGGCGATGACCGCCGCCTTCCGAATCTCCCAGGGCGGCGCCGCAGCCTGGGCCGGGGTGGCGGTGATCCTGACCACCGGCACCATAGGCATCGCCTGGCGGCATCACCGTAGCCATCCATTGAAAGACATTTCCGCACAGGAACTGTACCTCTTCGGGCTCCTCATCCACCTGGACATGCTGGCAATGATGCTCACCTTGCCGTGGCCCACGGCCAAACAGGTGCTTGCCCAGATTACCCTGCCGGTATTGACGATTTATCCTCTTGCCACGGCCCTGCTGGGGCTGCTCATGGTCAACCGGCTGCGGCAGGAACACAATGCTGCACAATTAGTGGCCAGCGAACAACGGATGCGCCTCTTCTTTGAGCGGCATGCCGCTGGCATGGCCATCACCTCGCCAACAAAAGGATGGCTGCAGGTGAACGACGAACTCTGCCGGATGTTCGGCTATTCCAAGGAGGAATTAACTGGGCTAACCTGGGCGGAACTTACCCACCCGGATGACCTCCAGGCCGATCTGGACCAGTTCGCGCGGCTTCTCTCCGGCTCCATCGATGAATACTCCATGGAGAAACGGTTTATCCACAAAAACGGCAGCGTGGTCTGGACGGATCTTTCCGTCGGCTGCGTGCGGTTTGACGATGGGACGGTGGATTATATCCTGGCCTTATTGGTGGACATTACCAAGCGCAAGAAGGCCCAGGATGAACTCAAGACAAACGAAGAACGGCTCCGGTTGGCTTTAGCTGCGGCCAATCAAGGGCTTTACGATCTCAATGTCCAGACAGGCGAGGCCACGGTCAGTCCGGAATACGCCACAATGCTCGGATACGATCCAGCGGACTTCCATGAGACCAACGAAAAATGGATCGAACGGTTGCACCCCGATGACCACGAACCAGTAGCCGCCGCCTACAGGGACTACATCGCCGGCAAGATTTCCGAATACCGCGTGGAGTTCCGCCAACGGACCAAACCGGGCGACTGGAAATGGATCCTCTCCCTGGGCAAGGTGGTGGAATACAATCCCGCCGGACAACCCCTGCGGATGCTCGGCACCCACACCGACATCACCGGGCGCAAGCAGGCCGAGGAAGAAAAACAGAAATTGCAGGCCCAGCTCCTCCAAGCCCAGAAGATGGAGTCCGTGGGCAGACTGGCCGGCGGGGTGGCCCATGACTTCAACAACATGCTCCAGACGATTCTCGGATACAGCGACCTCTCTCTTGCCCAGGTTGAGGCAACAAATCCCGTGCACGAAGGGCTTCTGGAGATTCGCAAAGCGGCCATGCGCTCCGCCGATCTCACCCGCCAGCTGCTCGCCTTTGCCCGCAAGCAAACGGCAAACCCCAAAATCATCGACTTAAACGACACGGTCTCGGGCATGCTGAAGATGCTCCAGCGGCTCATCGGTGAAGATATCGACCTTGCCTGGCTGCCGGGCCACTCCTTGTGGCCCGTGAAAATGGACCCTTCCCAGCTCGATCAGATTCTGGCCAACCTGGCGGTCAACGCCCGCGACGCCATTGCCGACACCGGCAAGATCACCATCGAAACGGAAAACATCTCGCTGGATACAGCCTATTGCACCGGCCACCCGGATGCTCTGCCCGGCAAATATGTCCAGCTGATGGTGAGCGACAATGGCTGCGGCATGGACAAGGAGACCACGGCCCAAATCTTTGAGCCTTTTTTCACCACCAAGGAGCAGGGCAAGGGCACTGGCCTGGGACTTGCCACCGTGTATGGCATCGTCCGGCAGAACAACGGCTTTGTCAACCTGTACAGCGAGCCGGGCCAAGGCACCACCTTCAGCATCTATCTGCCCAGCTTCATCAGCGAAACAGTGCCGGTGGCGGAGACCAGCCGGACGGAAGAACCCCTTAATGGCACGGAAACAGTGCTCCTGGTGGAAGACGATGCCGCTATCCTGGATCTGGGCATGACAGTCCTCCAACGCCTGGGCTATACGGTGCTCGCCGCCAACACGCCGAACATGGCGATTCAGCTGGCTCAGGAGCAGGAGGGGGAAATCCACCTACTCATCACCGATGTAATAATGCCCGAGATGAATGGCCGGGAACTGGCGCAACGGCTCTCTTCCCTTCGGCCAACAATGCAATGCCTCTACATGTCTGGCTATACGGCAAACGTCATCGCCCATCACGGCGTCTTGGACCCGGGCATCCACTTCATCCAGAAGCCTTTTTCCATAGACGCCCTGGGCCGCGCGGTTCGTGAAGCCCTGCGGGACAATACCAAGCACACCTAACAACCAGGTGTATAATTAAAATCCGCTTTTTCCCTTTCTTCCCGGCTGGGGAAATGATAGACTTTTCGAGGTCAGGAGAAAAAAAGAGGGGCGAGGATATGGGGAAGGAACACGCGCAAAAGGTCTTCGTGAAGGAAGACCGCAGCGCGACAATACGCTGCGATGCCTGCGGGCTGGTGAAAACAGTACGCTTACAGGATCTTGCCGCCCTCACCCCATTGGTCCAAATCCGATGCACCTGCGCCACTGTTTTCTTCGTGCGGTTCGAGTACCGGAAGTTTTACCGCAAGACCACCAATCTTGAAGGAACCTACCGTGTGCTCTACGACGAGAAGGATATTCCCAACCTCTCCCAGACCAGACAAACAACCAACTGTAGAATTGAAAACATCTCCATGCACGGCGCCGGGTTCTCGGCCCTGGGCCGGCACAGGATCGAAAAAAATACCCGGCTCGTCCTGGGTTTTACCCTTGATAATCCGCAAAGAACCTGGATAGAAAAACTCGGGGTGGTGCAACTCGTCGAGGGTTGTTACATCGGAATACAGTTTGACGAGCCAGCCAGTGCCGACAGGGAACTGGGCTTTTACCTGATGCCATAGCCGTACTCTTTCCCTGGCCCGGAGTTTCTTCGCTGTGTCCTTTCTGCCTGCCCAAATCCTTGTGCCCCATTCCTCCCACCACCTTGACCATTGCCAGGACCCCTCTCCGTGCTGAACCATGATCTGCTCATAACAAACGCCACCCTCCTGGCGAATCCGGCGGACAGGCGCCTGCAGGAGGGGTTCTATCTTGCCGTGAAGGATGGCGCCATTGCCGAAATGGGCGCAATGGCCGAGCGGCCAGGGGCGCACCGGGTCATTAATGCCGCAGGCAACCTGGTCATGCCGGGCCTCGTCAACTGCCACGGTCATGGCGCCATGGCCCTGTTTAGGGGCTTGGCGGACGACCTTCCGCTCATGACCTGGCTTACCGGGCATATCTTCCCTGCCGAGGCGCGCCTGGTGGATGCGGAGATGGTGTACTGGTGCAGCAAGCTTGCCGCCGCCGAGATGATCATGGGCGGCACCACCACGGTGGCGGACGCCTATTTTCATGAGGATGCGGCGGCAAGGGCCTTTTGCGAGGCAGGCATGCGTACGGTGGCAGCCCAGGGCATCATCGATTTCCCTGCGCCTGGCGTGGTGGACCCGAGGCAAAACATTGCGGCAGCAGCGGATTTTCTTGCAGCCTGGCAGGGGAAAAACCCCCTGCTCACTCCGGCCCTGTTCTGCCATTCCCCTTATACCTGCGGCGCGGAAACCATGCTCCGGGCCAAGGCTCTGGCCCGCGAGGCCGGAAGCCTTTTTTTCATTCATCTTGCGGAAACCCAAGAAGAAACCAAACAGATCACAGAACAGCACGGCCGTACCCCTGTGGCCCTGCTCCATGGGCTTGGGTTGCTGGATGAAAAAACGGTCTGCGTGCACTGTGTCTGGCTGGAAGAAGAAGATATCCGGCTGCTGCGGGAGAGCGGGGCCAAGGTGGTCACCTGCCCGGAGAGCAACATGAAGCTCGGCTCGGGCATCGCGCCTCTGGCCAAACTGCTCGATGCCGGGATTCCCGTGGGCTTGGGCACGGACGGCTGCGCCAGCAATAATGATCTGGACCTTTTTCAGGAGATGGCAAGCTGCGCCAGACTGCACAAGGTTGCCGCCCACGAGCCAACCCGGCTGCCCGCCGCCACTCTCCTGGGCATGGCCACGGGGATGGGCGCCGGGGTTCTGGGCCTGGCCGGGCAGACGGGCCGCCTGGCCGTGGGGATGCGGGCGGACTGCATCATCATCGACCGTAGACAGCCCCGCCTCACCCCCTTTCATAATCCGGAAACCCTGGTCTATGCGGGAAGGGGCAGCGATGTCTCCACCGTAGTCATTAACGGCAGGGTAGTCATGGAGAACCGGCGGATACTTTCCTTTGATCTGGATGAGGTGCTACGCGAAGTCCGGCGTCTGGCCAAACGGGTGAGGGCAGAGGGATGAGAGGGAAGTGGCTTGAAGCAGAACCAGGAACAGGCAAAACTTCACGGGAGAAAAAGTAATCGGTCACAGGGTGCCGCAGATGCGCGTGTCAATTGTCGGCAGAAGTGTCCGACAAAGAGGTCTGCGAAGTGTGCTATTGCACACGAGCAGGCCGATGACAGCTAAGCGAGCGTGAGCGAGACTGCGAAGCAGATGCGGTGCCCTGTGACCGATTACAGGTTCAGGCCGCCTTCCAGCCGTAGGTGCCAACCAGCTTGACAAAACGAACGCTTTCCACCTCGGTGGTCGTCACCACCCCACCTTCTTTTCTAACAACCATGAGGGTCTGGCCTTCCAGATCACCCACCGGCAGAACCATGATGCCGGGGTCCGCCAGTTGATCCACCAGCGGCTGCGGAATCTGCGGCCCGGCGGCGGTGACGATGATCGCTGCAAAGGGCGCATTATCCGGCCAGCCTTCGGTGCCGTCGGCGACCTTACTCATGATGTTGTAGATCTGGAGCTGATCAAAGGTTCTGCGGGCGCGGGCCAAAAGGGGCTTAATCCGTTCAACCGTGTAGACCCGCTCGCAGAGCGTGGCAAGAATGGCGGACTGATAACCGCAGCCGGTGCCGATCTCCAGCACCGTCTCCTGCCCGGTGAGCTGGAGCAGCTGGGTCATGAGGGCCACCACATAGGGCTGGGAGATGGTCTGGCCGTGGCCGATGGGCAGCGGGAAATCGCCATAGGCCTGGGCGTGCAGAGCATCGGCGACAAAGAGATGGCGGGGAACCACCGCCATGGCGTGGAGCACTGCCGGGTCTTCAATCCCTCTGGGGAGCAGCTGCTCCTCGACCATGCGGGTCCGGAATTTTTCGTACTTGTTAATCCGCACTCGGCCCACTGATGGCAACGCCGCTTTTCTTGATTTCCTCTTCGTTATAGGCACGATAGAGGCAGGTGGAAACAGTGTCCCCGGCAAAGGTGATGGTCACCACATCATAGTTTTCCGAGCCCAGCTTTCCCCCAATGTAGGGGGTTTTCCGCAGAAAACTTTTATTCACCTCATAATAGGTCCAGACCTCGCCCTGCTCCCCCTTTTGTTTTTGATCCGGAGAACCAAGGGTGGCAAGCACCTCCTTTTGAGTGAGATTGGGCGTAATCAAACAGATATCCGAAGAAAGATGGCGCACCGGATCACGGGAAAAACACCCTGTGGCGGCAATGGCCAGCAGGCACAGGCACACGGCAAAACGGAACGGGAAGGCACATCTCATTTTTCTCTCCTCCGAGAAAAGGGGTTGGCGCAAACACACAGGCAGGAAAAGGTAACGCGATTTACCGTATTTTGCAAGAAACCGTACGCCGGGTTTTCCCCGGACGGGAAAACTGCGGTTGCTTTTTTGCCGCGGATACAGGAGAATGTCTTGACCATGCGTGAAGATATATAATAAAGTTGTAGTGTTATCCATACTTTTTTTCTTGACGGGCCAACGGTTTGCGCGGCGGCCCTACTGTGCGAAGGGAGATCCACAATGCGTTGCCCAAAATGCGGCTATATCTCGTTTGACCGGCAAAGATCCTGCAGCAAATGCAGCACTGATTTAACCGCCGCGGACGAACAAATCCAAGGCACGGGGGGAAAGGCGGCAGCCCCTTTTTTCCTTGGCGCGGTCCTTGGGAAAAAAACATCCTCCTATGATGATGAGTCTGCCCCGGATCTTCAAGAAGAAGAGACTCTTGCCCTGGACGAATTTGAAACCGAAGCCCTGCCAGCGGACGAAGAAGATCTCGATTTCGCAGGAGCGCCGCTGGACGATGACGGCCTGGAAGACCAATCCCTGCCATCTCTTGGCCTCGAAGATATCGATGTTTCAGACCTTGTGCAGCCGCAGGAAGAGGAAGAAGAGCTGGTGCTGTCGCTGGGAAACGAGGAAGAAGAAACGGCCCAGCCACCGGCTCAGGATGAGAATGAGGAAGAAGCCCCGCTCTCCGGCATCGAATTTTCTGGCTTTGATTCCGGCGGCGCCCTGAGCGTTGACGAGAAAGAAACCGCGCTTGACGATCTTGACGATACAACGTTCCCGGCCCAGGCCAGTGCGGAGGATGATGAAATCATCGACCTTTCCTCCTTGATGAATTTTGAGGAAGAGGAACCGGCGGACAAAAAAGAAGACCAGAGCGAGTTGGAGCTTTCCCTTGGAGATGAGCCCGAATCGCTGCACCTTGACCTGGAAGATGACGAGAAGGCCCCCGCGGCCAAAAAACCGGAAACCGCGACCGGCATCCCGGATCTCGACCTGACCCTGGAAAACGATGATCAATAAAGAAGGCGATACTCCCAGGGCTGGGGAAACCGCCCCCCAGCCCCAGTACGCCGGATTTCTGGCCCGCGGGATGGCTCTGGGTATCGATATTCTCCTGACCCATCTTCTTTATTTTTGCTGCCTGTGCGCGGTGGCCACGGCGCTGTGGGCGCTTTCCCCCCACTGGACCGTCCTGATTCCCTCCATCCTCCTCTGCCTTCTCCTGTTCCTGCTCACCTTTCCCCTGTTCGTCGCGGTATACTTTCTGGCGCTGCATGGCTGGCAGGGGCAAACCATCGGCAAAATGTTCATGGGCCTCAGGGTGGTTCGGACCGATGGCGGGGAGGTAACGCCGGGGATCGCCTTTCTCCGTTTTATCGGCTTTTTCCTCTCGATTCTCCCTTTTGGGCTCGGCCTTTTCTGGAGCCTTGCCGACCGGGAAAAATGCGCCTGGCATGACCATGTGGCCGCCACCCGGGTGGTGATGAAATAAGTGTGCACGTGGAATTAGGTTGACAAGCAGGACAGATTTCAATATATGATAGCTACTTTTTTGCCGGGATAGCTCAGTCGGTAGAGCATCGGACTGAAAATCCGAGTGTCCCTGGTTCGAATCCTGGTCCCGGCACCAGTAAAATCAAGGGTTTGCAGCTTTTTGGCTGCAAACCCTTTTTTTGTTCCGGCCGCGCTTTGCCCGTTGTGCATGCTGTGCCTGCCCCTTGGGACGGGAAAGGCCCGCGCTTTCTTTAAAAATCCGCCTGGCTTGCCCGTTTTTGGCCGGGAAAGATCGAAGAAACAATCAGGCCGGTTGACATGGTGCAACCGCTGAGGTAGTGTAACTTGCTGTTTCTTTGGACAGAAATGTGGCGCTGGACCCCAAGAAGAGTTCCGTAAAGAGGCGGTGAAGCTGGAAACGGGGGCGGATCTTTCCGCGCCGGAGGCTTCCCGCCTTTTGGTTTGCCGGAATCAACGCACGGTATGCGCGTCTCGATCTCCGCTCCTTTTGACCGGGATCGCCGCGGTTGACGGGGCGTCACACAAAAGTCCTGGCCGATGGCCGATCCTTCGGCTTTCTGCTCTGCCATGAATTTCCAGTCGTTGGTCATGATGAATATTTGCCTTATTAATCCACCAAATTGCGGACGGAGCATTCCGGAAGAGCGTTATGGAATATCCTCGCTCAAGCAGATTTTCCGGGGCGAGCCTCTCGCCCTTGAAGAGCTGGCGGGAAATCTGCGGGAACATGCGGTCAGGATTATCGACCTGAAGGCAGACCCCGATGGCTTGGCCCAGGAGTTGCTCGAATTTCAGCCGGATGTGGTCGGCATTACCGGGGTGACCTGTGAGGCAAACACCATGCTGCAAATTGCCGCCAGGATAAAGGAATCCTACCGGGCAACCGTGGTGGCGGGAGGGATTCATGCCAGCAACGATCCGGATTTTTTTAACCATCCGGCAGTGGATTATATCGTGGCCGGTGTCGGCAAAAAGGCCTTTGCCGATCTTGTGTCTGCCTTGGAAAACGGAGATGAGGCCAGTGATCTTCCTGGGGTGATCCGGACACAGCCGGGCTGGCAGCTGAAACGGCCGCCGCTGCGGAACCGGGTCGAAGATCTGGTCATGGAGCTGCCCCCCGACTATGGCCTGGTAAGCCGCTACCGCTCACACTATATTCTGGAAAAACTGGGCATTACCATGGGCTTTGTCGCTTCGGCCTACGGTTGCCCGCACAGGTGTCTGTTCTGCTCCATTTACGGGCAGACAGGGGGCGGCTACCTGACAAAATCCATTGCAACGGTTATCCGGGACATCGGTCTGCTCCCCGATATCCCGGTCATCAGGCTGGTGGATGCCAACACCTTTGGCGATATCGAGCGGGCAAAAGCCCTGGGCCGCGCCCTGCGGGACTCTGGGCTCAACAAACAGTACCTGGCCGATATCCGCTCCGACACGGTGGTCCGCCACCCGGAGATGCTGCGGGAATGGAAAGAAGCCGGACTGCGGGCAGTGATCATCGGCTTTGAAGAAATTGATGATGCAAGCCTCTCGGCCATGAATAAGGCCAACAAGGCATGCATGAACGCGGAGGCCATCTCCATCCTCAATGATCTCGGCATCACCATTGTCGGCGATTTTATCATCTCCCCCGGCTATGACGAGGATGACTTTGACCGCCTGGACGCCTATCTGGGGACACGGCACATCGATCTGCCGATGATCACCGTGATGACCCCCCTGCCGGGGACTCCCCTGTACAAGAAAGAGCAGCATCGGATCATCAACCACAACCTTGACTATTATACGTTGACCAATGCCGTCACCCCAACGAAGCTTGACGAGAAACGGTTCTATAGCCGTTACGCGGCGCTCCTTGCCAACAGCCACCAAAACGCCAGGTTGTAAACTATGAATGTTTTTATCACAGCCGCATCGGCCTATCTTCCGGGCCAGCCGGTGGACAACAACGGCCTGGAAAAATATCTGGGCAAGGTGGACCGGATTGGTGCCCGGACCAGACAGATAATTCTTGCCAACAACGGCATCGAGAGCAGGCATTATGCCATTGACCCGGAGACGGGCGCCACAACCCACACCAACGCGGAATTGGCAGCCGAGGCAGTCCGTCTTTTGCCGTCCGGCGGTCAGGCCATTGGCTGCCTCTGCTGCGGCACCTCCTCGCCCGATCAGCTTATGCCGGGCCATGCCTCCATGGTGCATGGGGAATTGGGCTTTGGCCCCTGTGAGGTCGTCAGCACTGCGGGGATATGCCTTTCAGGGATTACGGCCTTGAAATACAGCGCCATGTCGGTTGCCCTTGGCTTGAGCGACATGGCCGCGGCAACCGGCTCCGAGCTGGCCTCCACCTTTATGCGCACGGCTTTTGTCCAGGCCATGCAGGGGGCAGCAGCTCAACCGGAAAACAAAAAACAGCATCCTGCCTTTTCCTTCGAGGCGGAATTCTTGCGCTGGATGCTCTCCGATGGGGCGGGAGCGGTCTTGATCGAAAAAGAACCGGCAGGCGCCAGCCCCTCCCTCAGGATTGACTGGATCGAGATCACCTCCCATGCCCATTCCCTGGAGACCTGCATGTATGCCGGGGGCGTGAAGCAGGAAGACGGCCGGATCAGGGGCTGGCGGGAATATGCGGTGGAAGGGGAGGCCGCCCGGCAAGGTGTTTTTACGGTCAAGCAGGATGCCCGGTTGCTGAATCGGGAGGTGATCCCAACCCTGGTGGGAAAAAGCCTGCCTGCGATCGCCGCGAAACATGGGCTGACACCCGGGGATGTTGCTTGGTTTTTACCGCATTACTCCTCGCAATACTTCCGGGAACCGCTGCGGCAGCAATTGCAGGACATAGGTTTTGCAATCCCCGAGGAGCGCTGGTTCACCAATCTGGCGTACAAGGGCAACACAGGCTCGGCCTCGTTCTATATCATGCTGGCGGAGCTGCTTTCTTCCGGCAGGCTAAAGAAAGGAGAGAGGATTCTGGGTTTTATCCCTGAAAGCGGCAGGTTCTCCGTTGGCTGGGTGCTGCTGACGGTTGTCTGAACTGCGAAGGTACGCAAGGAGGGGTTGAAAATGGGGCCTTTTTCGCTCGTCAAGAGCCTGCTTTTCGTTGTTTTGTCCCTGGTGTTTCTGGCGCTGTCCTGGAAACCGCTGCGCAATCCGCGCTGCCACGGCTTTTACCGTTTTTTTGCCTTCGAGGGGATTCTTTTCCTGACGCTCTCCAATCATCCGTTCTGGTTTGACGACTGGTATGCGCCGAATCAGATCATCTCCTGGCTGCTGCTGGCGGCCTCCATCCTCTTCGTCGTTTGGGGGCTCCACATGCTCAGGACGGTTGGCGGCTCGCAGGCGCGAGAGGCTGCGCCGGAAAATTTCGCCTTCGAAAACACGGCCACCCTCGTTACGACCGGGGTTTACCGCTACATCCGGCACCCCATGTACAGCTCGCTGATGCTGCTGGCTTGGGGGGCATTTTTCAAGCACTTCAGCCTGGCAGGGCTCGTCGCAATCGCTGCAACGACCGTTTTCCTGATGATCGCGGGACTTATCGAGGAAAAGGAAAATCTCTCCTTTTTCGGCCCCCCCTATCTCGAGTATCGAAAAACCACCAAGATGTTCCTGCCTTTCCTGATCTGACAAGGCTCAGGAAAGGCGGAAATCCCGAAGAGAGCCGCATCAGCTGCCGTCACCCGAGGCATTGCGCCAGCAGGTGGGGTCCGAGGCAAGGTAATCACCGGTCATCTGGTAGGCTGCCCCGCGGCAGCCGTAGCACTCTTCCGCCTTTTCACAGGTCCGGCATGCCCCTTTGATCATGTTCCTATAATTCTTCAGGTTGTTGACCACCTCGCTGTGTTTCAGGATATGGCCAAGCCGGTTGCTGCGGATATTGTCCAGAACAATGGTGACCCCGACACAGGGCATGACATCGCCGGTGGCGGTGACCACGCAGGAAACCTGGTGGCGCATGCACTTGTTCCCCACCAGCGGCGGCTGGGGCTCCCAGTCGCGGCCGAACCGTTCCCTATCAATAGCGGAAAGACCGACAAACAACTCCTTCAAGGCGCTGGAATCCACGCCAAGCCACATATTATCCAGGGCATTGGCCTGGGGAGTAATGACCTCGAAATAGGGCTCTATCTTCTCCTCACGCAGCCACTGCCACATTGCCGGTAATTCCTTGATATTCTGCTGGCAGATCACGGTGCTGATCGCCAGAAATTGATCCGCTGACGGGTACCCGGCCTCTTGCAAGGTGGCCAAGGCCCTGTTGATGATCTGGAAGGCCCCTTTCTTGCCAGCCAGGCGATCCTGGATTTCCTCGTTGCGGGAATTCAATTTGAGGACCACCCGGACCTTTTCTTCGGCCAGGACAGCGGCAAGATCTGGATCAATGCCGGAACCGTTAGTGAACATCTCGATCTCAAGCCCCTCCCTGCCGAGAAAACGGAGCATTTCCACCAGATGCGGATAGATGCTCGGCTCGCCGCCCAGGATGATAATCTTCCGGGCGCCAAGCTCCTTGGCCTGGAGAATGACATCTTTTATCTCCTCCCTGGAGAGCTCGTTTCTGCACTCGCTCCTGTCCGGAACATAACAGTACGAGCAGCGGAAATTACAGATGCGGCTGAATTCGATCTCCATGGAGAGCAGCTTGCCTGCGGCCACCGCCTCACGGATTTCCTGTTCGCTAAATTCAAGATTATATATCTGCATGGCGTCTCAGTATGGTTCGAGGTCTGTAAAGCGGTTCATTCGTTCCCAGCGGGCCACTTCTTTTTCATAGCGCCCCCTCCACCCGTGTTTCCGCATGATTAACCAATAGCGCAGCTTCAAAAAGGGCTTAAACAGAAAGCGCCAGATGGAGGTCCAGCCCACGCCGTGCTTTTTGGCCGAGTCCGGAGGATTCCACCAGCCCAACACCACCTGGCGTTGGTACCAGAACTGATACTGGAGCTCTTCCGCGTCAAGATGCTTGGTCCGCACATTGGCCCACAACCCGGTGTATTTTTTATAATCGGTGGCATTGGTCAACAGCCCTTGCTCGATAATCTGCTGGCGCATGGCCGTTTTGGGATAGGGGGTCAGGATCTGGCAGTAGGCGGCATCCGCGCCGATATGCCTAAAAAATTCGTAATTTTCCCTGATCGATGCCTCGTCATCATCCGCAAAACCGAAAATCAACCCGC
>JBAZSA010000005.1:0-35795 GCA_041662645.1 Desulfurivibrionaceae bacterium
ATGCCGGCGGCTACCCTGTTGGGGCGTCTTGACGGATTGCTGGCCGGGGTCGCCTCGCTGCCGCAGGGTATTGGCAGGCAGGGATTTCAGGGGATTTCCACGGCCGAGCCTGATCCAGCCGTGCCCAAGGGGATGCCCCGGCCATCGGTCCCCCTTTCTTCCGAAGCGCTTCCGGAACAAAAAAAAAATGAAATAAAACCTGAATCAACACCCGTGCCGGAACATGGCAGCCAATTCCCTCCTGCGCCGGATGTTTCCCCTCCGGGCCGGGAGGTAAAAACACACTGGGAAGCGTTTATTGAGTATGTCAAGGAGCGGAAGCGCTGGATGGCGCCTGTACTGCAACTGTGCGCCATGGCCCGGGATGAAGGAAACGAATTGGTCCTGAGGTTTGATGACCCCTCGGACTGCAAACTGTTGCAGGAGCATGACAACCTGAAGCTTTTGCAGTCCTTTGCCCTGGAGTTTTTTCAGCATGATTTCCGGGTCGTTTTTAAGGTGCGTGGCGCACAGGCTGTCGGGGATGGCGGGGGTGATGAGGCGGAGAGTCTCCTTGCCGATAGGCGGATTCTGGCCAATGATCCCATGGTGCAGATGACCGCCGAGATTTTTGGCGGGCAGGTCGGCAGTATCCGGACCGGGTCCAAGTAAAAAAGAAAAATGAAAAGTTGAAAGTGAAGAGCAGCGGGGGCAGGTAGTCGTTCCTGCCCTCGGCGCAGTGTGTCGGAAAGTTAATGCCGGAGGTATGCGGATGGATATGAAACAGATGGTGAAGCAGGCGCAGCAGTTCCAGCAACGCCTGACGGATATGCAGACGGAGTTGGCGGGCAGGCAGGTCAGCGCCTCGGTGGGCGGCGGCATGGTGAGCGCCACGGTGAACGGCAGGCATGAACTGGTCAGTCTGACCATTGACAAGGAAGTGGTGGACCCCGCGGATACGCAGATGCTCCAGGATCTTGTGGTTTCCGCGGTGAACGAGGCCATGCGCAAGGCTCAAACGATGATCGAGGCGGAGATGGCCAAGATCACGGGCGGCATCAAGATCCCCGGGATGTTTTAAATGATAGGTGCAAGGTTAAAGGTGAAAAAATGAAGCATGTAGCAGCGTGTTTGTTCATCTCTTTTACCTTTAGCCTTTTACCTTTAGCCTTTTTTGTATGAACGTCGTTCCTCCGGCCCTGAGCCGTCTCATTGCAGACTTGAACCGTTTGCCAGGAATCGGCATAAAAACCGCAACCCGGCTGGCGCTCCATATCCTGCGGCGCCCTGCCAGCGAGGCCCAGAGTTTGGCCAGGGATTTGGGGGAACTGCACCGGAGCATCAGGTTGTGCAGTGGCTGTTTCGCCTTTGCGGAAAGCGATCCTTGCGCCATCTGCCAAGATTCCGAGCGGGATGGCGGCTTGGTCTGTGTGGTGGAGGAGTCCGCCGACCTCATGGCCATCGAGAAAACCGGGGCCTTCAAGGGCAAGTATCATATCCTCCATGGGGTTCTTTCTCCCATGGACGGCATCGGCCCGGAGGAGATCAAGGCCGATGCCCTGCTGGAGCGAATCCGGAAGCAGCGGGTGCGGGAGGTGCTGATCGCCACCAGTTCCACGGTGCCTGGGGAGGCGACGGCTGCATATCTCATCAAACGGCTGCAGGAAGAGGTTGCGGTCAAGGTGACCAGGCTGGCCTGCGGGATTCCCATGGGCATGGACATTAAATATGCCGATGAACTCACGCTTAGCCGGGCCATTGAATCCCGGAAGGATACCGGCTCTTGACGGCAAGGGAGGTGTTCTGGGGCGACGGCGGCTGAAGCCGTAGATATGTCCTGTTTGAGTTCCGGGAAGAACGGCATAAAGAGACGTAACGGAACGGATAAAACACTGTTAACGGTGCGTTAACTTCCGAACGGCTCCTAAACTATTTGTCCTTGACACCAAGGTGAATTGTTGGTATTTGGTTGCCGTTTGGAAGTTTTGTCTAAAATACAACGGGCTGTCGCCTAAGGGCGGTATGCTCATTATTTTTTTAGGCGCGTAGCTCAGTTGGTTAGAGCGCTTGCCCGACACGCAAGAGGTCGGCGGTTCGAATCCGCCCGCGCCTACCAGAAAGCATTTACGAATACCGTGGCGTCGCGAGGCTTCGCAGGAAATAATCATTGCTAAGTCTTATTGTGCAGGCAGATTGACCTGGTCAATGTGCTTGTTTTTGTTTGTACATGTGTGGAAAGGCTGATCCCAACAACCATGACGGAAATATCCCTCACGCTTCCTTCTGGGGAGCAGAAAAAAGTCCCTGCTGGGACCACGGTTGCCGAGGCTCTGAAAGAGCTGGTCTCCAACAAGGAACGCAAGCAGACCATTGCCGCCCGGTTGGATGAGAGGCTGGTGGATCTTTCCATGCCCATCGAAGCCGATGCGGCCTTTGCCCCCATTACCGTCGACAGCCCAGAGGCGCTGGAAATCCTGCGGCACAGCGCGGCCCATGTCATGGCCGAGGCCGTTGTCGCCCTGTTCGGCAAGGACGTGAAGGTTGCCATCGGACCGGCCACCGCCGATGGATTTTACTACGATTTTGACCGTGCGGAGCCCTTCACCCCGGACGATCTTGCGCGGATTGAAGAAAAAATGCAGGAGCTTGTCGCTGCCGCCGCCCCTTTCAGCCGGGAGGCCATCGCTTCCGCCCAGGCCATTGACCTTTTTGAAAAAAGCGGCCAGCCCTACAAGGTTGAGCTGTTGCGGGATTTGGCTGTTGAGAGCGTTTCGCTGTACCGGCAGGGAGATTTTGTCGATCTCTGCCGTGGGCCGCATCTGCCGCATACAGGCTGGCTGAAGGCGGTCAAGGTGATCAAGCTGGCCGGTGCCTATTGGCGCGGCGATGAAAAACGGCAGATGCTTCAGCGGATCTACGGCACGGCGTTTTTTGACCCCAAGGATTTGAAGGCTTATCTCCTTCAGATCGAAGAGGCGAAAAAGCGCGACCACCGGAAGCTCGGCAAGGAACTGGAGCTGTTTGCCATTTCCGATCAGGTGGGACCGGGTCTGATCCTCTGGCAGCCCAAGGGGGCTTTGCTCCGCAAGATCATTGAGGACCACTGGCGCGAAGAACATTACAAAAACGGCTACGAGCTGTTGTTTACCCCGCATATAGCCAGGCGCGACATGTGGAAAACCAGCGGCCATCTCGATTTTTATGGGGAGAACATGTTTTCCCCCATGGAGATTGAAGAAGTGAGCTACCAGCTCAAGCCGATGAATTGCCCGTTTCATATCGGCATCTATAATACGCGCAAGCGCAGCTATCGGGAATTCCCTCTGCGCTGGTGCGAGCTGGGTACTGTGTACCGTTTCGAAAAGACCGGCGCTTTGCACGGATTGATGCGGGTTCGCGGCTTTACCCAGGACGACGCCCATATCTTCTGCCGGCCCGACCACCTGGAAGAGGAGATCTTCAATATCCTTGACCTGAACCTGCACATCCTCAAGACCTTTGGGTTTGAAAGCTATGAGGTCTATCTCTCCACCAGGCCGGAAAAGTCCGTGGGCAGCGACGAGCACTGGGATCAGGCCACCAACGCCCTGAAACTTGCCCTGGAGAAAAAAGGTCTGGCCTATGCGCTTGATCCGGGCGAAGGGGTGTTTTACGGGCCAAAAATCGATATCAAAATCAAGGATGTTTTGGGGCGCAGCTGGCAATGCTCCACCATCCAGGTGGATTTCAACCTGCCCGAACGTTTTGAGATGACCTATACCGGGGAAGACGGCAAGGAGCATCAGCCGATCATGATCCACCGGGCGCTCATGGGTTCGCTGGAACGTTTCATCGGGGTGCTTATCGAGCATTATGCCGGGGCCTTTCCGGTGTGGCTTGCTCCGGCGCAGGCTCGGATCATGAACATCACCGATGCCCAGGCCGGTTACGCGGAAGAGGTGTATGCCGAGTTGCGCCGGGCTGGAGTGCGGGTTGAAAAGGATCTCCGCAACGAAAAGCTCAATTACAAGATCCGTGAAGCCCAGATGCAGAAGATCCCGTACATGCTGATCATCGGCGACAAGGAAGTGGAGGCGCGTCAGGTCACGGTGCGCTTGCGCAACGGCGACAACCTGCCTGCCATGTCGATCCCTGAGTTCGCGGCATTGATCGCCAAGGAAAATGAAGCGGGACGAACTGGGGCTTGCAATAGCTAGGTGGTTCAGAGTATTATGATATATTTCAGCGTGCGGATGCGGTGCATCGGGTGCGGTGGTTTCAGAATAATGTGTGCGGAGGTATGAGTATCAAAGGGAAAAAAGTTGGCGACCGACCAGAGCGGGAAGTGCGGGCCAGAATCAACCACGAGATTGATTGCAAGGAAGTTCGTCTCATTGATGAGGAAGGGAAGCAGGTAGGGGTTGTGCCTGTCCGCGATGCGCTGGTAAGGTCCGAAGCGGCAGGGCTGGATCTTGTTGAACTGTCGGCTGCGGCCGATCCTCCGGTCTGCCGGATCATGGATTTTGGCAAATTCCGTTACGAACAGAGCAAGAAACAGCAGGAAGCCAAGAAGAAACAGACGGTTATCGAGGTCAAGGAGATCAAGCTGAGGCCCAAAACCGAGAAGCATGATCTTGAATTCAAGATCAAGAATATCAAGAAATTTTTGCAGCAGAAGAACAAGGTGAAGATCACCCTGCGTTTCCGCGGCCGTGAGATTGTCTATGCCGATACCCTCGGCATGGAGGTTTTGAACAAGGTGGTCGAGGAATTGAAGGAAGACGCGGTTATCCTGCAGCCTCCCAAGATGGAAGGGCGGCAGATGGCCATGTTCGTTGGGCCAAAATAACAGTTCTGCCAGGATTGGCAGGTAAGCATAGAGTACTGGCCGGTGCGGGTTTGCCGGCTACGATATGAAATAAGGGAGAACACCATGCCGAAGATGAAAACAAACAGAGGGGCTGCCAAGCGGTTCAAATGCACTGGCACCGGCAAGATCGTACGCCGCAAGGCCTTTACCAGCCATATCCTCACCAAGAAGAGCACCAAGCGGAAAAGGAACCTGCGTCAGGCCGGGATTGTTGACGACACCAATCTCAAGGGGATCAAGCGCCTGTTGCCCTATCTGTAAGGGGCAAGGCTGACAGCCCGCCTCAAGACGATTTTTAGAGTAAATACTGCCGGCGTTTAGAAAAACGCCGGAGAATGTCAATAAGGAGAAGTACGATGCCTCGCGTAACACGTGGATTTAAAGCGCGCCGGAGAAGAAAAAAGGTTTTGAATTTGGCCAGTGGCTTCATTGGTGGCCGCAACCGTCTGTACAGGACGGCAACGGAAGCCGTTGACCGGGCTCTCGTCTATGCCTACCGTGACCGCCGCCAGAAGAAGCGCGATTTCCGCAAATTGTGGATCGTGCGGATCGGCGCTGCGTGCCATGAAAACGGCACCACCTACAGCCGGATGATGGGCAGCTTGAAGAAAGTCAATGTGGAGTTGGACCGTAAGGTTCTTTCCAATCTGGCAGTTCTTGATCCGGGGGCATTCTCCAAGGTTGCCAAGCTGGCTGGCGTCAGCAACTAATCGTTGCCGTGCCCTCTGCCATGCCCAGCATGCACGAAGAACTTCTTCGTCTGAAAGCCGCTGCCGGTGAAGAGCTCGCTGCTATCACCCAGCCCAGTGAACTCGAGCCGTTCCGGGTAAAATATCTGGGCCGGAAAGGGGAGTTTACCCTTGTTCTGCGCCAGCTGGGCCAGGCGCCTCCCGAGGAGCGCCCTCGGCTTGGGCAACTGGCAAACGAGATCAAGCAGGAACTGGAAACTGCTTTTTCCCGGCGGGAATCCCAGCTTGCCGAGGCTGGGGGGGGCGCAGCCCAGGCTGCCCTCGATCTGACCCTGCCCGGACGCGCCTTGCCTTTTGGCAAACTGCATCCGGTGACCCAGGTCATGGATGCGGTCTGCGCCATCTTCGAGGGGTTGGGTTTTGCGGTGGCCGAAGGGCCGGATGTCGAGGTCGATTTTTATAATTTCGAGGCCCTGAACATCCCGCCGCATCATCCGGCCCGGGCCATGCACGACACCTTCTATATCAGCGACAGCCTGCTGCTCAGAACCCATACCTCGCCCATGCAGGCCAGGATCATGGAAAAGGAGCAGCCGCCCCTGCGGATGATTGCGCCGGGCAAGGTGTACCGCTGCGATTCGGATATCACCCATACCCCCATGTTCCATCAGGTGGAAGGGTTTCTTGTTGACCGCCACATCTCTTTTGCCGATCTCAAGGGTGTGCTTTCGGTGTTCATCACCAGGATGTTCGCTGAAAATACCCCCATCCGTTTCCGTCCCAGTTTTTTCCCCTTTACCGAGCCCAGCGCCGAGGTTGATATCGGCTGTGTTATCTGTGGCGGCAAGGGGTGCCGGGTGTGCAAACACACCGGGTGGCTTGAAATTTTAGGCGCCGGCATGATCGACCCCGAGGTCTTTAAAAAGGTCGGCTACGATCCGGAAGAGTACAGCGGCTTTGCCTTTGGCCTTGGTATCGAGAGGATTGCCATGTTGAAGTACGGCATCACCGATATCCGGCTTTTCTACGAAAACGATCTGCGTTTTCTTTCACAGTTCTAGGCTCCTTTGGGGCGACGACCATAAGACACGATCCATGAAGTTTACGCTCAACTGGCTGCGCGAATACATCGATACGGACCTGGAACCGGCCAAGATTGCCGACCACCTCACCATGCTCGGGCTTGAGGTGGATGCCTGTGTGCCGTGCTATCCCGAATTGACCGGGGTTGTGGTGGCGAGGATTGAGGCGGTTTCCCCCCATCCCAATGCAGACAAGCTGGTGCTCTGTGACGTGAATGTGGGTCAGGAGCGTAAGCGCGTGGTGTGTGGCGCTCCCAACGCACGGGCCGGATTGGTTACGGCTCTTGCCTTGCCCGGTGCGGTTTTGCCCGGGGGCTTTACCATCAAACCGGCAAAGATTCGCGGGGAGGAATCCTGCGGCATGCTGTGCTCGGCCAAGGAACTTGGGATTACCGAGGATCAGGCCGGGATCATGGAACTGGCTGCTGATCTGCAGCCCGGGCAGCCGCTCAGCCAGGCATTGGGGCTGGCGGACACCATGATTGAGGTCGATCTCACCCCCAACAGGCCCGATTGTGCCAGTGTCCTGGGGATCGCCCGGGAGGTGGGCGGGGTGATCGGCAAGCGGATCAAGCCGCCGGTTACGGCCACCCCTGCCTTGACCGGAGAAAATCTGCCCTTCAGCGTTGAGGTCGAATCCGCTGCGGATTGCCCCCGCTATGCGGCCCGGCTCATCAGAAACGTCACCATAGGCCCTTCGCCCTGGTGGCTGCAACAGCGTTTGCTGGCCGTGGGTATGCGGCCGATCAGCAACATCGTTGATATCACCAACTTTGTCATGCTGGAATACGGTCAACCCCTGCACGCCTTTGATTTCAATAAACTGGCCGGAGGCAGAATCGTGGTCCGGCGGGCAAAATCCGGGGAGAAGCTTGCTACCCTGGACGGGACCGAGCACCAGCTTGACAGCGAGATGCTGATGATCTGCGACGCCGAGCGGCCGGTGGCCGTGGCCGGGATCATGGGCGGGGCCAATTCCGAGATCGATGCCGCGACCACGGACATTCTGCTGGAGAGCGCCTGTTTTGCCGCCATTGGCATCCGGCGCACAGCTGGCAAACTCAAGATGAGCACCGAGGCATCCTACCGTTTCGAGCGGGGGGTTGATCCGCAAGGCGTGCCCAAGGCCATGGAGCGGGCCTTGCAGCTCATGGCTGCGCTGGGCGGCGGGGAGATTGTTGACGGTGGCGTTGATTTCCAGGAGGGGGTTCTTGCCCCGCCTGCCATTACTCTGCGAGTGAGCCGGACGCGTGCGCTGCTCGGCATGGATCTCTCGCTGGCTCAGATTGCCAACGCCCTGACCGGCATTGAGATTGACGCGGCAAGGATTGATGAGGATACCCTGCGGGTGACCCCTCCGAGTTTCCGGGTTGACCTTGAGCGGGAGATAGACCTTATTGAAGAGGTTGCCCGGGTCGTGGGCTACAACCTGCTGCCGACCACCCTGCCCATGGTGCCCATGAATTTTTCCGAGCAGGATCCCCTTCGGGAACTGCGGAAAAAGGTGGCGCAGACCCTCACCGCCCTCGGGTTTTACGAGGCCATCAACTACAGTTTTGTGGCCCCGCAGCATTGCGATCTGCTGGGCTTGGCGGCAGACGATTTCAGAAGGCAGGCCGTGCATCTGTTAAACCCTCTGGCGGAAGATCAGAGTGTTTTGCGGACCACGCTTGTGCCAGGGCTTCTTGAGAACCTGCGCCGCAATGTGAATCATCAGAACCATGATGTCCGGCTCTTTGAGATCGGCAAGGTCTTTCATCCCGCGGGAAGCAGTCAACCCAGCGAGCCTTTCCGCTTGGCAGCGGTTATCTCCGGACGGCGGAATCCTGGGGCGCCTGTGCTTCATGCCGGGGAAGCCCCTGCGGACATTTTTGATGTCAAAGGGGTTGTGGCGCAGATTCTGGAGAGCCTGCGCCTTGGCGGCGCAATCACCTGCGAAACCTGTGTCGCCGGGCAGGAACTTCCCTTTGCCGAACCGGGCAGTGTTCTGGCCGTCAGGGGAGGGGAGCACATATTGGGCTGGTGCGGCACTTTCAGTCAGAAAACCTTGAAAGGTTTTGGGATTAAGCAGCAGGCCTTTTTTATTGACCTTGATCTTGCCGCGCTCGGCGGTTTTGCGTCCCAGGCAAAGACCTTTGCCCCCTTGCCCAAATTCCCCTTTGTGAGATGGGACATGGCTCTCATCGTCCCGGTGGGGGTTGCCGCGGGGGAAATGCTTTCCGCCATCCACGGCTGTGGAGAGAAGTGTATCGAAAAGGCAGAAATTTTTGATGTGTTCCAGGGGAAGAATATTGAGGCCGGTAAAAAGAGTGTGGCAATCTCCATCACTTACCGGGCAGTTGACCGGACCCTGGATGACGAAACCGTCGGCAAGATTCACCAAAAAATTATCGAGATGATGATTTCCCGTTTTAACGGTCAGTTACGTGAGGCATAATAGATGAAACGATCCAACCTTACCAGAAAAGAACTCGCGCAGACCATCAACGAGAAAATGGGCTTTTCCCAGCGAAGCGCCGGAGAGATGGTTGATGCTGTTTTCGATGCGCTCAAGAAAACCCTGCTCCAGGGCGAGGCCATCAAGATTGTGCAGTTCGGCACCTTCACCGTGCGGAAAAAATCCTCGCGGGTGGGGCGCAATCCCCGGACCGGCGAAACCATGGAGATTTCCAAAAGGCACATGGTTTCCTTCAGGCCCAGCAAGGTGGTTCGGGAGAATCTGAACAAAGAATAAAGGAACAATGTGACCAAGCCATCTTGCGGGACTTCTGATGACGGCCAGGGGGGCGCCCAGGTTCTCCCTGGGATACCCGAAAAGCGGTACTTCAAGATCGGCGAGGTGTGCGCGATAACCGGGGTGAAGCAGCATGTGCTCCGGTACTGGGAGTCGGAATTCCGGATACTCCACCCGCAGCGAGCCCAGTCCAAACAGCGGCTTTATCGCCGGGTGGATGTGGAAACGGTCCTGGAGATCAAACGGCTGCTCAAGGATGAGGGCTTTACCATCAGTGGCGCCAAAAAGGCATTGACGCGGGATGGAAACGGGCAGGAGCATGAGACTGATGCGCCCGAAGGAAAGCGCGAGATGTCAGTGCAACCGGCGGATATTTTTGCGCAGGTTAAGGCGGAGTTGTTGGCCTTGCAGAAAATTCTTGAGGAATAGGGGTGCTTGTGAGAGTCCAGCTTGACAGGCGCTCTTGGTCATGCTAAATAGTGGCACCTGTTGATTGGTGATTTTTGTCGGGATGTAGCGCAGTCTGGTAGCGCACTTGAATGGGGTTCAAGGGGCCGGAGGTTCGAATCCTCTCATCCCGACCAGTAGAATAGCAAAGGGGTTAGCCGTTTTCGGTTAACCCCTTTTTTTTGTTTAAACGTGGAGGGGGGCGCAACTAGACTTCCTGTTGTTCCCTTGCCCCTGCCTTGTAGAGAAACGCGGCCCACACCAGCGGCGGGTAGGCGATCAGCAACCCGGCCAACCCAGAAAGCAACCCCTTCGACACCAGCAGAGCCAGAGGCAGCAACCAGAGGAGATTGATCAGCCCCACCGCAAGGGAAACATGGCGGTGCGCGGCAAAACGGCGGGCGGCATACTGGTAGGCGTGACTGCGGTGGGCTTCATGGAAAGCCTCTCCGCGCAGCACCCGGCGCACCAAAGTCGTGGTCGCGTCCACCACGAAAACTCCAAGCAGAATGACCCAGCACCAGAATAGTTCTGGGTTAATCTGGGCCGCTTGAATCGAGAAAAGCCCCAAAATCAGGCCCAGAAAGCCGCTGCCGGAGTCTCCCATGAATATTCTGGCCTTTGGGAAATTCCAGAACAGAAAGCCTGCAACCGCGGATAGCAGCAGAACTGGCGCCAGCCAATTCTGCCCACCAGGCGCCGAGAGGACATAGGCAAGACTGCCGCCGAGGCAGACCGTGATCGCCTCAATGCCGGCAATCCCATCGATGCCGTCCATGAAATTGTACAGATTGAGCAGCCAGACAAGATACACGGCGGCGAGCCCATAGCCAAGCCAGCCGAGATGCAACAGGTGTCCGAACACAGATAGGGGCGGCAGTGTTCCCAGCCAGAAAAGCCCCCAGGCAGCCCCGAGGAAATGGGCGCTCAAGCGCCATTTCGGCGCGATATGGTGGTGATCATCCCAAAAGCCAATCCAGGCAACCAGCCCTCCGGCGCCGGACAGAGCCAGTAATATCTGTGCCGGCAGAGCGTCGAGCAGCCATAGGCACACCAGCCCGGCCAAGAAAGTCAGGACAATGGCCAGCCCTCCTCCGCGCGGGGTTGGAATCCGATGCGAACTCCGGTTGTTTGGGATATCGATAAGGTTGCGCGCCAAGGCGTAACGGCGGATAATCCCGGTAAGCAACAGGGACAATCCTGCGAGAAGAAGGGGGAGTTCCCAAGGATGCATGAGGGGGGGCATTTTTTTACCGGAATCGTATTGTTGTCATTGCACGCACTGCTGCGTCTTTGCTCCGAGCATGCGGACCGCAGCGGCGGCATTCATGGCCTGGGACATGATGTCCAGGTAATCATCCCGGAAGGCGGTTCTGGCAATCGGGGTGTCCTGGGCCGTGAAGTTGCAGTCGTGTTCCTTGCAGTATTTTCCTCTGGTCGCATAGTTGAGGATGATGCGGGGAATGTCGTAATGATGGATGGTGTTCTGCCGCACCGGCCGGCCATTTTCGATGATGTATATCCGGTTGAGAAAGGTGGCTTCCGCACTTCCGCCGAGATAGTTGAGCTCCTGGTAGGTTTTGCTTCCCGAGAGGCTGGGCAGGTGGTCGCTCACCAGGATGATCAGCGACTTCGGGTCTGCTGAGATAAGGCCTTTCACATAGGAGGCGATGGCCTCGGTGCGGTAATAGTACTGATTGGTGGCTTTCTCTAATCCTTCATCTTGCAATTTTCCAAGCAGCTTAATGATTTTTGGCCGCTTATCCGGGTTGAGGTCGTGGGGGATATGGCCGTACATGCCGATAACATAGTTGAAAATGGGGAGCGTGGGGTTATCCTTGATCCGTTTGGTGATGAATTCCAGGTTTTGGGAGAAAAGCACCCCGTCGAACATGTAATTTTCGTCCGTCACATCCCCGGCGGAGAAATAGGTGGCGTAGCCTGCGGAGAATTCTTGCGGGTAATACATGTTGTCAAAGCCGATTCCGGTATAGGCGTTGGTGGAGTTGAAAAAATCCGGTTTGTAGGAATTGGTGGCGGTTGTTTCGTAGCCGCCCAGAGAGAGAATATGGGGGAGGCAGGGAGCCTTGGCCCCGGTGAATACGTCGAATTCAATACCGGAAAACTCCCGCAGGGCAGGAGCTCCGCAAAGAACCTCGAACTCGGCCTGGGCCGTGCCGCCGGCAAAAACAGGGGAGATGGAAATCCCCCCTCTTTTCGCCAGCAGTTTGCGGAAAGCGGGATGGGCGGGGTTGCGGGAAAACCGGGCGTTTTTCAAAAGCCCTGGGTCGAGAAAGCTCTCAAGAACAATCAGGTGGATATTCCTTTTTTTCGGCTGCTCTTTGAGTACGGCAATCACCTTGTCGAAATCCATCAGGGAGGCGGAGTCCATCTGATGGCCGGCAATCTTTTCATGGTAGCTTCTTCGCTTGGCCTCATTGTAGAGCATCATGCTCAGGCGCCCGTTGTTGCGGGCGCTGGCCGTATCGGAATAAAAGACGATCTCCTGCTGGGTTTCCTGGAAAGCCGTCATGAAGAAATTTGGGGTCAACTCCACCAGCAATAGCAGCCCCAAGAGCGGCAGCGAGGCCGTGGCCGTGGCCGCCCGTCGCGTGCGAAATTCAAGGGATCCCAGAAAAAACAGGAGCGGAAGGACGATCAGCACCCCGGTCAGGGCCAGGGCCAGGGGAGAGAGCACCTGCAGCATCTCCGGCAGTTCGGTTATTTCGGTGATCCGCAGCATCCTGCCAAACATGATGTAGTAGACATCGAATACTCCGTAAAGCAGAACAAGCGGCGCTGCTGCAATCAGCGGCTGCAGGCGTGATTTGCGGAGGAGCTGGTTGAGAAAAAAGTAGAGATAGAGGAGCAGGGGGATTTCCAGGCGCCACGCCGGCAACAATGCAGGCAGGCCGCCGTATTGCTGAAGAATCGCCGTGTAGCCGAGAAGAAAGAGCAGGAATAGGGTATAGCGGTTGTTTACGGCCAGTTTCAGCCGGGGAAAGTATGGGTGCACGCTTGGGATCATATGGTCGTTGTGTGGGAAAAAATTCGCCAGCGGTCAGTCCGGTACGGTCCGGATAAAAACGGCTTCAAACCCCATAAAAGCAGGGCAAAAAACTATACCACACTGCCTGGCCGGCCCGCACATATTCTTTTTTGCGGACGGCGTTCGTTCTCGACTCTTCCTCGGCAAAGTTCTGATTGCCGGTTGGATGCAGGCCTGCTACTCTTTGTGAGGGCAACGGTGATTTTTTTAGGATAAGGCGGCCATGCGCATACTCGTAGTCGAAGATGATCATAAAATTGCCTCCTTCATCAGTATGGGGCTTCGGCAGGCGGGTTTTTCCGTTGATATCGTCGATAATGGCGAGGATGGCCTTATCCGGGCGCTCGATGGCGCCTATGATCTTGCCGTTCTTGATATTATGCTGCCAAGGCTTGATGGCCTTGCCCTGCTTGATCAGCTTCGCCGTCGGCAGGTCAATACCCCGGTGCTCATTTTAAGCGCCAAACGATCGGTTGAGGATCGGGTCAAGGGATTGCAGGCCGGTGGGGACGATTATCTCACCAAGCCGTTTTCCTTTTCCGAGCTGTTGGCCAGGGTGCAGGCCCTGATCCGCCGGGCAGGCGCCGCGCCGGAAGCCACGGTTCTGCGGGCCGGAGATCTCTCCCTTGACAAGCTCAAGCGGGAGGTCTACAGGGGGAACCGCAAGATCGAGCTTCAGCCCAGGGAGTTTTCTCTCCTCGAATATCTCATGTGCAATCCAGGGCGGGTTATTTCCAAGACCATGATTTTGGAGCATGTCTGGGATTATAATTTTGATCCCCAGACCAATGTGGTGGATGTGCTCATCTGCCGGCTGCGCAATAAAATTGACCGGAATTTCGGACGGAAGCTGATTCAGACGATTCGCGGAGTCGGCTATGCCCTTGGTAACGATTAAGCACCTGACAAAAACCACGGGTTTCCGCCTGGCTCTGTGGTATTCCCTTATTTTCATCTCAAGCTCGCTTTTGCTTTTCGCCCTGCTTTATTTCCCCCTGCGCTCCGCGATCTTGGAAAAGGATCGCAACATCATTCTGGCCAAGCTCAACGAGTATACCCTGCAGGAGCAACAGAGCGGGGTACAGGCCATGCTTGCCGAGATCCGCCTTGAGGACGAGCATAACAGCCAGGCGGGTTTTTTCGTGCGGGTGGCCGACCCCACCGATCAGTCGCTTATTTTTACCCTGCCGCCGGACTGGCGCCAGTTGACCGGCGGGTTTTCTCCATTATTCCGTAGCGGGGGCGGGGGGATTGGCGATGATTGGGTCGCCCTCCCGGCGAAGGGAAGGGGCGATGTCCTTGAGATTGTCAGCAGGCGGCTTAAGAGCGGATATCTGCTCCAGATCGGCCGGGGGTCTGGGGAACGGCAAAAAATTCTGGATTATTTCGGGGAGGTTTTTGCTGGGATCATGCTGCCGATGATCATCTTTGGGTTTGCCGGCGGTTTTTTCCTGGCCTTCCGTTCCCTACGGCCGGTGCGCGATCTCATTCAGGTCGTGCGCAGCATTGATATCGGGAAAATGGACGCCAGGGTGCCGTCGCGGCAGACCGGCGACGAGCTGGACGAGCTGGTTCACCTTTTCAATACCATGCTGGAAAAGATCGAACAGCTGATTACCGGCATGCGGGCGGCTCTGGATAATGTGGCCCATGATTTGCGGACTCCGGTGACCCGCATGCGGGCCGGAATCGAAACCGCTTTGCAGTTTAGCAACAATACCGAGGTGTTGCGCGAATCCTTGCTGGACTGTGCCGAAAAGTCAGAGCGGATCATCACCATGCTCAATACCCTGATGGATATTTCCGAGGCGGAGACCGGAGTGATGAAGCTGTATCGGCAACCCGTTGATGTTGTTTCCCTCCTTGCCGAAGTGGCTGACCTGTACCAATACGTGGCTGAGGAAAAGGGGGTGGAGGTTTCTGTTTCCGGCCCGTCCGGTCTTACCATGATGGCGGATATCGACCGGATGCGGCAGGTGGTCGGCAATCTGCTGGACAATAGTCTGAAGCATACTCCTCCCGGGGGCCGCATAGAACTGACCTGTAATCGTCAGGCTGGAGATGCGGTGCTCCGGGTGCGGGATACCGGGACAGGCATTCCGCCGCACGATCTGCCCTTGATTTTTGACCGGTTGTACCGGGGGGATTACAGCCGCAGCCAACGCGGCCTGGGCCTGGGGCTGAGCCTTGTCAAAGCCGTTGTCCATGCCCATGCCGGGACCATCGAGGTGGAAAGCGCGCCCGGTCAGGGTTCGGTCTTCATCCTGCGGCTGCCCGCCGACGCTCCTCTGCTGTCCTGACCCCCCCCAAAAAAAAATCACAACCTTTCACGTTTGTAATGTCTTGGAAATCATCTGGTAATTCTTGGCGTGCTAGATTCTGGCAAAGCGATGCGCTTCCCCCTGGAAAAATCCGCGGTCATTGCGGCCGGGAACACGGGGCAGGCCTGCGCAACGGATCAGGTAGCCAAAATTATGTCAAGGATCACATCTTCCGTGGTTTTCCGCCTGTCCGGTTTGCTGTTTCCCGGCCGCTTTCAACTTCTCCGGCTCTTTTTTCTCTGGTACAGCTTGTATGCCTTTGGGGTGCGGTTGGCGTTATTGGTCCACAGCTGGCCGCAGATCGGGCATGGTCCCGTGACCGTGGCAGGAATCTTTTTGGCCGGCTTGGTGTCTGATCTGTTCAATGCCGTGTATTTTGCCACTCCCATGGCCCTGTATCTGATGATCATGCCCCAGCGGTTTTTTATCAGCCGGTGGCAGAGGGTTGTTCTTTATCCCCTTGTTTTTTCGCTGTGTTATGGCCTGCTTTTTTCCGCCGTGGCGGAATGGCTGTTTTGGGATGAGTTTGGCGTGCGGTTTAACTTCATCGCCGTGGATTATCTGGTCTACACCCATGAGGTGATTGGCAATATCCGTGAATCCTATCCGGTGCCACAGTTGCTCGCCCTCATCGGCGTTACGGCAGCATTGATCTTTATTGTCATCCGCCCCCGGATTGAGGCCGTTATTGACTCGGTGCGGCAACACAGGGGGCCAGCCTCCGGGCTTGCCGCCCGCCTGGCCACCGGGGCGGTTTTTTTGCTTTTGCCAGTATTGGTATTTGTGACCGTGGATGGCTCCTTTCTTGGCGCGGCCTTTGAGAACCGCTACGAAAAAGAGTTGGCGGAGAATGGGATATACCAGCTGTTTTCCGCCTTTCGCAACAACAGCCTGGATTACGCGACGTTTTACAAAAACATGGATGAGGGTGCGGTGTTTACCGGATTGCGGACGCTGCTCAAGACCAAGAACAGCCGCTATGTCGATGACAACCCCACGGACATAGAACGGGTGCTTACCTCCGCAGCTCCGGAAAAACGCCCCAATGTCGTGTTGATCATGGTGGAAAGCCTGAGCGCGGAATATCTCGGCGCTTTTGGCAACACCGCGCACCTCACCCCCAATCTTGACGCCTTGGCCAAGGACGGTCTGCTGTTCAACCGGTTGTATGCCACGGGCACCCGGACCGTTCGCGGGATGGAGGCGGTCACGCTTTCCGTGCCGCCGACGCCGGGGCAGTCCATTGTCAAGCGGCCCAACAACGCCAACCTGTTTTC
Organism: Desulfurivibrionaceae bacterium; assembly: GCA_041662645.1. Taxonomy (GTDB): domain Bacteria; phylum Desulfobacterota; class Desulfobulbia; order Desulfobulbales; family Desulfurivibrionaceae; genus Thiovibrio. The sequence goes on from JBAZSA010000005.1 coordinate 16,428, forward strand.
CCTGGGCTTCGTTTTCCGGGACAAAGGGTATGACACCAGGTTTTTCTATGGCGGTTACGGCTATTTCGACAACATGAACGCCTTTTTCGGCGGCAACGGCTTTGAGGTTACCGATCGCAGCGATCTCAGCGCGGCAGAGATCAGCTTTGCCAATATCTGGGGCGTGTGCGACGAGGATATTCTGGGGCGGGCTCTGCGCGAATTCGATCACTCCGCAAGGAGGAAGCAACCATTCTTCGGGTATGTGATGACCACCTCAAACCACCGGCCCTTCACCTATCCCGAGGGGAAGATCGACATCCCTTCCAAAACCGGGCGAACCGGTGGGGTCAAGTACACCGATTACGCCATCGGCAAATTCATCGACGAGGCGCGGCAGCATTCCTGGTTTGGCAATACCATCTTCATTGTCGTTGCCGATCATTGCGCAGGCAGCGCCGGTCGCCAGGAGCTGCCGGTGCATAGCTACCACATCCCCTTGATTTTTTACGGGCCGGGGATCATTAAGCCGGGGGTGAACAATGCTCTGGCAAGCCAGGTGGACTTGGGCCCCACCCTGTTTGGCCTTCTTGGCTGGCAATACCACAGCAAATTCTTTGGCAAGGATATCCTGGCCTCGGATTTCACGCCCCGCGCTTTTATCGGGAACTACCAGCGCCTTGGCTATCTGGAGAATGGCTGTCTGGCTATTCTCAACGAACGGCAGGGAATTTCTCAGTATCAGGTGGCCCGTGAAACCATGCAGGATGCGGTGCTGGTTCCGGTGTCGGAAAATAAGGAGCTGAGCAGCAAGGCCATCTGCTCCTATCAGGGGGCCAGTCTGCTGTACCAGCGGGGGTTGGACCACTGGCCCGGGATTGGAAAAGAGGGGATGCGCGTGGTGGCGCGCCAGAATTTGTGATAAGTAAGAAAAGGTTTAAGAATATTAGCAGGAGAAAAGGAGCTCATGGGTAAGGATAAAATTTTTGCAACACCACAGGGCACGGTGGCTGATTTCAGTTTTGACGCGAAAACCGCGTCTGTTTTTGACGACATGCTGGTCCGGTCGGTTCCTTTTTATCTAGAAGTGCAACGGATGATGTCCGAGCTGACCCGGGATTTCGCCGTGCCGGGGACGAACGTCTACGATCTGGGGTGTTCCACCGGAACGACCCTGATTCAGCTTGATCCGATCCTGCCCCAGGGAGTGCGGTTTGTGGGCTGCGACTATTCCGAGGAGATGCTGAAAAAAGCCGAGGAAAAGCTGAAGACCCACGGCATGCAGCATGAATACCATCTTGAGCACATGGATCTCAACAACGGGGTGCGGGTTGAGAACGCCTCGGTGGTGATCATGAATCTCACCCTCCAATTTGTCCGGCCCCTGAACCGGGAGCGCTTGATCCAGAGCATCGCCAAAGGGGTCAACGAAAACGGTTGCCTTATCCTCATCGAGAAGGTGCTGAGCCGGGATTCGCTCTTGAACCGGTTTTTTATCAAGTACTACTATGATTTCAAGGAGGCAAGCGGCTACAGCAAGCTTGAGATCAGCCAGAAGCGCGAGGCCCTGGAGAACGTGCTCATCCCCTACCGGGTGCAGGAAAACGAGGATCTGGTCCTGAACAACGGTTTCAGCGAATGCGAGATCTTTTTCAAGTGGTACAATTTCTGCGGATACATCATTCGGAAGGGGGCAAAATGAGGCTGAGCAACCCTTTCATGGTCGGGGCCGGGAACTTTTTCTTCCGCTACCGGGCCTATATGTTTCCGGTTATCTTCATCGCCATGCTCTTTGTGTTCAGGCCGCAGGTGATCGTCAACGAGACCGTCACCAGCTGGTTGACCAGTCTGGGGCTGGCGGTGACCTTGCTCGGCGAGGGACTGCGTTTTTTTACCATTGGTTTTGACTACATCGAGCGGGGCGGAAAAGATGGCAAGGTCAATGCCAGCCGTCTGGTTACCGGCGGCATCTATAACCATGTGCGCAATCCCATGTACCTGGGCAACATTTTGATCGCCATCGGCATCGGCCTGTATGGCGGCGCGCCCCTGGCCTTTGTCACGGTGCTGCCGTTTTTCGTCTTTTTCTACTATGCGATCATGGCCACGGAGGAGAAATTTCTTTACGGCAAATTCGGGGAGGAATACGAGGCGTTCTGCCGCAGGACGCGCCGGTTGTGGCCGTCGTTTGCCAATCTCGGCCAGACCCTGTCCGGGTTCAGCTTCCACTGGTGGCGCGCCCTGATCAAGGACAGCGGCACTGCTTTCTGGACCTTTGTCGCCTTGGCGTTGATTCCGCTCTGGCGGGAGTATTTCCTCCACGGCACCACGCTCGCGGAATCGGCGTATGCCCCCTATGCCGCGGGGATCGTCGCCGTTCTCCTGCCCATCTATATTGGCCTGCGCATCCTCAAGAAAAAAGGCACCATCGACATCTCGTCCTGATACAGCAATGCACGGTTTAAAGTGGAGAGTGAAAAGTTAAGGGGAATATTTCCATTCTTAACTTTTCATTGTGCATTCTTTATCGCGTTTACTCGTCGTACAGCTCAGGTGTGTGCCGGATGATCTGGGCATCCACCAGATAGATGACATCCTCGGCAATGTTGGTCGCGTGGTCGGCGATGCGCTCCAGATGTCGCCCCACGGAGAGGACATGCATGAGGTTGTTCACCTGCTCGGTATCGGTGATGATCATCTCCTTGAGCTGGGTGTACATCTCCCGGTTCATGGCATCCATGGTGTCGTCCGTCGCCCGGATATGGTGGGCCAAGCGCACGTCGTGGTTGATCAGGGCGTCGATGCTTTCGGTGACCATCTTTTCGGCCAGGCTCACCATGGCCGTCAGGTCAAAGGGGATTTCAAACTTTTCCTGGCCGGCGAGGAATAACCCCCGTTCGGCGATATTCACCGCCAGGTCCCCGATCCGCTCCAGATCACTGTTGATCTTCAGCACCGCCACGATGAAGCGCAGATCGATGGCCACCGGCTGATACAGGGCGAGAATCTTCAGGCAATCCTCCTCGATCTCCACCTCCATGTCGTCGATCTCCCGATCCCCCTTGATCACCGCGTTTGCCTTGACCGGATCGCGGTTGATCACGGAAAGCGTGGCCTGGTAGACCCGGTCTTCCACGGCTTCGCCCATGGCGATGATCTTGGCCTTCAGTTTGTCGATGTCGTGCTGCATGTGTTTTGGCATAGTTTCACTCCACGCTCATCCGAAGCGGCCGGTTATGTAATCTTCTGTCTGTTTCTGCCGAGGGTTGGTGAATATTTTCGGGGTTGCATCGCATTCAATCAAACGGCCTTCATAGAAGAAGGCGGTGTAGTCGGAAACCCGGGCGGCCTGCTGCATGTTGTGGGTGACGATGACAATGGTGTAGTTGGTGCGCAGCTCGCCGATCAGATCCTCGATCCGCATGGTGGATTTGGGGTCAAGGGCCGAGGCCGGTTCGTCCATGAGCAGGATCTTCGGCCCGACGGCCAGGGCGCGGGCGATGCAGAGCCGCTGCTGCTGGCCGCCGGAAAGCCCCATGGCATTGGCGTGTAGCCGGTCCTTGACCTCGTCCCAGATGGCTGCTTGTTGCAGGCTTTGTTCGACAATTTCCGCCAACCGTTTTGGGTTTTTTTCGCCGTGAATCCTGGGGCCGTAGGCAACGTTGTCGAAGATGGACTTTGGGAAAGGGTTTGATTTTTGGAAAACCATGCCCACTTCCTTGCGCAGCTCCACGACATCGGTGTCCGGCGCATAGATATCCTTTTGATTGATGGAGATTGCCCCCTCCACCCGGCTGTGGGGGATGGTGTCGTTCATCCGGTTCAGGCATCGCAAAAAAGTGGACTTGCCGCAGCCGGACGGGCCGATCAGGGCTGTAACATGCTTGGCCGGGATCAGAAGGGAGATGTCAAAAAGCGCCTGGGTGGCCCCATAGAAGAAGTTGACCCGGTTGGCAGTGACAACCATTTCCAGGTTTTCAGGGTAATTGGGGTAAAGAGATTGTTCTACCATCGGAATTTTTTCCTGAAATGGGTTCGAATGAGTATTGCGCCAAGGCTCAAGCCTAAAACCAGCAGGAGGAGGACTAGGGCGGTGCCGTATTGCATGTGTCTGATCCTGTCCGCTTCCGGATGCTGGGTGGCCAGGATGTACAGATGATAGGGCAGGGCCATGACCTGATCGAAAATGGATTTGGGCAGCCTGGGGAGAAAAAAGGCTGCCACCGTCAGGAGGATGGGCGCGGTTTCCCCGGCCGCCCGGCCGATGCCCAGGATCGAGCCTGTTATCATGCCGGACATGGAATAGGGCAGGATGTTGGTGCGGATCATCTCCCACTTGGTGGCCCCCAAGGCCAGGCTTGCATCGCGGAAACCCTTGGGCACGGCCCGCAGCGACTCCTCGCTGGCCACGATGATGGTGGGCAGGACCATGCAGGCCAGGGTCAGGCTGCCCGCTAGAATGGAGGGGCCAAAGCCGCAGAACAGGACAAAGATACCGAGGCCGAACAGGCCGAAGACGATGGAAGGCACCCCGGCCAGGGTGACAATGGCCAAGCGGATCAGGGTGTTGAACCGGTCCTGCTCCGCATATTCGGAGAGATAGATCGCCCCGCCGATCCCAAGCGGCAGGGAAACGGCGATGGTGCCCAATACCAGATAAAAGGTGCCGACAATGGCGGGAAAGATGCCGCCCGCCGCTCCGCTTCTCCGGGGAAAGCTGCTGATAAACTGCCAGTTGAGGGCCGAGGCCCCATTTTTGATGATGTCAAACAGGATATAGCCGATCACCAGGACAATGGCGTAGGTGATGAGCCGCAGGGCGAGAAGAATGAATTTGTCGGCCATGTTGTTCGTCATCATTTGCCGGCCTCGCAGTGCGCGAACACGATGAAACAACGAAAAGTTGCTCCGCCGACGGTGCGGGCTTGTTTCTTTTTGCTGGCGTTCAATGGACCTGCGCCGTGGCTCTTCTTTTGCGAGATCGTCTTCATTTGTTGAAATCGCAACAAGCCGCGATTACAACGGTTATTGCTTGGCAACCCTTCGATTTTGCGTTGCGGACCTGTGGCATTGTTCCCTTTCTGCGAGAGTGTCTTCATTTCATCATGCCGTATTTCTTCAGCACGCGCTGTGCAATGATGTTGAGGAAAAAGGTAATGACCAGCAGGATGATTCCTATCCAGAAAAGCGCTTGATAATGGACGCTGCCAAAGGGCACCTCGCCCATCTCCGCGGCGATGGTGGCGGTCATGGTCCGCACCGAGGCCAGGGGGGAAGCGGTGAGAATGGCCGAATTGCCGGTGACCATCAGCACTGCCATGGTTTCTCCGATAACCCTGCCGATCCCGAGCATGACCGCTGCCACGATCCCCGGCAGGGCCGCTGGCAGGGTAACCCGGAAGATGGTCTGCAGGTGACTGGCGCCCAGGGCCAGGGAGGCGTTTTTCAGGGCATAGGGCACGCTGACCAGAGCATCCTCCGACAGGGAGATGATGGTGGGGATGGCCATGAGCGAGAGGAGCAGGGCGCCGGTCAGGGCGGTGAGGCCGGTACTCAGGCCGAAGGTTGCCTTGACGATGGGGGCCACCACCAGCAGGCCGAAAAAGCCCAGCACCACAGAGGGGATGCTGGCCAGAATTTCAATGAAGGGCTTGAGAAACTCCCGCTCCCCTGGCCTGGCGATTTCCGCGATGTAGATGGCGACCAGCACGGAGATGGGCACCGTGACCAGCATGGCCAGGGCGGTTACCAGGGCGGAGCCGGACAGCAGAGGGCCGACCCCGAAATGCTCCTCCTGAAAGGAGACCGGGATCCACTGGCTGTCCAGGAGCTTGCCCAGCCCGGGGGAAAGCGCAAAGGGCCCTGCCTCCTTGAACAGGAAGAGGAAGATCAGGCAGACGACAAGAACACTGGTCGATGCGGCGCCGACCAGCAGCAGCCGCATCGCCTTGTCGGTTATGTGTTGCTTACGAGACCGGGACATATCCCGTTTCTCTCACAATCTTCTGCCCAGCCGGACTCAGACAGAAATCGATGAACTGTTTTGCCGAATCCTTGGGCGTCCCGTTGGTATAGAAGAAAAGCGGCCGGGAAACAGCGTATGCCCCGGAACGGACGGTTTCCTCGCTGGGGACCACCGGGCTGGGCTGATCCTTGCCCTGGATGCCAAGGGTTTTTGCCGTGCCCTTCGCTTCCGCGGCAAAGCCTAAGCCCACATAGGCGATGGCCCCACGGTCGGCGGCCACGGCCTGCACCAGGGCGGAGGTGCCGGGGAGCAACCGGGCGGAGGAGCTGAAGTCCTCCTTGTTCAGGACATGTTCCTGGAAGAAGATAAAGGTGCCGGAGCTGGACTCGCGGGAGAGCAGGAGAATGGGGGTATCGGCGCCGCCGACCTCCTTCCAATTGGTCACCTTGCCGGTGTAGATCAAGCGCAGCTGGTCAATGGTCAGGCTGTTCACCGGGTTTTGAGGATGCACGATCAAGGCGATGCCGTCGCGGGCCACCGGGGTTTCCAGGGGGGAAACCTTGTTTCCCTCGGCCTGCTTCCGCTCTTTTTCCTTTATGCCCCGAGAGGCCGCGCAGATATCGGTGGTGCCGTTGATCAGGGCGGCGATGCCGGTGCCGGAGCCGCCGCCGGTTACGGAGATGTCAGTCTCGGCATGGGTTTTCATGAACTCTTCCGCCCAGGAGCTGACCAGATGGACCATGGTGTCGGAACCCTTGATGGAAATGGTCTGGACAGGCGCGGATTTTTGCGAGGGGCCGGAGTCGCAGCCGGTTATCGCTGTTGCGAGCAGCAGGCCAAGGGCCAGGGCAACTTTTTTCATGATTTCCTCCGTGTGCGGTGGGCACAGTGGTTGGTTGGTCCCAAACAAGGGAAAAATGAAGGCTTGGTGTTTTAACCCTTTGATTTCCCGTAAACCGGGCGGATCAATTTCCGCACAGCCCCGATACCAGAAATCCAGGGTATTTGCCACTGTAAAATTATACAGAAGATTGTCGTGCGCGCCTGCAAAAAAAAAATCAGCCGGTGCGATCCGCATGGAAGAGCGTGGCGATGATGATCAGGGTGTTGTTTGCGGCTGGCGGCGGGTACGGAGCATAAAATAGAGAACCGGCACCGCCATGCGGCTAATGAGCAGCGAGGCAATCTCCCCGAACATCAGCGCGATGGCGAGCCCTTGGAAGATCGGATCGGCCAGGATCACCGAGGCTCCGACCACCACGGCCAGCGCGGTGAGGAGCATGGGCCTAAAACGGATGGCTCCGGCTTCCACCACCGCTTCCCTAAGCGGCAGGCCGTGGCTGATGCGCAGTTCGATAAAGTCCACCAGAATAATGGAGTTGCGCACCACGATCCCTGCCCCGGCCATGAAGCCGATCATGGAGGTGGCGGTGAAGAAGGCGCCGAAAGCCCAGTGGGCCGGAAGAATGCCGATCAGCGAAAAGGGGATGGCGGCCATCACCACCAGCGGCACGGCGTAATCCTTGAACCAGCCCACCATGAGCATGTAGATGAGGATCATCACCGCGCAGAAGGCGAACCCCAGATCCCGGAAGACCTCCAGGGTGATGTGCCACTCGCCGTCCCACTTGATCGTCGGTTCCAGCCCGCAAACCGGTTGTTTGAGGTTGTAGATGGCGATTGTCTTTTGCTCGCCCCCGTATTCCCTCCCATCGAGTTTGGCAAGTTCCTTGTTCATGGCGAAGATCGCGTAAGCCGGGCTTTCCGCTGCCCCGGCCACATCGCCGGTCACATAAATAACCGGCTTCAGGTTCTTGCGGTAGATGGGCTGGTCAATGGGCGCCTCGGTTACCGTGACCAGCTCCCGCAGGGGCACCAAGGGCGCTGCCGGGCTCAGGCCTGAGCGGAGTTGGAGGTTCAGGATGCTCTCCACCCGTGCCCGCTGCGCCCGGGGCAGCTCCAGAACGATGTTACTCCCTTCCTTGTCCTCGGGCTGGTGGAACAGGCCGATGGCCAGCCCCTTGACTGCGAGATCAACAGCCTGGGTGATCTCGTCTTCGGATATGCCATTGAGGGCACCCTTTTCCTTGTCCACCGTGATGACGGTCTTGAGCCGTTCCGTCTCCCGGTACCAATCCACATCGACCACCCCTTCCGTATTGGTGAAGAGTTCCTTGACCTTGGCGGCGAGCTTCAGGCGTTGGGCGTCGGTTTGGCCGTAAATCTCGGCGACCAGGGTTTGCAGCACCGGCGGCCCGGGCGGCACCTCGGCCACCGCCACGGCGGCCCCGTATTTTGCCGCGATGGCCGTAACCTCGGGACGGATGCGTTTGGCGATCTCGTGGCTCTGGGCCTTGCGTTCACCCTTGGGCCGCAGATTGATCTGGATGTCCGCCAGATTGGCGCTGTTGCGCAGGTAGTAATGGCGTACCAGCCCGTTGAAATTGTAAGGCGAGGCAGCCCCGGCGTACACCTGATAGTTGACCACCTCCGGTTCCCGGCTGACAGCCGCGGCCATCTCCCTGGCCGCTTGGGTGGTTGCTTCCAGGGTGGCGCCCTCGGGCATGTCCAGGATGATCTGGAATTCGCTCTTGTTGTCAAAGGGCAGCATTTTGACCTTGACCAGCCCGAAATAGACCATGGAGCAAGAAGCGAGGAGCAGGCCGACAATGCTTGCAAAAAAGATCAACCGCCAGCGGGCGTGGGCAAGGAGCGGGTCCATGATCCGGTGGTAGATCCGGGTGAAGAAGTCATCCGGGGTGTGGCCGTGCTCTGCTTCCTGTTCTACTTCGCCCTCGGCATCGATGGGGCATTCCGCAGGGGAGCAGTTCTTTTTCAGCACCCGGATGGCGGCCCAGGGCGTAACGGTGAAGGCGATGAACAGCGAAAAAATCATCGCCGCGGAGGAGCCGATGGGAATCGGCCGCATGTAGGGTCCCATCAGCCCGCCGACAAACGCCATGGGCAGAATGGCGGCGATCACCGCCCAGGTGGCGATGATGGTCGGGTTGCCCACCTCGTTCACCGCTTCGATGGCGATCTTGAGCAGGGGTTTCCGCGTGTTGGCGGGCAGCCGGAGATGCCGGACGATGTTTTCCACCACCACGATGGCGTCGTCCACCAGGATGCCGATGGAAAAGATCAGCGCGAACAGGGTGATGCGGTTCAGGGTGTAGCCGTACAGATAAAAGAGCAGCAGGGTCAGCGCCAAGGTCGAGGGGATGGCGAGGATGACGATGATCGACTCGCGCCAGCCCAGAAAGAAAAGGATCAATAGGGTCACGCCGAACACGGCTATACCCATGTGCAGCAACAGCTCGTTGGATTTTTCCGCCGCGGTTTCGCCGTAATTCCTGGTCACGCTTATGGTGACGTCGCTGGGGATGAGGGTGCCCTTGAGACTGTCGATCTTAGCCAGCACCGAATCCACCACCTCCACGGCGTTGGCCCCCGGCCGCTTGGCCAGCGAGAGAGTGACGGCCGCTTCTTCCGCGTGTCCCTTGCCTTGGCCGAAGAGTACATAATTGGTGGGTTCTTCCGGACCATCGACCACGCTGGCCACCTCGTCGAGATACACCGGCCTGCCGCCGTAAACGCCAACGACGAGGCGGCCGATTTCCTTGGCCGAAGTAAGAAATTGACCGGTTTGCAGGAGGACTTCCTTATTCAGGGATTGCAGGGTGCCGGAGTACGATTGCAGGTTGCCCTGTTGCAGTCTGGGGATGATTTCGGTCGCGGTTAGCCGCCGGGCGGCAAGACGCGCGGGATCGAAGAGGACCCGCACCTGCCGCTGTGTGCCGCCGATGAGCTTGGTCTCGGCCACTTCGGGAATGTTTTTGACCGCGTCGTCGAGCTGGGCCGCGAGGCGCCGGAGGGTGTAATGGTCATAATGGGGGCTGTGCAGGGTCAGGGCCAGCACCGGCACGTCGTCGATGGTGCGTGGCTTGACCAGGGGCTGCGCGACGCCGCGGGGGATGCGGTCGAAATTGGTGGCCAGCTTCTGGTTGAGCCGGACAATGGCGTCCTCCATTTTTTCGCCCACGTAAAAACGGGCGATGAGCAGGGACTGCCCCGGCATGGAGGTGCTGTAGATGTATTCAATCCCCGGGATTTCGTAGAGGAGCTTTTCCATGGGGATGGAAACCTGTTCCTCCACCTCCTTGGGGGTGGCGCCGGGCATGGCGACCATGACGTCGATCATTGGCACCTTGATCTGCGGCTCCTCCTCCCGTGGCAGCATGGCAACGGCCATGATCCCGAGAAGCAGGGAGGCGATGATCAGGATGATGGTCAGCCGGGATTCAACAAAAATCGAGGCGAGTTTGCCGGCAAAGCCGTGTTGATTATCGGGGGAGTGGTTCATCACGGCACGATATTTACGGGTTGTCCATCAACAAGCCTCTCTCCGCCCTGGACCACGACCTGCTCTCCTCCATTGAGGCCGGCAAGGATCTCCACCTGGCCTTCCCGGCGTTCGCCGCTGCGCACCAGCCGTAAATGGGCGGTGTTGTTCTCGGTCACAAAGATCCGTTCCATCTGGCCGAATCGCAGCAGCGCGGTTTCCGGCACCAGGAAGGTCGTGACCCCCGCTGCGCCTGGAAGGGCTACCCGCGCATACTGCCCTGGGCGCAAGGCGCCGTTGCCGTCGATGCGGATTTTGACCAGGGCGGTCCGCGAGGCGATATCCGCCGCGGGCCCGATCTCGGTCACGGTTCCGTTCTGGGAGAATTCTGCCGCCGGGACTATAACCGCCAGCGTATCCCCCGTGTTGATTTTCAGGGCCAGGCTTTCCGGCACCGCGGCAACCACCTGCAGGTGCTCGGTGTTTTCCAGAACCAGGAGGGGCATTCCTGGGGTGGCCAGGTCGCCGGCATTGGCTATTTTCTGGGAGATGATTCCGGCAAATGGGGCGGTGATCCGGGTGTAGTCGCGCATGGCCCTGGCTTCGCGCAACCCTGCCTCCGCTACCCGGTAGGCGTCTTCCTGGGATTTAACCGTTTCCCTGGTGGAGGCGTCTTGCTCGAGCAAGCGCTTTTCGCGTTCGAAATTACGCTGCGCCTGGCCGTATTGGGTCTCGGCCTGCGATAACCGGGCTGTAATCTCCCCGGCGCTGATTCTTGCCAGAAGCGCGCCTTTTTTTACCGTGGCCCCCAAGGTCACTGGTATTTCCTCGATGGGCCCGGCGATCTTGGCGCCGATGGTCGCCCGCTGGAGCGCCTCCACGGCCCCTGCCACCTCGTTTTGCCGCTGGGCTGTCTGGCCGGCCATGGTAATCACCCGAACCTCCGCGGAAGGGAGCGTCTGGATGGCCGCCCCGTCATGGGCGGAGTCCTTGCACCCGGCAGCGGCGAGGAGCAAGCACAGGAGAAGCGCGGAAGAAAGATATCTATACGGCATGGTTTCTCTGTCCTATTTCAGGGCTCATTGGGAGCCGTTGTTTTTTCAGGTGGGGCTTCACCCGGTGTTTCCGCTGTCTCTGGAAACTGGTCCAGGCCCAGGGCGCGCCGCAAGTCGGCAATGGCAATGCGCTGGGAGGTTTCCGCCACGATGCGCCGTACCTGGGCGTCGGTCAGCCGGTTTTCCACTCCGAGGAGATCCGCGGAAAGCAGGGTTCCTTCCTTGAAGCGGAGCCGGTTGATCCGGGCGCTTTCCTGGGCCTGGGCCACGCTCTTTTCCGTAACCTGCAAACGCTCCTTGGCGTCTTGCACGGCAAGCTCAGCCTGCTTTACCTCAAGATCGATGGCCAATTTTGTTTTGCGTTTCCGCTCTAAAGTCTCGGCCAGCAGGGCCGAGGCTCTGGCAATTTCGCCTGAAGTCCGGCCTCCCTCGGAAAGGTTGAACTGTAATTTGACGCCCGCCTGCCATGAATCGCCGGAACCGTCGGTGACATAGCCTTTGTCGGTTTCGTATCCGGCATAGCCTTCAAGCGATGGGTAATACCCCCCTTGCGCCTGTTTGACCCGTGCCTTGGCGGCCAGGATCAGGGCATCCATGCTTTTCAGCTCGTAACGCTGGTCAGGGGAGGCTGGTTGGGGTATTTCCTGGGCGCTGCCCTGGGCCGGGTCGAGGATCACCGGGCCATCGTCAAGCCCCAACAGGCTGAGGAATATCCTGTGGCTTAAGCTGAGAGTGTGCCGGGCCTGGCTGAGATTTTCCTGCGCCTTGGACTGCTGCACCTCCAGATCAAGGAGGTCGGCCTTGAGCAGAACCCCTTCTTGATACCGGGCCTGCGCCACGGCCAGGGAGGCGGTAATTGCTGCCACCGCCGATTGTTGGGATTTGACCAGATCCTCCGCCTGGATGATGAGCTGGAAGGCGCGGACCACCTCAAAGGCAAGCTGGGCTTGCACTGCGCCAAGTTCCATCTTCGAGGAAATCGCCTGGGCCTCGGCGGCCTTCAGTCCGGCCAGGTCGCGGCCGCCGCTGAAAAAGCGGTAGCCAAGCCGAACCCCCGTGTTCAAGGTATCGGTGCGGCCGGGATTGTTGAAGTCGATGGTGTTGTTGAAGGCTCCCTGATTCAGGATATTGCCGAAGGAGTACATGGGATTGTTGGTCTGGTCGTACCGGGAGTTCAGGTCAAGCCTTGGGAAAAAGGTGGACCGCTCCATGGTGATGGCGGCCTGGGCCGCTTCGATCCGGCTTTTGCCCATGCGGCTGTCCGGGTTGTTCTGCAGGGCAAAGCGTACGGCATTGCGCAGGGTCCATGCCTCGGGGGGTGTCATGGCGCCGGTGGTCTCGGCGGCCTGGGAAAGGCCGGCGAGCAGCAAGAGTCCGGCGCAGAGGAGGCCGAGCCCGCGCAGCGAAATAACGAGGTGATTGGTATTTTTTTGGGTATGTGGTGTTTGCTGGGCCATGGTCCGTGGTCTCTTTGCTATGCTATCCAGACGAGAAGGCCGGTCTGGAGGATATTCAGTATTTAATTATATAATTATAAACCGAATTATCCGCCACAGGTTTTTTTCGTTTGGGTACGAATTTCGAGCAAGGGCTTTTGTACACCAATGAGACCGCAATTCATTATATCATAGAGCAACGGCCGGGGAGCAAGGGGATATTTCCCCGGCGGGCTGGCTTTTCAGAACCACTTCTTCTTCTTGAAATACACCAGCATGGAGATCGCGGTTCCAGCCATCAGCATCAGGGCAAAGGGATAGCCGAAATACCAGTTCAGCTCCGGCATGTTGAAGGGGCTTTGGCTGGTGTTGAAGTTCATGCCGTACAGCCCGGCGATGAAGGTGAGGGGAATGAAGATCACCGCGAAGACGGTCAGCACCTTCATCACCTCGTTCATCCGGTTGCTCACCGAGGAAAGATAGATGTCGATCATGCCCGAGATGATGTCCCGGAAGGTTTCCACCGTGTCCAGCACCTGGATGGTATGGTCGTAAAGATCCTTGAGATAGACCCGGATCGCTTCCCCCATGAACACGGTCTCGTCGCGTTGCAGGCCGTTGATTACCTCCCGGAGCGGCCAAACCGATTTGCGCAGCAGGATCATCTCCCGTTTCAGGGAGTGGATGGCCTGAAGGGTTTCCGGGGAAGGATCGGCAATCAGTTCTTCTTCAAGTTCCTCGACCTCCTCGCCGATTTTTTCCAGCACGGAAAAAAAGTTATCCACCACCCGGTCGAGCAGGGAATACAACAGGTAGTCAACCCCCATTTTCCGTATGCGCCCCTTGTTGGCCTCAAGACGCGCCAGCACATCGTCAAAGATATCATCGTTCTTTTCGTGGAAGGTGAGCAGATAGCTGGGGCCGAGCACGAAGCTGATCTGCTCCATGCTCATCTCCTTTGCGGCATCGTCATAGTGGATCAGGTTGATGACCAGGAAGAGATAGTCGTCATAGTGGTCAATCTTCGGGCGCTGGCCGGTATGGAGAATATCCTCGATGGTCAGGGGATGGAGGCCGAAGCCGAGGCAGAACCTGTCTACCGCCTCGGCATCGTGCAGGCCGTGGACCCTGATCCAGGTGTTGCTGGGGGTTTCTTTCCGCAGGCGAAACTCGTCGAGCCGAGCAGGGGTGCCGGCGGAAATGGTCTCGGCATTGTAATCGACCATGTCCAGGCCGAATTTTTCCGTTACTTTTTCGCCGATGAACACGGGGCTACCCGGTGGGAGTCCGGCCTTCCGCGAGGAGGTTTTAACAAGCTTCAGCATCGTGGTTCCCGCAACTGGAGGATGGTTTTTGGGTGGGCATGTCCGGCAAGGGAACGCCCGCTGTCTCTGTGAAACAGGATATCATATCCATCGGCTTTCCGTGAACCCCATTGTCCGTTGTCCCTGAATATCGTGACGGTGTTTCAAAATTAGGGGATTTTTTTGCAAAAAGGCGCTATGGAATTCCGCTCTGATATGCGAGGATGAAAGTAAACAATCAGGCAGAGGCAGGGGAAGAGATGGGTACGAAACAGCCTGGTCCGCAGTATCTGAAAACCATGGTTGAAACCGGCAGCCCGGTGTGCACCATTATCGCTTTGTACGAGAAGTGCCTGTTCCATATGGGGAATGCGCGGGAAAGTCTGGCCGCCGGGGAGATTGCCTGCAAGGCCGAAAGCCTGCGCAAGGCCATGGATATCCTGTTTTATCTGGATAACGCCCTCGATGCCGCCGAGCAGGAAGCCGCGCAGCCGTTGCACGACGGCTATCAAATAATTTTGTCCCAGCTGAGTCTGGCCAACAGCGGTAATGCCCTGGAAGCGCTGAGTCTGGCCGAGAAATGGCTGGCCGGGCTGTTGGCGGCGTGGCAGGGGCATGGTTCTGGCCATGGGAATCCGGGCCAGACAATGCCAACCCCTTAAAAACTGCCTGCCGGAGATGGGATAGTATGGTAAGTTGAGAATGTCAGGGCTGTTCAATACTTCCATTGTGCGTCCGCAAGAAAAACATTACCCCATCGAGACCATGACATTATCCTTTCCCTCCTGGCTGACCCTTCCTATCCTGGTTTTTTTCTACCGGCCCCTGGCCCGGTTTTTCCCGAAGATGGACAAGGACGCTTATGTCCGCAAGGTCGTGGCGGCGGGGAACCGTTTCTTCCGGCAGAGGTTTGTCCGGACTCCGTACGGCGAGCGGATGCTTTTTTTGCCCTATTGCCTCCGGGCAGAAGGGTGCGCCACGGTTATCGACCAGGAAAAGGGGTTGTTGTGCCAGGCGGATTGCCGCATCCCCTGCCGTCTGCGGGAGATGCGGGAGACGGCGTTGTCCTTGGGGTATCTGGATGTCTCCGTGGTGGTGAGCGGCAGGCTGCACAAAAAAGATGGGGTGCTGCGCAGCCGGGATTTTTTGGTGCGCCGGATCGGGCAGAACCAGCCGCGGGCGGTGCTCGGCTGCCTGTGCACCCGTGACCTGCGGGAGAAATATCTGCGCTCCGCCAATGTTTCCCTTGAGGGGTCCCTCGGGGGGTATGGGCTCAAGGTGATTCCCCAGGTGTGCCTGCTCGCCGACTGCAATTGCCGGCAAAGCTCCGTGGATTGGCAGGAGCTTGAGTCGCTGATCCGGGCGAAGGGCTGATGTTTTTTGTGTCTTGTGCCCCGGAGACCGGAAAAGGCAAAAGAACCCTCTCCAAGGCCTAAATTTTCGCCAAAAAAATAGAAGGCGGGGTATATCTATTAAGAGGTATTTCTCGGGCGGCGCATTTTTGATGGAGTAAAAAAACGTGGATGCAGCGTGGATAACCAGGAATTGAACACATTATTTAAGCGCGTTGTCGATAAGGCAAGCGTGGAGTTTTATCTGATTAACGCCGAGGGCGGATTTGCTTATGTGAATCAGGCCGCAGCCAGAAATCTCGGCTATTCCGAGGCCGAGCTTCTTGGTTTGTCCCTTGCCGATATAGATCCGGAGATTGGCCCCAGTGTCCGGCAGCTCTGGCCCGAGTGGCAAAGGCAGGGCACCTTGCACCTTGAAACCACCCACCGGACAAAGAGCGGGCAGATTGTTCAAAAAGAAGTCGACGCGGTCGGGATGACCTTTGGCGCGGCCGACTACATCTGCGCCTTTGTCCGGGATATCACCGAGCGCAAGCGCATGGAGTCCGCCCTGCGGGAAAGCGGGGAGCAATACCGCGATCTTTTTGAAAGCGCCAGTGATCTTATCCAGTTCGTCCGTACGGATGGCACCTTTCTTCAAGTCAACCCCGCTTGGCGGGCCACTTTTGGCTATTCCGAAGAAGAAGTCGCGCATCTCACCATCTTTGATCTCATCGACCCGGATTGCCAGGATCACTGCAAGGAGACCTTTCAGCGGGTTTTGGAGGAGGGACGGGTCGACAGAATCGATACGTCCTTTGTTGCGAAAAACGGCGACAAGATCATGATTCAGGGTTCTGCCAACTGCCGGTACGAAGACGGCAAGCCCCAAATGACCCGTTGCATTTTCCGCAACGTCAGCGAGGAAAAACGGTTGCAGGTCCAGTTGTTGCAATCCCAAAAAATGGAGGCCGTCGGGAGGTTGACCAGCGGCGTGGCCCACGATTTCAACAACCTGCTCACCACGATTCTAAGCTACAGCGAGCTGTATCTGCGGCGTCTGCCGACCGGCGACCCCTTGGCGGATGCCCTGCGTGCCATTCGCGACGCAGGTATCCGGGGGGCAGCCCTGACCCGCCAGCTGCTCACCTTCAGCCGGCATCAGGTTGTTGATGTGCGGGTTATCGACCTTAACAGGGTTGTCTCGGAGTTAAGCTCCATGATCCGGCGCCTTATTGATCCCAGTATCCATTTTGCGGTGGAAGTTGCAGCCGGCGGACTGGGGGGGCGGATTCTTGCCGACCAGCACCAGATCGAGCAGGTGTTGTTGAACCTGGTCATCAATGCACGGGACGCCATGGCGGACGGGGGTGTTTTGACTATTTCCTGCATTGAGGAGGTTCTGGAGAAACAGGAATTCTTCAACTTTGACACCATCGAGCCAGGACGGTATGTGGTTCTTGTTGTCAGTGACACCGGCGAGGGCATGAACACCGAGGTGCAGGAGCATGTTTTTGAACCATTTTTCACCACCAAGGCCCAGGGCAAGGGAACTGGCCTCGGGCTGGCAACGGCCTATGGGATCGTCAAGCAGCACAGCGGCTATATCGTGGTGCAGAGCGAGCTTGGCAAGGGAACCACTTTCCGTCTCTATTTCCCTCGGGTGGAGGCGCCAGTGGAGGCTGCGGTGACTTCCGCTGCCTTGGAGGTGTTGCACGGAAGCGAGACCATTCTCGTGGTTGACGATGAGCCGGAGATTCTTGCCGTTATTCGCCACTCTTTAGAATCCATGGGGTATACCGTGTTTACCGCGGCTGCCGCCGCGGAGGCGGTGCATCTCGCCGAAGAGGGAGAAAAAAAGATCGACCTGATGCTCACCGACGTGATTATGCCGGGAATGACCGGGCATGCGCTGGCCGCAAGGGTGCAGGCGATTGATCCCCGGATACGGGTGTTGTTTATGTCGGGGTACACCGATTCCATGCTCGAAGAGCACGGGGTTTCCCGGACGCACGCCAATTTTATAGGCAAGCCGCTGTCCCCAGGCGAACTTGCCATCAAGCTTCGCAAGATGCTGGCTTAATCCCGTTTGGTCCCGGGCCAATATCCCCGGTCTTCCTGGTCTCCTTGCAGGACGCGCAAATGGGCGGTAGCCCTGTGAGCAAGGGCCTCGATAAGTTCTTTGGTGCGGTCCCGCGCCATTTCCGCCAAGTGATCCCCCTGGCGCCGCAGATTTTCCGGCAGGTGTTGAAGACGCGCGGCACATCCTGAAATTCCTTCCCCGTGGCCGATTTAATTTTTTCACCCGGATGCGTTTCATCCGTGGCAAGGAGTCCTATTTTAGCCGTTATTGTATGGGGGGAAGAGACAAGAGTGGGACATGATTTTTTCCCGTTTTTGAGAAAAAGCATGGTAATTTTTGAAGGAGAAGTAGAAACCGCAGCTCTATATCTTGTGTTTGCACGGAGGATGCCATGGAACATAAAATTGTTATCGTTGCCTTTGCCGGTGAGCCGGCCTGTTTTGCCCATGCCCTGCTGAACGGTTTGGACATGCAGGCCAGGGGCTGGGATGTCAGGCTCGTTATCGAAGGCAGAGCCACCGCCCTTATCAAAGAGCTGGCCGAGCCGCAGGCGCCCTTTGCCCCCCTCTATGACAAGGCGAAAAAAGCCGGGCTCATTGACTGTGTCTGCCGGGCCTGCGCCAACAAGATGGGTTCCCTGGCCGCGGCCGAGGCACAGGGGTTGCCCCTGGCCGGCGAGATGCAGGGGCATCCGGCCATGGCACGCTATGTGGAGGCGGGCTATACGGTGATAACCATATAAAAAGGCGAACAGGTTAAGGAGGCGTTGCCATGGATCTGTATGCAATCAAGCCCTACATCTATTGGGGCGGAGTTTTTATTTTTTTGCTCAGTGAGCAGGGGTTTTCCTACCGGGAGCCCACTGTGCCCCGCGCCAGGCGCTGGCTTGCCAATCTGCCCCTGTCCATCATGAACGGGACGATCTACCACCTGCTCTACACCGGCACCATCGTCGCCTTGATTCTTGCCGGGCAGGAGAAAAATACCGGCCTGCTCAATGTCTGGGGCTTGCCCGAGTGGCTGAAGATTGCCGCGGGCATCCTGATCCTGGATTTTTTCATCTATCTCTGGCATGTGCAAACCCATGTGCTGCCCTTCCTCTGGCGGTTCCACCGGGTGCATCACAGCGATATGAATATGGATGTGACCACGGCCAACCGGTTTCATCTGGGCGAGTTCCTCTTCACTGGCCTGATCCGGCTGGCGGTGATCTACACCTTTGGCATCGGGCTTACCGCCTACATCCTGTTTGAGATTTGGGTGAACCTCTCCGTGCAGTTCCACCACAGCAGCATCCGTGTGCCAGTCTGGTTTGAGAGATTGTGGGTGCTCCTTTTTGTCCCGCCTTTTTTGCACCGCATCCACCATTCGGTGCGGATCAGGGAGCGGGATACCAATTATGGCGTGATCTTCTCCATCTGGGACCGGATGCTGGGCACCCTGACCACCGAGGTTGTCCAGGAACAGATCGTCATCGGCATCGGTTCGCACCGGGAGATTGGACAGCTCGGATTCTGGCGGCTGCTGGCGATGCCCTTCACGCGCAATACTCCGTGAAGGCAGAAAGAAAAAACAAGGGGGTGAGCAATGAACTGGAAGAATCTGTTTGTGCCGGGCGAGGATTTCAGCGTGGTCCAGGCCAGGGAATACATGGAAAAGCACGGGGCGAATGCGTATCAGCTGCTCGATGTCCGGCAGCCCAAGGAATATGAGGCCGGGCATCTGGCCGGGGCCAAACTCATCCCGCTCAAGGAGCTGCCCGGGCGGCTGGGCGAGCTGGAAAAGGAAAAACCGGTCATTGTCTATTGCGCTGTCGGAGGCAGAAGCAAGGCGGCTGCCCAGCTTCTCGCTGGCAAGGATTTTGCAAGCGTCT
>JBAZSA010000006.1:0-25566 GCA_041662645.1 Desulfurivibrionaceae bacterium
TGCTGAAAAGGGTGGGCCGTCAGCGGCAGAATGCCTGCAAGTGGATGCTCAAGGTGAAGAAGGAAATCTCTTTTTCCGAGGGCGATTCCTTTGTGAAGATCCTGCCCTACAACGGGTTCAAGGTTACCTGCGAGATCGATTTCAATCACCACCTGATCAGGAAGCAGATTTTTTCCAGTGAGCTGACCCCCCAGAAGTTTTCCCAGGAGGTTGCCGGGGCCAGAACCTTTGGCTTTTTGGATCAGGTTGAGAAGTTGCGGCAAAGCGGGCTTGCCTTGGGCGGCTCCCTGGAAAACGCCGTGGTTATCGACGATGATGGCATAGTCAACGCCGAAGGGTTGCGTTTTGCCGACGAATTCGCCAGGCACAAGGCCCTTGATGTGATCGGCGATCTGGCTCTGTTGGGTTTTCCCCTGCTCGGTCATGTCGTGACCAGAAAATCCGGGCATAGCCATCATTTCTCCTTGATGAAACAGCTTGCCGCCCAGCCCGAGCGCTGGGATCTGATTGCTTATAAGAAGGAAGGGGACAACCGGGTGCTTGAAAAGGTGGTTGTGAGCACCAAGGAGGCGGGCGATAAGCTGCTCTCCTATCTGTTGCCCCCCAGCATCGCTCTTGCCGGGCAAACCTGCTTTGCCTGAACGATGCAGCCTCCCTTGAGAGGAACGACCCGCGGATATTGCAAAATTCCGCGGGTTTTTTTACGCCCGGCGATTGTGGGAGATTTGCGCCATGGCACGGGTGTTTCGTGTGAATCCTCCTTGCAATGGCGGGGGAAATTGGTACGATGCAGCAATATCATTGTTGTTGATCCGTCATGGCCGTTTTTTTAAGCTCGGCCTGGCTAACCATGAGGAGTTAGGCTATGGGTTTTTCAGGAAAACTTGGTTTTATCGGCGGAGGGTTGATGGCCGAAGCCCTGATCAAGGGCATAACCGGCGCCGGGCTTGTCGAGGCCGGACAGATTTTGGTTGCCGATCCCAGCAGTGAGCGGCAGGCGTTGTTGCAGAAGGAATATAAAGTCGCTGCGGTTTCAGAAGCCACTGCGGTTTGGGCCGAGTGCAAAGTCGTTATTCTGGCGGTCAAGCCCCAGGTGATCGGCGCGGTTCTCAACGGTTCCCGCGAAAAGATTCAGGCCCATCACCTGATTATCTCCATTGCCGCTGGCATCCCGTTGGCTGTGCTGGAAGGCGCGGTTTCAGGCCGTGGCTGCCGGGTGATCCGGGTTATGCCCAACACCCCGGCCATCGTGCTCAAGGGCGCTTCTGCCCTAAGCCCCGGCCAGGGCGTGACCCCCGAGGATCTGGTCGTGGCCACCAGCATCTTTGACGCGGTTGGCGTCAGCTTTGTGCTGGATGAGGCATATCTTGACGCGGTTACCGGATTGAGCGGCAGCGGTCCGGCCTATGTGTTCACCTTTATCGAAGCCCTTATCGATGCCGGAGTCAAGGTGGGCTTGGCCCGGCCGGTGTCGCAAAGTCTGGCCTTGCAAACCGTGCTTGGCTCGGTCCTGCTGGCCCTGGACGGCGCCAGGCATCCCGCCGAGTTGCGGGCCATGGTGACCTCGCCCGGCGGCACAACCATCGCCGGTTTGCATGAGCTGGAAAAAGGGGCCTTTCGCGCCTTGGTCACCAACGCGGTGGAGGCGGCCACCAACCGCTCCAGTGAACTTGGCCGGCTTGTAGTCTCCAGTGTTGGCAAGTAGGTTGGGGTTGTGATGAAAATTCGCAAGGTAGGGATCATCTGCAAAAAGGATTCGCCCGCCGCCCTGGAGATGAGCAGGGAGCTGCTCCCTTGGCTGGGCGAACGGGGTATTGGCGCCAAGGTCGATACCATTGCCGATGACATGGACTTGCTTATTATTCTGGGCGGGGACGGCACCCTGCTCCATGTGGCGGATCAGGCCAGCCGGTTGCGGGTGCCGGTGGTGGGGGTGAATCTCGGCGATCTCGGGTTTCTGACCGAAGTGGCGGTCAGCGAGCGCTATGAAGTTCTGGAAAGGATTCTCGCCGGTCAGGTGGTGGTTGAGGAAAGGCTGATGCTCAAGGCCAGGATCCATCGTGGCGGCGAGGCGGCTGACTGGCGCTATGCCCTCAACGATGTCGTGGTCAGCAAGGGCAGCGCGGACCGGCTTGCCCAGTTGAGCACCTGGGCCGACCAGGAGTACATCACCACCTACCGGGCGGATGGCTTGATCTTTTCCACGCCCACCGGCTCCACGGCCTATAATCTTTCCGCTGGCGGCCCCATTGTCAATCCGGCCTTGCAATCCATCCTGGTGACGCCGATCTGTCCGTTCATGCTGGAAAGCCGTCCGGTCCTTCTCCCTGCCTCGGTTTGTCTCACCACCAGACTTGCCGGGCAGGCCAACGAGGTGAAGGTCATTGTCGATGGTCAGCCTGCCTGGGAGATGTCCGCTGCCGACAGCCTGGAGGTGGTGGCCTCGGAAAGACCACTGCGGCTTATCTGTTCGCCCCAGAAGGATTATTTCGAGATTCTGCGCAACAAACTGAACTGGGGTGGAAGGGTAGGAGAGGTGCGGAAAAACGAGCGGTGAAGGGGAGTAGTTTGAGATACCCATAAAAAAAAGCGGTGGTCTCGAAACAATGAGACTTCCGCTTTTTTGTTGAGCCTTTTGTAAAAGTCCTGAACCGCCACCTCTGGACCCCGGCCTTCACCGGGGTGACGACTTTTGCACGAGGCTCTGTTTTACAGCTCCCCCTCCCGTCAAGGGAGGGGAGGCAACAACCAAAGGTGGGTTAATCCTTGTCTTCCAGTTTGTGGGCCAAGGCTTCCCGCTCTTCCTGCATAGCGATCTTCCCGGCTTCGATGGCTTCGCTGAGGGTTCTTTTTTTCTCGTCGAGAAATTCCTTTCCCTGGGTGGCCAGGTCAGTGCCCCTGCTGATGAGGTCCTTGCCCTTGGCGATCATCTCCTTGCTCCGCTCAATGGCGGTTTCTTTGTATTCCTTAAAATCATCGGGCAGGGTCTTTGCCCGCTCCTTCAGGTCTGCCCCATAGTCGGCCAGCATTTCCCTGGTTTCCTGCCCGGTTTTCGGGGCGGTCAACAGGGCGATGGCTGCGCCGACGACTGTGCCGGCCAGGAAGGCCAATACCGCGGTGCTGGAATTGTCGCAATTGTCTCTGCTCATATCAGTCTCCTTTTTTGGGTAATTTCCATGATCGGTTGAGGAACTGCGAAAAGGCCATGATACCGGCGCTGAAGCCGCCCACCTGGGTGATAAAGGGACGGACCGTTTCCTTGATCAGGGTGGTGGTGGTGAGCAGGGTGTCTGCCGATTTTTGGGCGGTGTAGATGACCGCGTCTGTTTTTTCCAGCTTGTCGCTCAAGGAAATGGAGAGGAGCTGGAGTTCATTGGCCGCCTCGGTCAGGGACTGGCACATCGGGTCCACATGCTGATTCAATGCCTCGATGAAAACCTCCAGTTTTTGCAAGGTGCGGCGAAATTGCAAAAAGGTCGGCACCAGGGCGATGGCAATGGCAAAAAGGCTTACGGCGCTGAGCAGGGAGAAAAAGTCTGAAGAGGTCACTTCCGTTACTCCTGTGTGAGCCAAGGATAGATGGATAACATTCTATTTTATAATAGAAGGGTTTCTTCGGAGCCGCAAGGGGAAAAGCCATTGGCCCGGCTGCAAAGGGCCCCCCGCTCTTTTGGGGCTACATCGGCAGGACAAAGGTTGCCTGCAGTTTTCCGTTTCGCACCCGCACCTCACGCAAGGTATAGGCTGCGGTGATTTCCTTGAGGTTCCTGCCTTTGAGTTCGTAAATCGGGCGTTTGGCGAGTTCCTGCCGGGCGATGGATTCGATGGCGGCACGGGCCTTGTCTTGCAGCTCGGGCATGAGTCCCGGCAGGTCCAGCCGTTCCACCGTGGCCTGATCGAGATAGAACGATTTGGATTCCGCATCGTAACGCGGCACCACTGCGATCCCCAGATATCCGGAGATCGGTTTTACAAAGGGAATGTTCAGCTCAACCCGCGTATTGATTCCGATCTGATTTGCGCCTTCGGACAGAAAAACCTCCGGCTCGCTGAGCGTGGCGCCAAGGACCAGCCAGTTCTTGGTGATGGGAAACCGGGGCGCTACGCGGGCCTGCAGCTCGTCGCGGGTCAGGCTTACCACCATTTCGCTCGAATTGCAGCCAACAATAGCAATGAGAATGGCAAGGGCCACGATCAGCCAGGTTTTTGGACTCTGCATGGTTAAGGGTGTTTCCTCATGTCTGTATGCTCTGCCATCGCCGTTCGCGCCTGTACGTCAGCCCTTCTTGAACAGTTTATAGATGGCGGAAAAGTCTTCCTGCGCTATGCCCTCTTCAAAGGTTCTCCCATACAGCTCCTTGACCACCGCGCCGGTGAAGAGGGATCTTTTCTCTTCATAGGCCAGGTCCTGGAGGCAATGGAGATCCTTGTAGATGAGGGCGCTGGAAAAGTGGGTGGAGAAATCCTCCTGGAGCAATTTGTTCTTTTTGGCATTCAGCACCAGGGAGTTGCCGCCACCCACGGAGAGGATATCCAGAATCTCTTCCTTGGCAAGACCGATGGTTTCCCCCAGCGACAGGGCCTCGGCAATGGTGGCCATGAAGCTCCCCAGGGTCAGGTTGTTGATGAGCTTCATCTTGGTGGCAAGACCGGGTTCTTTTAGGTAGAAAAGGTTCTTGCCGATGTTTTCCAGCACCGGTTTGACCTTTTCATACCCTGCTTCCTTGCCGCTGACCAGAACGGTGAGTGCCCCCTGCGACGCGGGAACAACGCTGCCCAGGACAGGCGCTTCAAGATACACCCCGTTTGCTTGTGCGCAAAGCGCATGGAAGAGCGGGACTTCTTTGAAATGGTTGGTGGAGAGATCCACGATGATTTTGCCGGAGATATCGCCGGACAACAGCCCCTCTTCCTGGCCGAGGATGGCATGGACCGCCGCACTGTCAAACATGCAGACAAAAATAATCCCGGCCTTGTCCGCTACCTTTCTGGGAGAGGAGACTACTTCGGCCTTCATCCCCTCGGCTTTGGAGGGGGTGCGGTTCCAGACCGTGAGGGTGTGGCCGCAGTCCAGAAGGCGTCCGGCAATGGCTTTGCCAAGGTGTCCAAGTCCGATAAAACCTAAGTGCATTTTTTTTACCTCGGGAGTTATTTTTGTTGGAAAAAGTCAAATTGGCAAACAGTTTTCTTGTCCCCTGTTTTATAACTCATAATCGGTTATTTTTCCGCTGTTTTGTAAGTAGTTAAACGATGGTCACATGGCTGCGTCCGCTCTCCGGCATTCTGTGCGCGCATTTTTTCCCTCCCTCCTCTTGACAGAGGGAGCATACCCCACGTAACCTATTTTCGATATGCTCGTTTCTGGGGCATTCTCATCCGCGCCTGACCGGCAGCTTTTTTTCTTTCCTTCAACCGTCCGAGGGGATTGCCATGATCACACTCAATGTCAACGAGAAGAACTTCGAGGTGGACGTCGCGCCCGACACCCCTCTTTTGTGGGTGCTGCGCGACCAGCTCCAGCTCACCGGCACCAAGTACAGTTGCGGCATCGGCGAATGCGGGGCCTGTACCGTGCATATCGACAACGAGGCGGTGCGTTCCTGCCAGGTGCCGGTGCAGGAAGCGGTGGACAAGAAGATCACCACCATCGAGGGGCTGCCGGAGAACCATCCGGTAAAGGCTGCCTGGGTTGCCGAAGAGGTGGTGCAGTGCGGCTACTGCCAGCCCGGCCAGATCATGCAGGCCACGGCCTTTCTGGCCAAGTTCCCGGAAGCGCTTGACGCGGACATCGACCGGGAGATGACCGGTATCTGCCGTTGCGGTACCTACCCGCGCATCCGCACCGCCATCCATCGCGCCGCCAAGGCCTCGGCCAAAGGAGGGAAGCCATGAGCCAGATATTCAACTGCAGTCGGCGGGATTTTTGCAAAACCTCGGCGCTGCTCGGCACGGGGTTGGTGCTCGGCTTCTATCTGCCCGGTTGCCAGAAAAAAGAGGTCATTCCCCCGGCCAGCGGGCCATTCAAACCCAATGCCTTCATCCAGATCGCCCCGGACGACACGGTAACCTTTTTCATCAATAAATCGGAAATGGGCCAGGGGGTGTACACCTCGCTGCCCATGCTGATCGCCGAGGAACTGGAGGTGGACTGGAAGAAGATCAAAATCGAGGCCGCGCCCGTGGCGCCGGAATACAACCATACCCAGTGGGGCAACCTCCAGGGCACCGGCGGCAGCACCAGCATCCGCTCGACTTTTGACCAGTTGCGCACCGCCGGGGCATCCGGCCGCGTGATGCTGATCCAGGCCGCGGCCCAGATATGGGAGGTGCCGCCCGCATCCTGCAAGGTCGAGGGTGGTAAGGTTATCCATCCCAAAGGCGAGAAGAATCTCTCCTACGGCACCTTGGCCGGTGCCGCCGCCAAGCTGCAGCCGCCCAAGGAAGTGCCGCTTAAACCGGCCGCAAGTTTCAAGATCATCGGCAAGCCTCGCGCCAGGCTCGATACCCCGGCCAAGGTGAACGGCACGGCCGAATTCGGCATCGATGTCAAGCGGCCCAACCTGCTCACCGCGGTCATTGCCCGGCCGCCGGTTTTCGGCGCCACACTGAAAGAGTTCAATGGTGAGGCGGCCAAGGCGGTGCCCGGAGTGAAAGAGGTGGTGCAGGTGGATTCCGGCGTGGCCGTGGTAGCGGAGAGCTTCTGGGCCGCGAAACTCGGGCGCGACGTCCTCGAAATCAAGTGGGATGATGGTCCGCTCGCCAAGCTCGACAGCGCAACCCAGGGCAAGGAATATGCTGCCCTGGCGCAAAAACCGGGGCTGGTTGCCGCCAATCGCGGGGATGCCGCGGCAGCGCTTGCCGGAGCGGCCAAGAAGATCGAGGCGGTCTACGAGATGCCCTATCTTGCCCATGCACCCATGGAGCCCCTGAACTGCGTGGCCGACGTCCGTGCCGACGGCTGCGAGATCTGGGTGGGCACCCAGATGCAGACCCTGGACCGCAATGCCGCGGCCGAGGTGTGCGGCCTGTCTCAGGAAAAGGTCAAGCTGCACACCACCTTCCTCGGCGGCGGTTTCGGCCGCAGGGCCGTGGGCGACAGCCATTTTGTCCGCGAGGCGGTGCAGGTCTCCAAGGCCATGCAGGCGCCGGTCAAGGTGGTGTGGACCCGGGAAGACGACATTCGCGGCGGCTATTACCGGCCCCGCGCCTATCATGCGGTGCGCGGTGCCCTGGGCGAGGACAACCTCCTTGCCGCGTGGGAGCAGCGCATCGTCTGTCAGTCCATCGTCAAGGGCACCCCCTTCGAAGAGGCGCTGATGAAGGAGGGTATCGACCATACCTCGGTGGAGGGGATCATTGATCTCAGCTACGCAGTGCCCAACCTGCAGGTCGAATACCAGATGGCGCCTGCCGGGGTGCCGGTGCTGTGGTGGCGCTCGGTTGGCCACTCCTTCACCGCCTTTGTCAAGGAATGCTTCGTCGATGAACTGGCCAACGCCGCAGGCCAGGACCCGCTCGCCTTTCGCAAGCAGCTTTTGGTCGAGCATCCGCGCCAGGTCGCGCTGCTCGATTTGCTGGCCGAAAAGGCTGGCTGGGGCAAACCCGAGCAGGGCAGGGCGCAAGGGCTCGCCATCCATGAATCCTTCGGTTCCATCGTGGCCCAGGTGGCCGAGGTGACTGTGGAGGACAACAAGATCAAGGTGCAACGGGTGGTCTGCGCCGTGGATTGCGGCCAGACCGTCAACCCGGACACCATCGTGGCCCAGATGCAGTCTGCCATCTATTTCGGCATGGCTGCGGCGCTCCACGATGCCATTACCTTTAAAAACGGCCGGGTTGAGCAGAGTAACTTCCACGACTACCCCATGCCGCGCTTGGCCGAGATGCCGGTGGTGGAGGTGCATATCATGCCGAGCAAGGAAAAACCGGGCGGCATCGGCGAGCCCGGCGTGCCGCCCATTGCCCCGGCCATTGCCAATGCGGTTTTCGCGGCCAACAAGATGCGGCTGCGGACCCTGCCGTTGACCCTGGCCCCGCCAGCCAAAACTCCTGCCGCTGCTCCCAAGGGTGGCAAGAAAAAGAAGAAGTAGGCACAGGCATGGATGAACTGGCGCTGTACGAAGAGATTATACGCTTGAAAAAGGCGCGGCAGCCCGCGGTGCTGGCCACGGTGATCGAGACCCGCGGCTCCTCGCCCCGCAAGGCCGGAGCCAAGATGCTGGTCTATGCCGATGGTGCGATCTGCGGGACCATCGGCGGGGGCAAGACCGAGGCTGAGACCATTGTTGCCGCAGGAGAGGTTTTGCGGCTCAATGCCCCCCGCACCATGGCCTTCAGTCTTACCGAGGCGCACGGCGGTGTCTGCGGTGGCGATGTGACGATCTATCTCGAACCGCTGGTCGCGGCCCCGCACTGCATCATCATCGGCGATGGCCATGTCGGTCAGGCCATGGGTGAGGCTGCCGGGCGGGCCGGTTTTATAGTGAGCCTTGCCGACGAGGCGGACAACCGGGCGGAACTCCTTTCCCGCGCTGATAGCCGCACCTATTTTTTCATCTGCACCAGCGATCACCAGCAGGATTTTCTTGCCGTGCAAGAGGCGCTGAACACTCCCGCCTGCCACATCGCCGTGCTGGGCAGCAAGCGCAAACGCACGGCCATGGAGGAGTTTTTATTGGGGCAGGGGTTCACGCCACAGGCGATCAGCCGGGTTATCTCTCCGGCTGGGCTCGATATCGGCGCGGAAACGCCGGAGGAAATTGCGGTCAGTGTTGTGGCCCAGATGATTCAGGTTCGCAGAGCCAATGCAAACACAGACACGCATCGCAGCGCTGTTGCTTGCCGCAGGCCTCTCAAGGCGCATGGGCACAAGCAAGCAGTTGCTGCCGCTGGCTGACAAGCCGGTTATCCATCACTGCCTCCATACCTTGCTCGCCACGGAGGCGCACCCCCTCGTGGTCGTGCTCGGCCCTGGCGGCGAAGCGGTGCAGGAGGCCATCGCCTCCTTTCCCGTGACCATCGCCTGGAACCGCGAGCCTGAAGGGGACATGGCCGGTTCGGTCCGCGCCGGGCTGGCTCTGCTGCCGCCGGATTGCACCGGAGTGCTGATTCATCTGGTCGATCACCCGCTGGTATCCGCAGCCACCATGCAGGCCCTGTGCGCTGCCCATCTGGCCACGCCCCAGTCGATTATCATCCCCGCCTGCAACGGCCGCCAAGGCCATCCGACCCTTTTCCCTCGCGGGATTCTTGCCGAACTGACACCTTCTGTTATCTTGCGGGATATTGTCCGGAAAGACCCGGCACGGGTGCTACGGGTTCCGGTGGAGGATGAAGGGATATTTCTCGACATGGACACCCCGGCTGAGTATGACGCTATGCGTCAGAGGGTTTCATGAGATGTTCGGAGATGGTCTGACCGGAAAGAGGGGGCAACTTTCCGATTTTTGAGTGTGCTCTGCAAACAAAACCAGGGAATCGGGCTTCGTTCCCATTTCCCTCATCACCGCGGCATCAGCGCGAACACACCCCATCCCAGGTATTCACGCGTGTACGCGGCGTAGCGCTCTGGTTCCGAGGTCAGCCTGGCTCGAACCTCGCTGGCCAACTCGTCGCCGGGATTGGCTTCAAGCCATCGGCGCATGGTGAGCCATTTGGCCGCCTCGTATCTGTCCCAGCCGTCTTGGTCAGCCAGAACCATTTCTACGACGTCGTAGCCAAGGCGGCCGAAAGAGGCGAGAAGTTCCGGAAGCAAGAAAAAATCGGAGATTGAGCCGGCAAGGCACCCCTTGGCAACATCTTCCGTCGGCGGCAACTGCCGCCAGTAGGGCTCGCCGATGAGGATGATCCCGCCGGCGCGCAGGCTCCGCGCCAGAAGCTCGATGGTGCCGGCTACTCCACCGCCGATCCAAGTGGCGCCGACACAGGCTGCCATACCGACCTTCTCGTCAGAGACGTAACCGGCAGCATCGCCATGGATGAACGTGACTTGATGGGCGACGCCGAGTTCTACGGCACGGAGTTTCGCTTGCCCGGTGAACAACTGGCTCATGTCGATGCCGATGCCGATGACGCCGTGATCGCGTGCCCAGGTGCACAGCATCTCCCCCGAACCGCTGCCGAGGTCGAGCACTCGGGCCCCCGATTCCAGACGCAGCGCCGCGCCGAGAGTGGCGAGCTTTTCGGGTGTGATCGGGTTGTGGATGCGGTGAGCACTCTCAGTGATGTTGAATATTCGTGGGATGTCCATTTCGGGAAATCTCCTTATGAGGCAAAATGGATGATGGAAGAAGTCAAAATATCGGGCTCCGTCCCCTATTTCCTTTATTAGGTATGGTGTCCCCGGAATTAGGTGCAGCGAACGATAGTGAGCGACTTGATGTGATTGTTAGCATTTTAATCAGTACTAATTTTACCAATACCCTTCAACATGCCCTCAAGAGCTGAGGATACATTGATTTGGGAATATGCATGATTTAGTGAATTTGCGCCTTCAGCATATTGGTTGGTAAGGCATCCATTGTTTTCACAAAGTTCGGATGCTCTTTTGTAGGAATCAGGGTACAAATCTTGGTATTTTTCCAAGAATGACAACGCGGCCATATTGAATCCTTCATCGCTGAAGTTCATTCGCCGATCAGTGACAAGTGCTTTGGCTGCCCTTTCAGCGCTATTTATTCGAGTTAACTCTGTTTTGTACGAAACTGCCGCAGAGGAAATGCCAACTATTAGAAGCACATAGATGGCGTGAATTATTCGCTGAGATTTTGACGAGGCAGGAAGAGCAAGAGCAATTATAGATGCAACACTGCCTACAATACCGATTACTTCCAGCAAGCGTTTTTTCTCCTTTAGATGCTAACGGCCTAAATAAGGGGCTGGCCCAAAGCCTTGCAGGAAGCAACCCGAGGCTTATTCCAGTCCCTCTTGATTTTTTGGTTAGGCGTTTTCTCCTTTTAACTTGTTGTGCCTCTGCTGTTCTGTTTTGAACGCAAAAAGGTTTGCCAGTAGGTAAAATAACATTGCCACCAAATTGTATGGGTAAGAAATCCATATTGCCATACAGAACATGCCATAAGCGACAATAGGCAAATGGGTTCTTGCATTCATTTTTTCTTTTCTTTTTATTCTTCTCGCCTCGTATTTCATGCAAAGTGCAAAGCCGATCCAACTGCCATAGATAACCAATGCATTAATTAATAATTTCCCTCCCAATAGAGGCGCTAGAAGGTGAATGACCAAAAGAATAGCGCCAAGAACCAAGAAGATATTGGCTAGTCCTGATATAATGTCATGCTTTTCTTTTGGTGAGTAGATCATGCTTTTTGTATTTGCTCGCCTAACGCAAAGCTAAGACGTGCGCCCAGCTTGGGTTGAGTAAGTTCGGGTTGTATTAAAGTTGGCCGAAGCCGTTCGAGCAAAGCGCAAGTTTGCGCGTCGTGCTTGAGCGTATTGTTAGGCCATTTTTCATTTATATTCAAGCGGTTGGGTTGTTTTGGCTATGCCATTTTTTACTGAACATACTTAACAATGCGCCAATTACAACACCGACGAACCCAATGTTTAATATGATTAGCCCCGGTGGCGGAGTGAAGCAAGGTACTCTGTGAAACCACCCGTCTTGATAAAGTAGATATGAGGTAGGTAGGGCTAAAGCCATGAAGCCTATTATGGATCCAAGGATAATTCTTTTATAATATTTTCCATAAGTTGTTTCGCTATTAACGGTTTTATCTTCCTGGAAAATATCCCATTTGAATATTGTTATATATACAACTGCCAAACCAGCGATGATGGCTATTGGGCCTGCAACAACTCCGATTATAAAATTTGCGGAGTAGATTTGTTCTGATTTGATGAAGAATATTCCCGAACTTGCCAGCAAAACACCCAAAATTATTATTCCGATTCGTTTTGCTTTGTGACTATTGGCTGACAAGTTGGTCATTTGGTTTTTATTGGCCTAACGTCGAGGTCACCGGCGCAGCGCGGCTTCATCGCGCAGCGTCCGGTGGACCGCAGGGTTATGCATCTGTTCTCGGCCGCCACGCACTTCGACCGTGCCGTTACCAAACGTAGATGGCTTTCTTGGAATAGGACTTCTCAAAGTCACCGACACTTACGATTTGGGTACTGCAATCGTCATCAACCAATACCAGATCCTGAGGGTCGTCAATCAAGAACCCATCACATCTACCGCCTTTCCAGACGAAACCCGTTATGACTACTAGGTGCCCCCCCTTTCCAAGTCTGCGGGTTTTTCCCGATGCATCAACTACCTCTTCTCCTCCTCTAAATCGGTAGGTTACTGATGCAATTGGCATTTGTTCTCTGCGCACGGCATCACATAGGCACAAGTGATGCTCAAACACCACATTTTTCGAGAGTAGCCCGACTTCTCGCGCTAGTTCGACGAGATACCTATGAATCCATCCAACATTATTTAGATATCCTCCACTAGCCACGCCAACTTCAGCCATCGTCGCAACTGATGGAAGCCCAAAATTGCTATCGGTGCGCCGCTTGTGGCTTGTAATTGCACATTTGATACTCGCGATTCCACAACCATCGCGGGACCAGCGATCTGCAACTTCCTTGCCAAACTGTCGAACATCATCGTCATATGTCTTGGATCGATCTATTCGCAGAGAGCTATGGTATATAGGGAATGGTAGACGATAAATTCCGTCTTTTATACCAATCAGCCGTAGTCTCGCAGCAAACCATCGGAAAAACCCTAAGGTCTTCTTAATAAAATTCTTCATTAATTCGTTCCTATCTAACCAACGCCCTAAACATTAGCCTTCTCTTTGTTTCCCTTGGCTTTCTTACGCCCCTCGTAGTTCCAGAGAAATACGACGCCACTCTCCGGATATATCCAATCTCGAATCGTTAGAGAAGCGCCTTGTAGCTTCTTCTTTGTGGAATGATGTGGGTGTCGTCGCGGCTTTGCCCAAGACGTAACGAAATCAAGAATATCAATATCCGTAACCTCGGTATCGCTTTCAAACAATATATCGGCTTCGAGGCCCTTTACGGGATAGCCGAACAGGATAGTGAATTCCCCCCAACGCTTATCCACAATTGCAATAATCTCAATTGAAATGGAGACCTCCTTGTTAACGTAATCAGGAGGAATTGCATCAAACTCTACCTGTAGTCTCCCTCCACTCTCTAATACGTTTTGCGTTACTGCCGGGACTAACTTATCCTCGATTCGCAAACTATCCACTTTAAACATATTTGCGTATTTTTTAAAGTCAACGTCGGCTGTCTTCGATTTCAATATGTATCGGTAGATGCATTCAGGATTTTCGGAAAGACGGCGGTATGTGTCGCTAAAGTTGTTGGCCGTTATCGCTGACTCGATGACTACTTTGTTGCTAGATAACTTGGCTTTGTAGGAGATACTAAACCGGGCAGCGTAAAAGAAGCGTCTGAGCTCTGGGCTAGTGTGCTTCCCCAAGGTAATATGGTATCTGTACTCGGTCTTATGATCGTCGGGCTTCTTTAGGCATGGAAGATGACGAATTCCTGCGATCATCTCTTGCGTCTTCTGGGACAGCCCTTCGCAAAATAAATTACTAAGCTCAGATATCAATTTCTCCGCGATATCGATGCCATCAAGGCGTATATCGATGGGAGACTTTCCTCGGTATAGATTGCCATTAAGTTCCGGATTTGCTAGTCGCACGAGCGGAATTGAAGTTCCCTCGGCTAGTCCTTGTTCGTATGCAAGCCATTCCGATAATCCGCTTACTTCACTTGGCGCAATTGATATTAAGGCGCTACACAGACGAATTCTATTCTTTACCTCCTCTGTTACGACAAAATCGGATGGTACATCCTTACCTGTTACCGGTTCATAGCATAGAGTCGTGAGGAGGCGAGCGATACTCCCGGCGAGCTCCTGCGAGCGCCCGTCGGAGAACTTGTAGGAAATAAATACCTTCATGCCGCTAGAGCTTCTTTTCATTAACCAGCCTCCAATACTGATAGCCAAGCGCTGTAAGACGACATGACTTGGAATTGATAGCGGCAAAGTACATAAATTCCGCCTCTACTGGTACCACGAGACCCACGCTCTGTAACTTCTGTAGCTCCTTGAAGATTTTTACGTTATCCGGCTTCGCGGATGAATCAGTGTCTTCATAGCTTGGGTCTAACGGATACTCTGAGTCCGGCGTCTTGAAATACTGGATAATTCGCCGCAAAACATTGAATGGAACCTTCGGAGGAATTCTACGGAGCGTGGCAAAGCTTGTTACGTTCGTCTTGAAGATTGGTCGTTGGTCCCAAGCTCCAAGAGCCTCATCAACATAGGCATAGAGCGACCCAGGTGTGATGTTTCCCCGCACATCTGCGGCACCGCCTTTGAGTGCGTCAATCACGAGCGATGTAAAGACACCCGCACCGCCAATTTCAATTGCGTACTCGCTATCTCGGCTAGCCGTTAGAACCGATAGCCCTTCCGACAATTGGGCAATATTGTTGGATGCCAGATTTGGTGAGCCCATCGCACCTGAGTGGCAGCAATCGAGAATAACAACCTTGTTCTTGGCCTTTGATTGGTTCGCAAGGGCAAGCACTTCGTCCATCGACACGCCTTCGTCGTACTTCTTGGCGTCGACTGTAACCAAGTAACCGCCAGTGCTCTTGATATAGCCATGTCCTGAAAAATAGAGCAATGCCATTTCTGCGTCGCCGGCAAATAGCTGCTCAATGGCCTCCCTAAGCACGGACCGCGTGATTTGTGTGCTAGTGCATGTAAGCATCTTTACGCCGAAGTTCGGCGAGCCGTCCCCATTTGATTCAATGATCGCGCCTAACGAATTTGCGTCATTAACACACCCTGATAGTGGTGAGTTGGGATAGTCGTTTATGCCAACAATGAGTGCTTTTCTCACTATTTGTTTTTCCCTTCTTTCATCATCTGATCTACGGCAGACGAAATGTCATCCCAGCTCCATTTAATAGTCCTGTTTCGCTGGAGCCCATCGGGTAGATTGCTGGTACTGTCTGCCCCGCCAACATACACACCGAACACAGGAACACTCTGGTCTTTAGCCAGCTTTATTTCTTTGGCAACACCTGTCGCGCTTGCCATTGTCTTGCCAACAAGAACGATCAACATGTTGCACTTGTTGATTTTCTCTTTAACCATCTCTTCCCATTGAGATTGTGGCATCGACGATTTTGCAGACCAGTCCTGAATTGAGAAGGGCGTCTTTGAGTTTTTTGACTGACCAACAAAAAGGTTCTTTTCGTTCTCATTGTGATCAAAGTCGAAGCTAATAAACGCCCTCGGATCTGCCATTCTTTTCTCCTTAGTGTTTGTAGTAGATGAACGTTGATTGTGAAGATGCATAACAATAATATTATCGAGCTAGCTCGAGTCCAAATTTTCCGCTTGATTCCTAACTTGCAAATTGATCTAATATGGGTAGGAATCGCGTCGTTTTTTACTTAAATAGCTACTTTTGCACCCCGTAGGGGGGTGTTATACAGCAAGCTATATAATTCCGGCTAAAAATAGTTGGAGTATTATCTGTCTACCTGACACCATGGAGCATTACAAGCAATTTATTCTTTCAAGACGGTTGGTTACAGAAAAAAAGGCCCCTTATTACCTGACATGGGTGAAGAGGTTCGTGGCCTTTCATGGTTTGACCGCCGAATCGCTCCCGCTTGTTAATGAGCCGGATGTCATGCAGTTTCTCGACGATCTTTCCAGAAAGCAGGAACCATGGCAGGTTGAGCAAGCTGGCGAAGCATTGCGGTTGCTCATGTTTTATCAGGCGCAACAAGTCCGCCATGAAAAAGCACCGGCCAAGGACAGTTCTGAAAAGTGGCAACAGGCCGCAGATGAAATGGTAAAGTCCTTACGGTTGTTGCATCGCTCCCTGAAGACCGAACAATCGTACCTTGGTTGGCTCCGCCGTTTTTATCTGTTTCTGCAGGCCAAAGAACCTGAAGCCATTGAAGACGCTGATGTTCGCAATTTTTTAAGCCATCTGGCCGTGGACCGCAATGTCTCAGCCAGCACCCAAAACCAGGCGCTCAACGCCATACTTTTCTTCTTCCGAAATGTTCTTGACCGGGAGATGCAGATTGGCGCCGCTGTCAGAGCGAAGCGGACAGCAAGACTGCCGGTTGTTTTAACCAGGGAGGAAGTCTTTAGGGTTTTTTCAAAAATGGATGGGACCTACAAGTTGATGGCGCAACTCATCTACGGCTGTGGTCTGCGTTTGCGTGAATGCCTGCACTTGCGGATTAAGGACCTTGATCTGGAAGGGAAATGCCTGACGATCAGAAG
Source organism: Desulfurivibrionaceae bacterium (assembly GCA_041662645.1). GTDB lineage: Bacteria > Desulfobacterota > Desulfobulbia > Desulfobulbales > Desulfurivibrionaceae > Thiovibrio. The sequence continues at coordinate 16,316 of JBAZSA010000006.1, forward strand.
CGGGAAGGGAAATAAGGACCGGATGACTGTTTTGCCTGAAAGCCTGGTTGGCGATTTGCAGGAGCAACTGGGCCTGGCCCGGAACAAGTTTGAGCAGGATCGGCGCAACAATCTTCCGGGAATCGCCTTGCCCGAGGGGTTGGGGCGAAAATACCCCAATGCCGGGACGGAATGGCCCTGGTTCTGGGTGTTCCCGGCCGAGAGCCATTCCAACGATCCTCAGACAGGAATAACCAGGCGCCATCACCTGTTCCCGTCCAACTTACAGAAAAAATTCAAAAAGGCCGTAAGCGGGGCCGGGTTGGCCAAACCGGCCACTATCCATGCCCTGCGGCACAGCTTTGCAACCCACTTGCTGCAAAACGGGTACGACATCCGCACCATTCAGGATTTGCTGGGTCATAAAGACGTAAAGACCACGATGATCTACACGCATGTGGCGGGACGGAATCTGCTCGGTGTACGGAGTCCCTTGGATTGATTCGCGCAGACCGATAGTTCTCAGCGCAGCTCCTCCAGCCTGGCCATCCCAGCCTTGATCTTCTCCAACTTAGCCTGCATCTCCCCAATCTTTTCACGCTCCTTGGCCTTCACCTCTTCCGGGGCATTGGCCATGAATTTCTCATTGGCCAGTTTGCCCTGGCAGCGGGCCAGCTCACCCTCGGTTTTGTCCTGATCCTTCTTCAGCTTGGCCTGTTCCTTGTCCACATCCACCAGTCCGGCCAGGGGCACGAATATTTCGATGTCGGTGTAGAGGTAGGAGGCCGCGCCCTTGGGACGGGTGCCTTCCTTTTGCACGGACATGGTTCCGGTGCGGGTCAGGGTCTTGAGGGAACCGGCAAGGGAGGTCAAGCCTGCGTGTTTGCTTTCGTCGTGGCAGACGATCAGGACCTCGATCTCGGCGGAGGGGTGGACCATAGCCTCGCTGCGGATGTTGCGGATGCCGCCGACAATCCCCATGAACAGGGCGGCCAGTTCGGCAGCCTCGGTATCGTCCCAGGCCGGGTTCGGGGTAGGGAAGGGTTCGACCATGATGCTGGTCCGCTCGCCGGGCAACACATGCCAGATCTCCTCCGTGACAAAGGGGGTGATGGGGTGCAGGAGCTTGAGCACGTTTTCCAGCACCGCCAGGAGCACGGCCTGGGATTGACCCTTGGCTGTGGCGTTGTCGCCGTAGAGATCGCTCTTGATCCACTCCAGGTACCAGTCGCAGAACTCGTTCCAGACGAACTGGTAGAGGACCGAGGCCGCGTCGTTGAAGCGGTAGTCGTCCAGGGCCTGGCGTGTCTCGGTGATCGCCTGGTTCAGGCGGTGGAGAATCCAGCGGTGGGCCAGGGGCAGACCGGCGGGGTCGATGTTTTTGCTGATCGCGGGATCGCACTCCTTGATGTGCATGAGGGCGAAGCGGGCCGCGTTCCAGATCTTGTTGATGAAGTGGCGGTAGCCTTCGATGCGCTCCTCGGCGAGCTTGATCTCCCGGCACTGGGCGGCAAAGGCGGTGAGGGTGAAGCGCAGAGCGTCGGTGCCGTACTCGGCCATGACCACCAACGGGTCGATGACATTGCCCGTGGACTTGCTCATCTTCTTGCCGTGCTTGTCGCGGACCAGGGCGTGGAGGTAGACGTCTTTAAACGGCACCTCGCCCATGATGTGGATGCCCATCATCATCATTCGGGCCACCCAGAAGAAGAGGATGTCGAAGCTGGTGATCAGCACCGAGGTGGGGTAGAAGAATTTCAGCTCCTTGGTGTTGTCGGGCCAGCCCAGGGTGGAGAAGGGCCAGAGGGCCGAGGAGAACCAGGTGTCCAGCACGTCGGTTTCCTGGGTGAGGGTGGTGGCCCCGCATTTCTCGCAAGCGGCAGGGGCGTGCTCTTCGACCATGAAATGGGAGCAGGCGTCGCAGGTCCAGGCCGGGATCTGATGGCCCCACCAGATCTGGCGGGAGATGCACCAGTCGCGGATGTTGTCCATCCAGGCGTAGAAGGTGTTGTACCAGGTTTTGGGATGGATGGCGGTACGGCCGTCGCGCACCGCGGCCACGGCCTGGGCGGCCAGGGGCTTTACGGAAACGAACCATTGCAGCGAGGTGGTGGGCTCGACCACGGTTTTGCAGCGGTAGCACTGGCCCACCGCATGGGCGTAGTCCTCGATTTTTTCCAGGAACCCCTGCGCCTCCAGGTCGGCGACGATCTGCTTGCGGCAGGCAAAACGGTCCAGCCCCGCGTACGGCCCGGCTGCCTCGTTCATGATCCCGGAGTCGTCCATGACCTTGATCCGTTCCAGGTTGTGGCGCAGCCCGATCTCGTAGTCGTTGCGGTCGTGGGACGGGGTGACCTTGAGCGCGCCGGTGCCGAACTCCCGCTCCACGTGGTGGTCGAAGACCACCGGGATGGTGCGGTTGGTGAGGGGCAGCTTGATGCCGATGGTCTTCAGGTGGCTGTAGCGCGCATCGTCTGGGTGCACGGCCACGGCCGTGTCGCCCAGCATGGTCTCGGGCCGGGTGGTGGCGACCACCACATGGCCCGAGCCGTCGGCATAGGGGTAGCGGATGTGGTAGAGCTTGCCAGCCGTGTCCTCGTGCTCCACCTCGTCGTCGGAGAGCGCGGTTTTGCAGCGGGGGCACCAGTTGACGATGTAGTCGCCCTTGTAGATCAGTCCTTCTTTGTAGAGCCGGACAAAGACGGTGCGCACCGCCTTGGACAACCCCTCGTCCATGGTGAAGCGTTCGCGGTCCCAGTCGCAGGAGCAGCCCAGATGCTTGAGCTGGTTTATGATGGTGCCGCCTTTTTCCTCGCGCCATTGCCAGACCCGCTCGATGAACTGGGCGCGGCCCAGATCGTGGCGGCTCTTGCCCTCGGTGGCGAGCTGGCGCTCCACCACGTTCTGGGTGGCGATGCCCGCGTGGTCGGTGCCGGGCACCCAGAGGGTGTTGTAGCCGCACATCCGCTTGTAGCGAACCAGGACATCCTGCATGGTGTTGTTGAGGGCGTGGCCCACATGGAGGACGCCGGTGACGTTGGGTGGCGGGATGACGATGGAAAAAGAGGGCTTGGACTCGTCCATGGTGGCCTGGAAGTTTTTCTGCTCAAGCCATTTTTGGTACCACCGGGCCTCAACCTCTTTGAATTCGTAGCCCTTGGCCAGCTCGTGGTCGCCGGTTGCGGCGGAGGGGTTTTCGCTCATCGGTTACATTACACTCCAGGGTTTTGGAAGAAAGATATTGGTATAGAGATCCAGGGCATAGCGGTCGGTCATGCCGGCGATGAAGTCGCAGACCATCTGTTCCCGCGGGGTCGTGTCGTCATAATCGATGACCTTTTCCCAGTGGTCGTCGTGGTTGATGAAATACTCGTACAGCTCCCGCAGCACCTTTTTGGCCTTGATGAAGTCGTCGTGCACCCGGTTGGTTTCGTAGACGTTTTCATAGAGAAAAGCGCGCAATTCACCAATGCCTTCCAGCATATGCGGGGTCATGCTCAGGGTTTCCCCTCCGGTTTTCAGGGTTTGGACCACAAGATCGTTGACCATGCTGCAGATTCGCCCGGAGTGGCCGGGGCCGAACAGCTTCTGAAGATGGGGGGGGATCTGTGACTCGCTGATAATTCCGGCCCGTGCGGCATCGTCGAGATCGTGATTCACATAGGCGATGATATCGGCGATGCGCACCACCCTCCCTTCCATGGTGGCGGGCAGCTCGGAGATGTCCAGCGGCAGAATCTCGCGCCTCCCCTTGGAGTGCTTGGCGATGCCGTCAAGCACCTCAACGGTGAGATTGAGCCCCTCGCCTTTTTTCTCCAGAATATTCACCACCCGCAGGCTCTGGTCGTAATGGCGAAAGCCTGTGGGATAAAGCTCGTCCAGCACCGCTTCTCCGGCGTGGCCAAAGGGGGTGTGGCCGAGATCGTGGCCCAGGGCGATGGCCTCGGTGAGATGGCCGTTGAGGCGCAAGGCCACCGAGATGGTCCGGGCAATCTGGCTTACCTCGAGCACATGGGTGAGCCGGGTCCGGTAATGGTCGCCGGTGGGGGCCAGGAACACCTGGGTCTTGTGCTTGAGGCGCCTAAAGGACTTGCAGTGGATGATCCTGTCCCGGTCCCGTTGAAAAGCGCCCCGGATGGGGCATTCCTCCTCGGGCTTGAGCCTGCCTTTGGTGTTGCGGCTCAGGGCGGCGTAGGGCGCGAGGCCAGTGGCCTCGCGCTCCTCGATCTGCAGACGGATGGAGTGGTCCATAGCCTTAGAGGGCCGGAGCCAGGCTGCCCACATGGTTGACGATCTCGCCCCGGTTCAGCTCCTTGAGCACCGGATGGTCCATGATCTTGTTCGGGGCGGTCTCGCCGTTGATGTTGGTGATCACCAGCTTGCCGCGACCCTTGCCGTAGAGGTCGTTGAAATCATACACCGCGCCGACCACGGTCAGCTCCTTGGCCGCAATCTTTTCCTTGTACAGCTCCAGGGCGGTCTTGACCTGGTAGTCCACGTTGCGCTCCACGTTCTTGCTCCAGCGGGCATTCGCGTCGCCGCTCTTGTCTTCCGCCGCGATCACCGGTTTCAGGTTGTCAAGCTCTTCCTTGATGCCCTTGGTCTCGCCGGAGTAATCGCCCATGGCCGCCTTGATCGCGCCGCAGCTGGAATGGCCCATGATCAGGAGGATGTTGGTGGGCAGGTGGCGCACCCCGTAATCAACCGAGCCCTCTCCGTTTTTCACCTGATTGCCGATGTTGCGGATCACGAAGATGTTGTTGTCCGGCTCCATGCCGAACAGATGGGTATGCACCCGGGAGTCGGAGCAGGTGACCACGGTGAGGGTCGGGGTTTGCCCGGTCTGGAAACCGTCGAAGTGGTGGCTGTCGTTGTGGCCGGTGAACTGGTCATTGCCGCTGATCGCCGCCTTGACCGTGGCCTCCGCGCTCTTGACCGCTACGGCCGGAGCGTTGTGGCCGCCGCCCGAGGCAAGGACAGCCGGGGCGCAGGCCAGCATGGCGGCGCAGGCGAGGGTGCAGGTGAGTTTTGTAGCCGGGTGGATTTTTTTCATTGTGGGCCTCCGGAAGGGTGGAATGGATGAAGTGGAATATATGTATCTGTTCGTTTTTGCGACGGGTAGCCCATCTGATGGGCGCTGAAAAACAAGCGCTGAGGATACCGGTAAATGCACCGCCGGTCAAGTCCGATGCGCTGATTTACAGCGGGGAATTATTCTTCCCCGTCTCCTTCGTAGCGGGCCTCGATCTCTTCCATCCTGGCCTGGGCTTGCTCCCATTCGGCGTAGGTTCTTTTCAGTTTTCTGCCGAGTGCGGTGTATTCGTTGTTCAGCTCGGCAAAGCGGTCTTGATCCTTGTAGAGCTCCGGATCGGCCATGGCCTGTTCGAACTGGCTTTTTCTGGTCTCAAGCTGTTCGATCTCCTGTTCGGCGCGGTCGACGATTTTTTTGAGCGGGGCGATTTCCCGGTTTTTCTGCTGGCGCATTTCCGCTTGCAGTTTGCGGGATTCCTTGCCCTTTTTCGCCTGTTTTTCCGGGGCAGGGCTGCCTGGCACAGGCTTGGGCGCGGCTGCGGTTTTCGGCGGGGCGGAAGCCGCCTCGGCATGGGTCTTGTGGAGATAGTAGTCGATGTTGCCGTCAAAGATGGTGCCGTGGCCTGATTTGATCTCCAGCACCTTGCCGACAAAGGAGTTGGCGAAATAGCGGTTATGGGAAACCACGATGATGGAGCCGTCGTATTGGCGCATGGCCTCCTGGAGCACTTCCTGGGATTGGATGTCCAGATGGTTGGTGGGTTCGTCCAGGATCAGGAGGTTGGCAGGGGTGGCGATCATCTTGGCCAGGGCCACCCGGCTTTTCTCGCCGCCCGAGAGCACCCCCACTTTTTTGTCCACGTCATCGCCGCGGAAGAGGAAGGCGCCCAACAGGGAGCGGGTCTGGGTGACGCTCAACTCGTTGCTGACATGGCTCAGGGTTTCCAGGATCGTGTAGCGGGAATCAAGCTCCTGGGCCTGATGCTGGCCAAAGTAGGAGATGGTCACGTTGTGGCCGAAGCGGATCGTCCCGCTGTCCGGGGTGATGAGTCCGGCCAGGATCTTGACCAGAGTGGATTTGCCCGCGCCGTTGACCCCGAGCACGGCCAGTTTTTCGCCGCGTTGCAGGGTAAAGGAGAGATCCGTGAAAACCGGCTGCTCATTAAACTGTTTGCTCATCTTCTCCACCTCCAGCACGGTTCTACCCGAGGCAGGGGAGGGGGGGAAGCGGAAGGCGATGGTGGACTCCGTTTCGTCCAGTTCGATGATTTCGATCTTTTCCAGCTGTTTGAGGCGGCTCTGCACCTGGGTGGCCTTGGTGGCTTTGGAGCGGAACCGGTCCACGAATTTCATGGTTTGCTCGATCATGGCCTGCTGGTTTTCATAGGCCGCCCGCTTGATGATCATCCGGTTTTCCTTGTCCACCAGGTATTTCGAGTAATTACCTTTGTAGACCGTGAGCTCTCCCAAGGAGATCTCCCAGGTAACGGTGGTGAGGTTGTCGAGAAAGGCGCGGTCATGGGAGATCATCACCATGGCGCCCCGGTGGTTTTTTAGGAATTCTTCCAGCCAGGTGAGGGATTCGATATCCAGATGGTTGGTGGGTTCGTCCAGGAGCAGGAGGTCCGGCTTGGCAAGGAGGATCTTGGCCAGCATCAACCGCATGAGCCAGCCGCCGGAAAAGGAGATGCTGGCTTTGTTGAAATCGCTTGGGGTAAAACCCAACCCCAAGAGGATTCTTTCTATCTGGGAATCCATGGTGAAGATGTCGGATTGGTCCAACCGGTGCTGGAGATCCCCCTGGCGGTGGAGCAGGTCGGCGAACCCCGGGTCTTCCGGCGGCACTTGGCCAAGGGCTTGATTGACCTGGTCGAGCTCTTTTTGCAGGGCCAGGGCCTCGGCAAAGGCGGTTTTTGCTTCCTCAAACAGGGTGCGGCCCGGAGGAAAGGCGGTGATCTCCTGGGGCAGGTAGCCGATGGAGGTGTTTTTTGAACGGGCCAGGACGCCGTCATCCACATGCTTGACGCCAGCCATGATCTTGAGCAGGGTGGATTTGCCCGCGCCGTTTACCCCGACCAGGCCGATTTTTTCGCCGGGATGGACGCGGACCGAGACATTCTTGAACAGGTGTTTGGAGCCGAACTGGATGGAAAGCTGATTGATGGCAAGCATGGGTAGGCGCTATAGGCTGAGATTGTCAGTTGTGGGAAAGAACAATCGCACACCATAGCACATTGTGCCGGGTATTTCTAATAGATGTTGCGCAGCGGAAAAGAATCCTCAGATGGCATAGGTGCCACCGGCAACGCCGGTGAGCTCGCCCAGGTGGGTGGGCAGAACGATCAGGACGGTGGTGCCTTTGCCCTGTTCGCTGGTGACGGTGACCGTGCCCATGTGCTCGTTGATGATCTGCTTGACATAGGGCAACCCCAGGCCGGTGCTCTGCCGGTTGACGTGGCGGTAGGGGTCGAAGATAACCTCGAGCATCTCCTGGGATATTCCCGAGCCGTCATCGGTGATTTTTATCTGGCAGCCAGCGGAGGTCATCTCCGTGGCGATGATGACCCGGTTCTGCTTGGCGCAGGCATTCACCGCGTTACGAAGCAGATGGGCAATGGCGATCTTAATAAGCGAGCTGTTGCCATGGAAAAACAGCGGAATTTGGGAGAGCTGGGGAATGAGGCTGACTTCCTTGAGGCGGGCCTCTTCCTGCAGGGATTCCACCGCCTCTGCGATGATGGGATTGAGATCCAGCGGCGCGAAGATCTTTTTTGATTCCGGCCGGACCGATTCGAATTTGCTCACCAGATTTTCAAGCTTGCGTGCCTGGTCAAGGATATGGACCAGTTTCAGCCTCCCTTCTTCCTCTGCCGGATAGTTGTTGATGAGCCGGCGAACCATGCCGCCGATGATGGTGATCGGGTTGCGCACCTCATGGGCGATGCGCAGGGCCATGGCCGCCCTGGTCCGTTCCGCGATAACCGCCTCAATGTCTTTGTTCAGGCGGAAAAGATCCTGGCTGTTCTTTTCGATCTTCTCGCGGTCCCGCGCCATCCGCTCCATGATGGTTTCGATCCGGTTGAAGAAAAGGGTCACGGAGGCGATGACAATAAAGGCCATGCTGTTGAACGACCCGCTGTACGGTGCCAGCAACAGCCAGAACTCTTCCTTGCCGGACAAGGTGAGGAGGTGTTTGAGGATGTGTCCGCTGGAGCGGGACAGGGCAAGGGCGAAAAGCGCCCCGCAGAACCAGAGAAGAAAGATGGCCAAGGGGCTTTCCCGGTCGTTGCGGGCCAGGGCATACGCATGCTTGAGGCACAGCCCCGAAAGAATAATGAAGGCTATGCCGCCGCAGAAATCAAAAAGCCAAACCGGGAGCATGGAGATGGTGATCATGGGCGGTCCTGCCCAGATGCAGCTGGCGCTTTCTGACCTTTCCGGAGCAGCTTGAGCCCCCGATAGAAAAGAAATGTAGCTGGCACGGCGATGAGATGATCCAATTTCAGGATGTAGTACAGGGTTTCATGCCAGCCAGTCAGACGGAGCAGGGGGATGTCTGCTCCGGGCGGTAGAAACAGAGCGTCTTCGCTCAGGTTCAGGTCGAGAAAATGTCCCACCATGGTGGCGCCGCTCCAGAGCATGAGCAGCCAGGTCCCGGCGATGATGTATTGCCAGGCCTTGATGGAAGCGAGGCGCGTTTGGCGGGCTTTCATGGCAAAAAAGAATAGGGAGACGATCAGGAAAAAATGGGCGAATTGATGGATGTAGAGTCCTGAATAGGCATGGGGCTGAAAAGCGAGGGCGTTCTCTGGCAGGAGACCGCCCAACAGCAGCAGAAATACGGTGAAAAATAATGGCGCCAAGAAAACCCCTCGAATGGCTGGTAGTGTCTCAAGCCTTCTGGCTAGACGGATGAAATCACTGTTGTCCTAAAAACCATACCATGATGCCTAGCCAGGCGGCATATGAAAAAAACGGCCCATGGAAAATATCCCCAAGGGCATGTTCGTTTCCGGGACATCAGGCGCGGTCGTTCAACGAGGCCGGTTTTCTTGAAAGACCCAGCTCCTGGGAAACCTGGGTGGCAACCTCCTCTATGGATTTGCCCGCCGTGGAAACAATGGGGATTTGATGGTTATGAAAGATGGTTTCCGCAGTCTGTAGCTCTTCGCTGCAGGTGGAACGTCTGGCATAGTTGCTGTCCGCATAGCGTTTTTCCCGGACATTGTGAAGTACTTCTG
>JBAZSA010000006.1:25576-31506 GCA_041662645.1 Desulfurivibrionaceae bacterium
CGGAGATACTCGGCAGTAAGGGGGAAATTAGCCGATTTCAACCCCATCTGTGTTGCCAGATACACGCTGACCGGGGTCTTGCCCGAGCGGGAAACCCCCAGCAGGATGACCTCGGCCTCGTCCAGTTCATGGGTGTTTACCCCATCGTCATGCTCAAGGCAGTAGTGGATGGCCTCGACCCGCTTGGCCATGGTCAGGTTGTCGATATGCCTGGAAAAGCCGGGAACGCCCAAGGCAGTTGCCTCCAGACAGCCTTCCAGCCGCGTCATGAATATTTCAAAGGCGTCAAAAAGTTCGACCTCGGGGGCGTCGAAAACAGCGCGGATTTCCTTGGTCATGATGGTGCTGAAAATCAGAGGCCTGCGACCGGAGGATTTTTTCAGAATATAGCCCAGAATTTTTTTTGCTTCTTCCTTGTTGAGGACAAAGGGAAATTTTTCTTCGTGGAAATTGATTTCCGGAAACTGGCAGATCAGGGCCTGGCCAAGGTTTGTTGCCAGGATACCGGTACTGTCCGAGATATAATACACGTCCTTCGATGACCACATGCTGTGTTGCTCCTTGGTGCCTGGGCTAATGGGGAAGGTCAGGACCTTCCTCCCAAAAACAGGATGAAATCCTCAAACCTTTTTTGCTCGAAGTGGCCGACCATCTCTTCCTTCATCAGGGTCAGGGCGTTGAGCGGGCGTCGCGCCCCGCCGTATGGACGGTTGGTGGTCAGGGCGTCGTACACGTCCGCAATCGTGGCGATTTTGGCGTTGTCGGAGATCTGATCCCCTTTGAGTCCGTGGGGGTAGCCCTGGCCGTTGATTTTCTCGTGGTGGTGGATGATTATATCCAGGGTGACTTCGGAGGCATGCTTGGCCATGAGCCAGTGTCCCTGGCCTGGGTGTTTTTTGATGATTTCAAATTCCTCGAAATCGAGTTTCCCCTGTTTGTTCAGGATGGAGTCCACGATCTGGCTTTTTCCCACATCGTGCAGAATGCAGCCCAGGGCAAAATCGTGGAGCTCGGCGTTGTCGCCCTTGCGGATCATCAGCCAGAGGCCAATGCCAAAAACCGAGACATTGACGCAGTGGGAAAAGGTGTAATAATCGTGGGAACCCAGGCGAAGCAGGTGGCGGATGGACTGGGTGTCCGCCAGGGTAAGATCAATGATGTTGCTGGTGATATTTTTTGCGCGGGAGATGTTTTTGCCGCTCCGGGGGTCATCAAACACATCCTTGATGATGTTTTTTGCGCAAGAATGGACAACCGAGGATTTTTGTTCAAGGGGAATGCTTGCATTCCTGATAATGGAATGCAGGGAGTCTTCCATCAAGTTATCAAACTTTTTGGAGGATTCCTGGGTGATGAAGAGCGGCCCGTGGCTTTTCCGGGCAAGTGTCTCCTTGATATCGGCGATCTTGGTATTGGCCGCGACCAGCAGGACGGGCTTATTGCTGTTGGGCGGCTTGGTGTAGATGTTGAAATCGACTGCCCTGTCTTCCGCAAGGAGATAGTCGGTGTCAATCCGGATAAACTTCTTGGTTTCGGGGATCATGTTCTCTTCAGCTTTGCTAAGATTTTTATGCGGCGCCGGGCTGCCCGGCGTTTTGCCCGAGATAGGCCGCAAGCTGGGAGAAGCTGCAACCGTATGCCTCAACAGCCTCCTGTTTTCCTTTTACCTGAAATGAATATTTTTTAAAAAAAGTCTCGGGTGCAGACAGGTGCGCGGCGGCGTCGCAGCCCATCACCATATCGAGATCTTCCTTTTTGTTGGTCATGCTTTCCAAACGAAACGCCACATTGACCACGTCCCCGACCACGGTATAGTTGCTCTGCCCGTCCTGGGCAAGGTTTCCCATCATGGCTTCGCCGGTATTGAGGGCCGCTCCGATCTGCAATGGCCATGGGAGATCCGGCACCTGTTTGCCGAGGTTGCTGGTGAAGGCATTGATGGCAATGGCGGTTTGCAGGGCCTGATGGATGTTGTCGCGGAGGTTTGGTCCTGCCCACAGGGCCATGACTGCGTCGCCGATGAATTTATCGACAATGCCGTCATGTTTGTGTACCAGCTTGCTGACACTGCCGGTCCAATGCTGGAGAAGCTGGGAAATCCATTGAGCCCCCATGGTTTCGGACAGTTTGGTGAAGTCATGGATATCGCAGATCAGGATGGTGATGATCTGTTTCTGGACAAAGGCCACGGTCATTTCATCGAGGTCAGGGCCGGTCGGCGCTGCTGGCCGGGCTGGGGCGGTGTCCTGATGGAACAAAAGACGGGTGCTGCCGATGCCGATGCAGTCGCCGTTTTGCAGGGTGACGGGGGTGTGGATTTTCCGGCCATTGATAAAGGTGCCGTTGGAGCTTCCCAGGTCGATGAGGTTGAAACGGCCATTTTCTTCTCTCTGGATCATGGCATGCTTCCGGGACACCCATGAAAAGGGAAGCGTGATATCGATGTTGGCCACCCGGCCCAGGGTAAAGGTGGTGTTGCCGTTGAGCTGCCAGCGGTGGCCGTTGGTCTTCTGGGCGTCAAGGGCATCCAGGAGGGTAAGGGTCGCTGGTGTTTCTGGTGGTGCGGTCATGGTCGCTAAAAAACCTTTCTGTTACCCGTGGCTCTGGATAAGGCTGATGATTTCTTCGGGTTCGGCAAACCGGCCGGCCGCTTTTTTTGAAAAAATCAGGCGGCCGTCGGCCACGATCTCGTAGATGCCGCCTGAACCAGAGACAAGCTCAACCTCGGCGGCAAACTGTTTTTTCAGCTCGGCTTCCAGCCTGGAAGCCCGTGGCAGATAGTTTCATTGTGTGCAATAGGTGATGACGACCTTCATGGAGAACTCCCCTTTGCGCAAAGTATTTTTTCAGGTTTGGCAGACAGTACCAGCCAAGTGTTTCTTTATATCACAACACCATTTTATTTTAAACAGGATGGATTGTCCGATAAATTCGTTGTGATTGCAAGCGGAGAAATCGTCAATAAAGATGGCATGGTCCTGAGCGGTGTTCTGGGAAAAGCCGGTGCATTTGTCCGGCGCGGGAATAAAGCCATTCAGCTGGCTTGGGAGGGGCTTTCCGGTGGCCGGGGGGATGCGGCCAACCATTTCAGGAGTCCCTGGGCGGCCTGAAATCCTGTGGTGAATGCGCCTTGCAACAGGTAACCCCCGGTCGGCGCTTCCCAGTCCAGCATTTCCCCGGCTACGAATACTCCCGGCAGGTTGCGGAGCATGAGGTCCGCGTTCACTTCCGCAAAGGCAACGCCCCCGGCGGAGGAAATTGCCTCGGCAAGCGGCCTGATGCCGGCGATGGGGATGGCGAGATTTTTGATTCGCCCGGCAAGAGTCTTCGGGTTTTGCAGCTCTTCCGGGGGGCATATTTCGCGGAGGAGCGAAAAGGCCGGTCCGGTGAGATGTATGGCCTTGCGCAGGAAATTGGCAAGGCTTTCCTTGCCGTGGCGATGCGCAAGTTTGTCCGTGAGGCGTTCCAGCGGCAGATCGCGCTTAAGGTCTAGAAAAATGGGTACTGGGCTGCCCTGTCCCAGCAGATCGCGGAGAACCGCGCTCAAGGCGTAGACCGGCCCTCCTTCCAAGCCGTGGACGGTCACCACCACATCGCCTGTGGCTTGCCGGTCGCCACAGCGGAGCAAAACATTCTTGAGCGGTTTGCCGCTGAAGCGGGTACGGAAATGTTCGGACCAGGCCACCTCAACCCCGCAGTTTGCCGGGCGGAACGGCTCAATGTGGATGCCTTTGGCGGCGAGATGCGAGGTCCAGCTTCCATCGGAACCGGTCTGGGGCCAGCTTGCCCCGCCCAAGGCGAGGAGCACGGCCCGGGCCGGGAATTCGCGGAGCGCGCCATCTTCGCAAAGGAAAAGCGGATTGCCTGTTTGGGAAAATCCCTGCCAGCGGTGGCGGTAGTGGAATGTGACCCCGCGCCTGTCCAGACCCTCGAGCCATTTTTTTAGGATATCGGAGGCTGTTGCGTCCTTGGGGAAGACCCGGCCGCTGGTGCCGACAAAGGTTTTCACCCCGAGGCCGTGCAACCAGGCGCGCAGGTCGGCCGGTGAAAAACCGGCCAGAAGTTTTTTGAAGGTTCCGGCATTGTTCCCGTACCGGGCGGCAAAGGGTTCGGCCTGCTCCGAATGGGTGAGATTCAGCCCGCCGCGTCCGGCAACCAGGAATTTGCGGCCCGCCGAACCCTTGGCATCGAAAATATCCACCGCAAGGCCTGCCTCGCTGAGCACGGTGGCGGCCATGAGTCCGGCGGGGCCGCCACCGATCACCGCCACCCTGGGTTCCTCTGTCATGGCTGGTTCACCTGGATCTTTTCCGGGAGGAAGATTTTTTCGCGGGACAAGGGGCTTGTTGGTCCGGGGCGGTATTGTCATCGGGGGGGAGTTCGTAGCCAATCCCGGCGCAGTGAGGGCATTCTTCGCAGGAGAGGAAGAATCTGCTCACCCCGGCGAAGAATTGTATCTGGCCGGAACCGCCACAGTAATCACAGGGTTTTTTCATGGAAGGCATGGGTGGGGAAGGGTGTATTCCGGCAACCGCCAAGAAAATTTTCAGGTGCGCCATGGGGCGGGTTATTTCTTTTCTGTCTTGCCGGAGGGTTTTTTCTGCTCCAGCGCTTTGATCCGGTCCATGAGCGCTTCGCTCAGGGCGATCCTCCCCTCAAGCACGCACCCCGGCCGGCCGGGAATGCAATCCTGTTTGAGCATGAGGCATTTATCATCGTTGTAATCGTAGTTTTTGCAGGAAAAGCTCATGGCGGGAACCTGATGTGGGGTGAAATTGTGCAACTACTCAGGTGGATAGGCCGAAGGCGGAAGGTTTTTGGGTATACCTCGGTCTTCAGCCGTCAGCCTAAATCCCCAAACAGCTACGTCAGCGTTTAAGAATGCCGTGTTTTTTCATCTTGTACTGGAGCAGGCTCTTGGTGATGCCAAGGGCGTCAGCCGCTTTTGTCTGGACATAATCCGCCTCGTCCAATGCGGAGAGGACCATTTTCTTTTCAATGCCGTCAAGCACGTCGGGCAGGGGGGTGTTGGCCGGGATTGCCTGCTCCATGTCAAAGCCGTTCAACCACTGCATGGGCGTTTTTCCGGGCATGGTCTCGGGTTGCACATCTTCCGGGCGGATCATGTTTCTGCTGCAGAGGATGGCGGCGCGTTCGATGGTGTTTTCCAGCTCGCGGATGTTGCCTTCCCAGGGGAGGGTCGTGAGAAATCGGACGGTTTCCGTGGCAATCTCCAGGTTGGGCTTGTTGAGCTGTTTGGCGTATTTGTTGACAAAATGGGCGACCAGCAGGGGGATGTCATCGGTGCGCTCCCGCAGCGGGGGCAGATGGATGTGCAGCACGTTGAGCCGGTAATAAAGGTCTTCCCGGAAATGCCCTTTGTCCACTTCATCCTTGAGATCGCGGTTGGTCGCGGCGATGATCCGGACATCAACCCGCAGGGTCTGGCTGCCTCCGACCCGCTCGAAGTTTCGTTCCTGGAGAACGCGCAGCAGTTTGGCCTGAAGCGGCATGGCCATCTCGCCGACCTCGTCGAGAAAGATGCTGCCGGTGTCGGCCAGCTCAAAGCGGCCCTTGCGCAGGGCAATGGCTCCAGTGAAAGCGCCTTTTTCATGGCCAAACAGCTCGCTTTCCAGCAGGCTTTCCGGAAGACCCGCACAGTTGAGGGAGATGAACGGGTTTTTTTCCCGGGGGCTGTTGCAATGGATGGCCCTGGCCACCAGCTCCTTGCCGGTGCCGGACTCGCCGGTGATCAGAACCGAGGTGGAGGTCGGAGCCACTTTTTCGATGAGGCTGAAAATGGCCTGCATCTTCTGATTCTTGCCGACCATGCTGGAGAAAGAGGTGCGGGAGCGCATTTCTTCCCGAAGCCGCATGTTTTCGCGGAGCACGGCGTAATGCTCCAGGGCCTTGTTGGTGTTCAGCACCAG
>JBAZSA010000007.1:0-31501 GCA_041662645.1 Desulfurivibrionaceae bacterium
GAAAAACTACAAACAAACCGGCAGTGACGTACTCGCACCCCAGGGCGACATCGACATCAGCGCCCAAAAGATCGACATCGTCGAAGCGCAAAACACCAACAGGATGGAGACCGAGACAAAGTTTAGCAAAAGTGGCGTGACCATAGCCATCACCAGCCCGGTGATAAGTGCGATCCAGACGGCAAGCCAGATGGGTAAGGTAGCGAGCCAGACCCAGGATGGGCGGATGAAAGCCCTGGCCGGTGCCACCGCAGCACTTTCGGCCAAGAGCGCCTATGACACGGTAACGGCAGACCCGAGCGCAGGCGGCGGGGTCGGGGCCAATATCGGCGTCTCGATTATGTTTGGCGGCTCGCGAAGCGGAAGCGAAGAGACCCAAGCCAGCAGCGTTGCCGCAGGCTCCACCGTGGCGGCAGGGCACAATATCAATCTCACCGCCACCGGGGCGGGCAAGGAGAGCGATTTGACCATCCAAGGCGGTAACGTCAAGGCAGGCAATGACATCAACCTGAAAGCCGACGATGAAATCAACCTGCTGGCCGCCAAAAACACCGCGGAGCAGAACAGCACCAACAGTAGCTCAAGCGGCGGCATAGGCGTGTCCGTGACCTATGGCTCAAATGGCTTTGCGGCTGGGGTAACCCTGAGCGCCAGCGGGGCAAGAGGCAAGGCCGACGGCAAGGATGAGACCTGGACCAACACCCATGTGGAGGCAGGCAATAAACTGACTCTGGAATCCGGCGGCGACACCACGATGAAGGGTGCTGTGGCATCTGGCAAACAGGTGGTGGCTGATGTGGGCGGCGATCTGAACGTTGAGAGCCTGCAAGACGCCAGCGTATACAAGTCCAAACAGCAAAGCATCGGCGGCTCAGTGACCATCGGTTACGGTTTTTCCGCTAGCGTGAGCGCGAGCAAGGGCAGCAGCAACTCCGATTACGCCAGTGTGACGGAGCAGAGCGGGATTAAGGCCGGGGATGAGGGATTTCAGGTTAATGTCAACGGCAATACCGATCTGAAAGGTTCGGTTATCGCCAGCACGGACAAAGCCGCGCAAGACGGAAAGAACAGCCTGACCACCGGCACGTTGACTGTGGGCGACATACAGAACCGCGCCGCGTATTCGGCTAACAGCAGTGGTGTCGGGGCCAGCCTGAGTTACAACTCATCGCAAAGCGTGACGCAAAATGTTGGTGACAATCTCTTGAGCAATGCTTCACGAGTAATTGTGCCGAATTTGGAAGAAAGCGGAAATCAGGGTAGCGTAAGCCACAGCGCAATTACGCCGGGTGCTGTCAACATCACCAACACTGAGAGTCAGCAAAGTCTCACCGGACAAAGCGCAGCGCAGAGCATTGCCAATCTTAACCGCGATACCGCCACGGCCCATGCCGGAGCACTGGCGCGTACACCCGATGTAGAGGAGATTAGGCAGAAGCAGGCAGCAACCATGGAGATCGTATCGACTGCCGCACCTTTGTTGGCCCAAACCATCAACAATATCTACGACAAGCGTATTGCCGATTACAACCGCCAATATGATGATACGATAAGCGCGGCCAAAGCGAAGGAGGCACAAGCCACGGCGTTGGAAGCAAACGGCAATTCGGATGCGGCCAAGCAACTCAACGACCAAGCCCAGGCGTTGCGTGCCCAGGCGATTGAGTCGCGCAACGAACGCGATGCCCCAACGCTTTCGCGTGAACTGGCGCAAACATTGGGCGCGGCGCTGATCGGTGGCCTGGTAACAGGGCAGGTCGATCTGGGGCAGGCAGCCGCAAGCTATACGGTGGGAACCATCGGCGATAGCTTTATTCTGACCGCGCAAAAGCGGGATCATGACAAAGCCCAGGGGTTTGCAGTGACTTGCAAAGGCACGCCGCCTGAATGTTCCCAGGCAGCCTCACGTGTCGCCAGTCTCAATGATCCCAAGGTGCCGCTGGAAGCTCGGCTCAAGGCGCTTGAGGATACCGGGCAGTTTGCGATTAAAATTGTCGATGGCAACAGTAACAACCTCACCAATGTGGCGATCAACGGGATCAATAATGAGCCGGATCGGGCCTTGGTTTTGGCGGTTGGCCATCTGCGTGATGGCGAAAAGGAAAATCAAAGTCTGTACCTATCTTACAACGACGCCCAGGGAGGGGTAACGGACGTGATCAATGCGGGCATCAGCAAGATTTTTGGGGCGCAATCCAATGTGTCACAGTCCTTGGATCAGGCTTTTGAGCAGGCGGGTCCTAAACCATTCTTGTATGCCCACAGCGGCGGCGTGGCGGACGCCGACGTGATGCTGAACGCACGCGCGGACAAGGGCGACACCAATTCCAATATGAGGGTTGATTATTTTGGACCCGCCGTGTCGATGGGAGCTTCCGTACAAACTGTTCTTCGGGCGGCTGGGCTGGAGAATGCCTCAGCCGAGCAACAGGCCAATTGGCTTAGATTTGGTGACGTGAATGGACTGCCTATTGATAGTAAGAACAGGCCTGATGATCGGGGATACGGTATGGGGTATTTTAACGAACCCAATGACTCTGTGGCAACCTTTGTCGGCTTTAATTTTGGGCAAAACAATGCGTACAACCAATCTGACGCTGCAAGCAAACTGGTAGGCGCCGCCACAGGCAACATTTTTCAGTCTATTATGGAGGTACCGGCCTTGCTTGCCACACCGACCAGTGCACACTCTGTCTATCGTTGGAATAATCCGGCAACCTGGCCGGGTTATCAGGGTGCAGACAATAAGGAGATTCCATGATGCGCTTGAATATCTGGCCCAAATTGATATTCCTAGCACCGACCATTTTGCTTGTTGGGTGTGCCGCAGCCTACCAGCGGTATGAAGAATCCTATCTGCCACTCTACGCCAAAGGTACACCGGTGATGAGCAGCATTCAAAGGGTTTGTCGTTGGGTTGAGATTAACGATGTGGGCCGTTTTCAGGTGAGTTACGACCTCCTCTGGGATGTTACCCATTACCCAACTCACCCTGATACGCCTCCAGGATATAATCCGTTATGGGCTTCTAAAGGTGTTATGGTGACGCATCAAACGGAGCAGAATAAAAACGATATATATAATAGCTTCTCCCTTGATGGCGGAAACAAGGACCCGCAAAAAGGCGCAGTCAATACCTGGCAGATGGCACAAATTAATATTGATGGTCTGAATTGGAAAAACACACTGATCCGGTTTGGTGCGGCGGTGGTTGAAGGGGAGCGCTATCCTTTGGGCGGGTCATTTGATAGTTTTGCTTCTGAATATATCAAGATGACCCCCTACGAACCTGATAACACCTTTGTTGCCAATGGATTGCAATGGCACAAGCGGACATGGCGGAGGATTTTTCTGGGCCACGGGAGCAGGTTGGACGAACCCACAGGTATCATGGAGGTTTACCAGGCAAAAGTCGGCAACTATTCCGTTTTGGTGTACGGAAAATTCAATAAAAGCATTGTGGAACACCCCGATTGGCTGGAAAAGCGACGAGAATTTTTGCGTCAATGGGTGGAAACTTTTAAAGTTGAGCCAATCAAACCTTGAGCCTTAGTCAGGACAATTTTGTAGGGGAAAAATGCAGCGTGTGTTACCCGTGGTTATTTCTTTGATGTTGATGTCTGGTTGTGCAGCGATGGGTTCCGGCGCCAGGTCCAATTCGGGTGTGCTTCCGATGAATAAGGTCACTGCTTGCATGACCGCGACACAGGTCACTGATTTTTACGTCATGACTGTGCCGACTGCAAGCAATGGCATCAGTAATAAAATGGTGGCCATTGCCACCAGATCGGGCGGCTCCAATGCTTCGGAATCACTGACCGCTCTTTTGTCTCAACCCACGCGCAAGGCAATTGCGGTGGTGAGCGATAGCGACGAGGTGATTGCCGCCACGCTGGAGTTTGCGTTGCACAAGTTGCCATCTGGTGTAAACCGTTCAACGCAACCGCTCTGTTTTGCCGGTGACCCTCAATATGGGCCGGATATCAAGGCGATTGCGGACGAAAAGGGCGTGCCATTTTTTATGGTGGCTGTCCCATAACGAGAGATATGGGGTCAGGTCTTGAAAAATACGACAGAAAAATCAGTAGCAGATTCTGCAATCCCTGATCAACTAACGAGATTCAAATGAAAACATTGCTTCCAATCATTATTGCCGCCACCCTTCTTTCCGGCTGTCTCTCTTTCCCTTCCAAACCCGAACCTGTCCGCCCGATCAAGATGCAAGCAGGGTCGGCGGTAGATCTCCGCACACAACTGGATGCCGCCGAAATAGTCTGGAATTCGATGCAGCGGAGTGGCTGCCGACAGACGGATACGGTCTATCCTGAACTGATCGAAAAAAGCGCCGACTTCGAGGCGGGAAAAGGCTACGTAGAAAGAGGGCGCATCGCTGAACGATGGGTGGCGCATGGCTGCGGCAAGCAGGTTCCCTACGTCGTGACCTTTGCCGCCAATAAGATGAATCCAGGCGGCTCGGATATCATGATCTACACGGAGAAGAAGCGGGGAGCTCCTGTGGTTTGGGGAATTACGGACAGCACGCCCAACGCAGGCTCGCGTCCCTGAGCTTGAATTCCGGGGACACCATACCTAATTTAGGTCCTTGGTGATCAGTAAATAAATATGGTGTCTCTGAAACTGAGGTCGTGGTCATGCGGCAGGACGGCATATCATGACATCACAATCAAGGAGAGGTCGATCATGAAAAAAGCAAGTGCCTTGTTGGTGTTGCTGTTGGCCGGGTGTGCGACGCAGGGTACGGCGATGTTGCCGCGAGCGGAAGAGGTCCGGGCGCAGTTCCAGCGGAACCCGGTTGCGGTGAGCCCCGTGACCGCACCGATGCCACTGATCGAGCGTACCAAGTCGACCGCCGTTGGAAGCTTCCTGGTAGCGAGCCTGGTTTCCAGTGCGGCAGGGAGCGCTGGCAACGCGACAAATCCCCAAGCCTTCCAGGCTAATACCCAGATCAGCCAGGAGTTTGGACGGCAGTTGAATCTGGCCCTGCCCACCGGCTACGAGTCCGGCGCGAACCGGAGTGCAGAAGTAGCGCTTGCACAACGTCTTGCCGAGCGCTTTCAATGGACTGGCGCCGACGTGACGCCCGGCTCGATTCAACTGACCGTGCGGGGAAAGAGGTGGGAGCTGGCATATGAATCTTTCCTGTCCAGCAGCGACTACGTATTAAGCTACGAGATGGAAGTCCTGGCAACGGAGTATGGCGGCGAGAAACCGCGCGTAATCAGCCACGTCTCTTGCGCGGGGAGTGCGGCCACCAGGATGTCGCTCGATAAGTGGCAAGCGGATGACTACCAACCTCTGCGCCAGGAGGCAGACGCAATCTCGGGACAGTGTTTTGAGAAGGCATTGAAGGCTTACGGGTTAATTTGATGCCCGCGCTGAGCATGGGCAGAGAATTCAAGGGACATCTACTTAATTCCGGTTCTTGGAGATCAGCAAATAAGTATGGTGTCCCCGGAATTGGGCTTAGAAGGGAGTGACCTTACCCCGTTGGTTGTTCCACTCTGCAATTAGCGATTTCGGTTTTTGTTAAAAAACGGCGCGTGGGTGTCCGCTTTTTATTTCGCGGGCACCAAATCGATGATGGTCACCTCCGGCGGGGCCAGGAAGCGGATGGGCGGGCCCCAGGTACCGGTGCCCCGGCTCAGGTAGAGAAAGCCGCTGTGCAGCCTGGTCAGCTCGCCGGCCCGGTGGGGGTAAAAAAACCAGGTGAGCAGGTTGAAGGGGAAAATCTGCCCCTTGTGGGTGTGGCCGGAAAGTTGGAGATCAAAAAGCCCCACACTGTTTGGATCGATATCCGGCCGGTGTTTGAGCAGGAGGGTGAAGTTTTCCTTGGGCTGGGCAGCAAGAAACTCGTGTTCCGATACAACAGGTTCATGGTCAGAGGCTTTGACCGTGGGGTCGTCCACCCCGACAATATTGATGCCGCCGACCGTTACCCGTTGCTGGCGCAGCAGGGTGAAGCCGGATTCTCTTGTAAAGTCCAGAGCCTCCTGCAACCCGGCGTAGAATTCGTGGTTGCCGGTGATGGCGAATTTGCCCAGGCGCGGATTGTATGCGGCCAGGAGTTCGACCTCTTTGCTGAGGTGGTTGAGTTGGCCGTCGAGCAGATCGCCGGTGGAGACCAGGATGTCGGGCTGCGCCTCCCGGATCCGGGCAAGAATCCGGTTGAGCCTCTCTTCCCTAATAATGAGCCCCAGATGCACATCCGAGATCTGGGCAATGCGTATCCTGCCGGTCTGTCCCGTGATCTTGGGGCTGGGGATTTCGACGTGTTCCAAGCGGATATCGGCTGCCTCGAATATGCCGTAGCCATACACGGCAATTACCAGGATTGCCTGTGCCGCAAACAGCTGGCGTGCTGATACCTGTGGCCTGGAAAGTCTCCGGTTGCGGATTTCTTCCGCAGCCCAAAAGGCAAGGCGGCCGAGGTCAACCGCTACGGCCAGAGAAAAGAAAAGGAAAAGCAGCCCCATCCAGCTGAAACTCACATAGGCCCAGAACCGTGCGCCGGTCGCAATCCCGGCCCGTTCGGCCAGCCGGACCACAAGGGGAGCTGCGATCATCACCGCCATGAACAGGGCTATGCCTGTTTGGGCCTTCCTGCCGGGGAGAAAAGCCGCCCGGATCTTGCGGAAGGCATAGTAGTGGACCAGGGGATAGAGAGCGAGATAGAGGAGCAGGAAACGGAGCATGCTTTTATTCTTTACGGTGAGGTGTTGGCTTTCGCCGTTTCGATCGTTGGGCGGATGGCACGCGGATCACTTCCTCAGCGGTTGGTCCCGGCAAAGGAATAGAAGCTTTCTCCGGGGATCAGCCGCGTTGCTGTCACGTCAGTAAAACCGGCTTTCTCGATTTGCGCCACCATTTCCGCCGGGTCTGGAAGCCGCCCGCAATCGGCAGTCATGGAGCCCCACAGGTCAAGGATTGCCGAGGTTGATCCCCCTCCCTGGCAGATCGTTGTTAGAAGCACCTGCCCTCCTTTTTTGAGAAAGGACCGGACGTGGGATAGCAAGCCAACACGCTCGGCAACAGGAAAGTAATAGATGTTTTGATGCAGGGTCGCCAAGTCGAAGGCTGCTTCTGCCCTGCGTTTTCTGATGTCCCCCACCTCAATGGCAACCCGGCTGTTAAGGCCCCATCCGGCAATATTCTCCGTGGCCAACGCCGCGGCGCCCGCTTGCAGGTCGATCCCCAAGGCTGTCAATTCCGGGTTGCGTAACGCTGCGGCGCGAATATAGGCTGCGGCGCCGCAGCCAATCTCCAGGAGGTTGAACGGGCCGTTCTTGGGAACCACTCCGGCAAGCGCTTCGCAGATAAAAGGTTCGACCAGGCGGGAAGAGCGGGCGATCATGCGGGCGTCTTGATCGCCAAGCGTGAAGAACTGGCCGTTGCGCAACCGCTCAGGCGCCTGGGTGATGAGCGAGTTGTGCAGATATGCCAACTCCTCGACGAATGCAGCGGCGGCATCGTTTTTCGGGTCCGTAAACATCCGGGAAATTTTGCCGTTTGCAACATACCCCTCCGGCTTCAGACTCAATTCCCCCAACGCGACCCCTATCCGCAGCCAAGACTTGAGCCCGTCGTGCATCGCCCGGTCTATTTTAAGGCCGGCCACCAAAGTGTCGAAAGCGACGGGGCCGCTCGTCAAACGTTGCAACCAGCCGCTGGAAAGCCCTGCGGCAAGAAAGGCGACACGGTGATAGTCCCGGGCAACCTTGCCCAGTGTACCGAGAACTTTGAGCTGGCCTCCAGAGAGGAGTGCAAAGAAAGTGCGAAGATTCATTTTTGCCTTTCTCCGTCGTAAGGGTTACGAAGTTGATGGTGCGGGGTAGCCTTTTCGCTATGGTTTAATGGGTTGGGCGACATTGTTGTCAGCAATGCGATTGGGAAACGACACTTCCAGTACAACACATCCAATGTCGGTCTTGAATGGTCCGTGAAGTTCGCCCGGAGGCCGGCTGGCGTAATGCCCAGACTCCAAATAAATATTAAACGCCTTGTCGTAGAGGCGGCCACTGACGATGAATACTTCCTCGGGGTAGGGATGAGTTTTACCTCCAAATGCTGTTGTGTCAGCCCCCGGAAGAAAGCGGGTCAGTCGTGTGTACTCGCCTGTTGCTTGATCGATGCTGAGAGTCAGCTCTTCCGCCATTTCTTCCATTCCCTTGATGGGAGTCCAGCGCTCCCGGTTTACCGGACTCAGGGCGTTCCAATAGGTGGCGGTCGACTTGGTCATGTGTCGCTCCGATGCAAGAATTAGGGTGTCTCTCAGCGAGGAATTAACTGGTTGCGGAGCTGTTCCGCAAGCCATGTTCAACGTTTTGTCCGGTGTTTTTCTTTATGTCGGCCGAACAATTTTTCTTAAATAGCTACCTTGGGACCCCATAGAGGGGAGTTGTCCAGCCGGGTGGATAATTCGGGCTAAAATTAGCCGGGTGTTATCTTTCCGCCCCGATCTTCTCCTCCCTGAACCTGAGGCACTTGTGGCTGTAATCATCGAACTCGGCGCAGGTTCTCAGGACGAACGCCTCCTGCCGGGGATAAAAGGTGCATTTGGTCTGGTAGTCGCAGGTGTTCTTGAACGAGTCCCAATGCTGGCACTCTTCGATACATTCCAGATCGTTGTAGGAATGGGTAATTCTTTCAAACAGGCATTTCTTGTCAAAATCGTCCCAGTACTGGCACTCCCGCACCGCCAGGGCTTGGCCGGAACCCACGGCCTGCCGTCCTTCGCAGATTACGGCAAGATCGCGGTCGCGGTAGACCTCGCCTTTTTTGAGGTGGATCTCCCTGGCCCCGGCGGCGTCAGGGAAGGCAAGCAGGCAGAAAAACAAACCAACGAACCGGAGCAGCGAGGGAAAGTTCATAATGCGATCCTTGTGTCTGGTTGAGAGAAGGCCGGGGCTTACAGCAGAATGCCCAGCCCCGGAAAAACCGTGGGCAATATTACACCAAACAGCTCCAGGGAGCATCCCATACCCTCCGGGTGATTGTCAACACTGGAAAATGGAGGGGGAAGGCCTTTTTTTCATGAGTTTGCCCCCTGCCGCGTCCGGCCGTTTGGGGATTCTGCTTGTCAAGAAGCGAGAAAAAGGCTAAATATAACCGCTTTTCAACGATGTTTTTTGCGGAGCACCACGGAAACGGTGCAGACCCCAACCGAGGCGGCAGGCCTGTGAAAGAAGTTCAGGATCATTACTTCAAAAAGGCCAAGAAGGAAGGCTATCCCGCCCGCCCGGTGTATAAGCTGGAGGAGGCCCAGCAGAAGCACGGGCTGCTGAAAAAGGGCGACACGGTGCTCGACCTGGGTTGCCAGCCGGGCAGTTGGTCCATGTATGCGGCCCAGGCCGTTGGCCCGCAGGGGCTGGTGGTCGGGGTTGACCTCAACTTCGGGCAGATCAACACCAAGGGCCACAGCGGCAGGTTCACCTTTCTGCACGGCGACATCATGACCGCCGAGGTGCTGGATAAGGTGCGGGGCATCTGCCCGGAGTTCGCGGTGATCATCAGCGACATGGCCCCGCGCACCACCGGCAACAAGTGGGCGGATCAGCAGCACTCGCTGGACCTTTCCCGGCGGGTTTTGGCAATCGCCCAGGAGATGTTGCGGCCAGGCGGCAATTTTTATTGCAAGGTGTTCGAGGGCGAGGATTTCAAGGCGTTTGTGGATGAGGTCCGCCCGTACTTCAACCTGACAAAGATAGTGAAGCCGAAAAGCTCCCGTCCGGAAAGCCGTGAGGTCTTTGTGCTGGGGATGGGATTTAAGAAAATGCAGAATGCAGGATGAACAATGATGGAATCGTAACATCGGCCTTTCGACAGGCTCAGGGCGAACGGATATTCTCGCAATGCATTGATTTCCGTTCATGCTGAGCCTGTCGAAGCATCGTTTTGTAAAAAATCCAAGCTGTTACGAGCCCGTCATTGTTCACTTTTAATTTTTAATTTTCAGGAGAGAAAAATCATGTCCGGACATTCAAAATGGGCTAATACCAAACACCGTAAAGGCGCTCAGGACGCCAAGCGCGGCAAGATGTTCACCAAGCTTGCCAAGGAAATTGCCGTGGCTGCCCGCATGGGCGGCGGCGATCCCGAGGCCAATCCCCGGTTGCGCGCAGGCATTATCTCGGCCCGGGCCGTGAACATGCCCAAGGACAATATCGAGCGGGCCATCAAGAAAGGGGCCGGCGGGCTGGAAGGGGCGAACTACGAGGAGATCACCTACGAGGGCTACGGGCCGGGCGGGGTGGCTATTCTGGTTGACTGCCTCACAGACAACCGGAACCGGACCGTGGGCGAGGTGCGCTTCTTCTTCGGTAAGTCCGGCGGCAACATGGGCGAGACCGGCTGCGTTTCCTACATGTTTGACAAGAAAGGCTCCATCGTGGTGGAAAAGGGCGCGATGGATGAGGAAAAGCTTCTGGAACTGGCCCTGGAGGCCGGGGCGGAGGATGTGGTCGAAGATGGCGATATCTTCGAGGTGCTGACCGCGCCCGAGGATTTCAACACGGTGCGCGAGGCGCTGGAAAAAGCCGGAGTCGCCTTTGTCGAGGCCTCCCTCTCCATGGTTCCCAAGAACACCGTCGAGGTTGCCGATGAAAAGACGGCCACCTCGTTGATGAAGCTCATCGACAACCTGGAGGATTTTGATGACGTGCAGAAGGTGCATGCCAACTTCGATATCCCCGATGAGTTGATGGAAAAAATTTCCTAGGATATGACCCCAGGCAAAGCCAAGGCCGGGGCCCAACCCGTCCGCATCCTCGGGATCGACCCAGGTTCGCGCGCCACCGGCTACGGGGTGATCGATTGCCAGGGACACGCCCTCACCTTTGTTACCTGCGGGGTGATCCGGACCTCGGAAAAAAAGCCGTTTCCCGAGCGGCTTGAAGAGATCTACGAAGGCATCCGCGAGGTCATTGCGGCCTATAAGCCGCAGCTGGCAGGGATTGAGGATATCTTCACCGCCATCAATCCCCGCTCGGCTTTGAAGCTCGGCCATGCCCGCGGGGTGCTGATCCTGGCCACCAGGCAGCATGGGTTGCCCCTGGAGGAGTACAGCCCAACGGTGGTGAAACAGGCGGTGGCCGGATATGGCCAGGCCCCGAAGGAGCAAGTGCAGCAGATGGTCCGGGTTCTCTTGAAGCTTGTCGCCTCACCCAGCCAGGATGCGGCCGACGCGCTGGCCGTGGCCATCTGCCGGGCCAACCATAGGTAAGCGTCCACCAGCACCCCATCTGCTTCGCAGTCTCGCTGCGCTCGCTTAGCTGTCATCGGCCTGCTCATGTGCAATAGCACACTTCGCAGACCTCTTTGTCGGCACTTCTGCCGACAATTGACACGCGCATCTGTGGCAGCAGCGAAGCGGCGCTGGTGAACGTTTACCTGCGAAAATTGATTAAGCGAATCGGTCCGTTTTGCTTACTGGTTATGTAGCTCACAGGCTTTTTGCTTCTCTTCTTGCTAAAATTCTTCCATAATAGACCCCATCATGATTGTTGAAATCGCAAAGAAGCCGCGATTTCAACGGTTATTTTTTTGGAACTGTTTTATTCTGTGTGACGGACCTGCGCGGATGGGGCAAGCCCATCCGCTGACCTTTTTCTTTTTTACGAGCGCGTCATGATAGCCTGCCTGCGAGGAATGCTGTTTAAAAAATCACCCGAATCCCTCATCGTCGATGTGGGCGGGGTGGGGTACGAGGTTTTTTTCCCCCAGAGCGGGCAGGGTCGGTTGCCCGGGGAGGGGGAGGAGGTTTTTCTCCACATCCAGACAGTGGTGCGCGAGGACGCCTTCAATCTCTATGGTTTTCTTGAGCCCACGGAAAAGGAGATGTTCCAGCTGCTGAACACCGTCTCCGGCATAGGGCCCAAGGTGGCCATGCATATCCTGGCCGGGATTTCTCCGGCGGAGATGGCCAAGGCGATCCTGCACGACGACCTGGCCCGGCTTACCCGGTTGCCAGGGGTGGGCAAGAAAACCGCGGAGCGGCTTTGCCTGGAATTGAAAGACAAGGTGCAGTTCGTGCCCGAGGCGTTGTCCGCCTCTTCTCCCGCCCTTACCCTGCCGGGCGAAGACGAGCGGGTGCACGATGCGATTTCCGCTCTGCTCAATCTCGGCTATCCCGCAGCCCGGGCCAGGGAGGCGTTGGCCTTGGTGCGGCAGCAAGCAGGGGCAGAGGGTTTTGCTGCTCTGCGGCTTGAAGAACTGCTCCGGCAAACCTTGAGGGCCCTGGCGTGAATCACGAAGAACGATTGGTTTCCCCTGTGGCCGAGCAGATCGAGCCCGCGGATCATGCGCTGCGGCCCAAATTGCTTGACCAGTACATCGGCCAGGAGCAGCTCAAAAGCAATCTTTCCATTGCAATCAAGGCGGCGCAGGCCAGGGGCGAGGCATTGGACCATGTGTTGTTTCATGGCTTTCCCGGCCTGGGCAAGACCACCCTCGCCTACGTCATTGCCAACGAGATGGGCGCCAACATCCGGGTTACCTCCGGTCCGGTGATCGAGCGGCCCGGCGATCTGGCCGCCATCCTCACCAGCCTCCAGGAAGGCGATGTTCTCTTCATCGACGAGATCCACCGCCTCAACCATGTGGTGGAGGAGATTCTCTATCCGGCCATGGAGGATTACCAGCTCGATCTGGTCATCGGCCAGGGGCCTGGCGCGCGCAGCGTCAAGATGGATCTGCCGCGTTTCACCCTGGTTGGGGCGACAACCCGCACCGGCCTGCTGACCCCGCCCCTGCGGGACCGTTTCGGCATGGTGCTGCGCCTTGATTTTTATTCGCCCGGCGAGCTGGTGACCATTGTCAAACGCTCGGCCTCCCTGCTGGGCGTGCCCATGGACGAAGGCGGGGCTCTCGAGATAGGCCGCCGTTCTCGAGGCACCCCCAGGATAGCCAACCGGCTGCTCAAGCGGCTGCGGGATTTTGCCGAGGTCAAGGGACAGGGCAGCATCACGGCTAAGGTGGCGGACGAGGCGTTGACCATGCTGGGCGTGGACCAGGAAGGGTTGGACGAGATGGACCGGCGGATTTTGCTCACCATCATCGACAAGTTCCAGGGCGGGCCCATCGGGCTTGAGACCTTGGCCACCATGGCCTGCGAGGAGAAGACCACCCTGGAGGATGTCTACGAGCCCTTTCTCATCCAGATGGGGATGCTGATGCGCACCCCCCGGGGCAGGATGGCGACCCAGGCGGCGTATGAACATTTCGGCAGACCCTTTACCCGCAGGCAGGATGCGGACCCGTGCAACGGCGAGGTTGCCACGCTGCCTTTTTAGGCCGGCAGGGCAGGGAAACAAGGAGAGGAGCGCATGATCGGGAAAAAACTGACAGTCCGTGACATCATCGATCTGAAAGAACGCGGGGAGAAGATAGTCACGCTGACGGCCTATGATGCCAGCTTTGGCCGGCTTCTGGACCGCAGCGGGGTGGAGATTATCCTGGTCGGCGATTCCCTGGGCATGGTGCTCCTTGGCTATGAATCCACGGTGCCGGTGACCATGGAGGAGATGCTGCACCATTGCCGGGCGGTGAAGCACGGGGTGGAGCGGGCGCTGCTGGTCGGCGACATGCCTTTTCTCTCCTACCAGATCGATAAGCGGGAGGCCATTGCCAATGCGGGCCGTTTTCTCAAAGAAGCGGGTTGCGACGCAGTGAAGGTCGAGGGCGGTCTTGATATTTGTGAGACAGTGGCGGCCATGGTCCGGGCCGGGATTCCGGTGATGGGCCATATCGGCTTGACCCCCCAGACTGCGGGAGCGTTGGGCGGCTACAAGGTGCAGGGGAAGGATGGAGAATCGGCCCGGCGGTTGCTGGCCGAAGCCAAGGGGTTGGCCGAGGCCGGCGCCTTCGCCATTGTGCTGGAGTGCATTCCCGATAAGCTGGCAGGCGCCATCACCGCAAGCATTCCCATCCCCACCATCGGCATTGGCGCCGGGGTGCAGTGCGACGGCCAGGTGCTGGTAATCAACGATTTGCTGGGTATGTTCGAAAAGTTTGTGCCCAGTTTTGTAAAGCGGTATGCTGATTTGGCCCCCCAGATCGCCGGGGGTGTCGCCGCTTTCCGGGATGAGGTGAAGGGCGGCGTGTATCCGGATGCGGAGCATAGCTTTGTCATGCAAGGTGAGGTGGAGGATTTGCTCAAGCAGGGCAAGGGTTGAGGCCATTTTTCCGATTTGCACGAGACGGCGGATTTTTTCGTTGTTTCTAAGGATATCATTTGATTGGGTGGGGGGCAGACATGACGGACGGTTTAAATCGCAGGCAGTCGGTTCGGGTTACGGACAGGGTGATGCTGGCCATTCATCCGGTTTCCGCGGAAAAGATGCAGGCTGTTGCCGATGATTTTCAGCAGGGGATCTCTCCCTACAACCAGGAAGGTCTTACCGATATCCAGACATTCATCGGTGCCCAGAGCGCCTTGGCCAAACTGCGGGAACGGGATTCGGATCTGGCTGATTTTTTGCAGCATCTGGACAACAAGATGAACATCATGCTCAAGCAGGTCAGGGGCGGCGAGAGTCCCCTGGACGCCCTGATCATGCACAAGACCAATATCAGCGCCAATGGCATCGCCTTTTGCAGCGATGTTCCGGTGAGGCTGGATGGGATCGTGGAAATTCATCTTGTTTTGCTCCCTGGTTACATCTATATCTATTCCTTTGGCAGGGTCATTGCCTGTGATCCAGCCGCGGAAGGGGATGAGCTCGGGTGCAAATTCCGGGTTGGCCTGGAGTTTATTTTCCTCCTTGATGAAGACCGGGAAAAAATCATCCAGCATACCTTCAGGCAACAGAGTTTGGCCCTGCGTAATCGTAGTCTCAACCCTTGAGCGCCTTCTGACCCATGCGAGAGATTGACAGCAACGAGATTTGCAAAGCCGTCCGTGATCTGGCCATTGCCGCGGCTCATGACTTGGAGCCGGATATTCTGGAGGCCCTGCTCGTTGCCCGGGACCGGGAAATCGGGGAGCTGGCCGGAAATATTCTGGAGCTTCTCCTCACCAATGCCAATATCGCCAGCCGGGATCGGATTCCGGTGTGCCAGGATACCGGCACCGGGATTCTTTTTCTTGAGCTTGGCCAGGAGGTCCACATCCTGGGCGATCTCCATGCGGCGTTGCAGGAGGGGGTGCGGCTCGGCTACGAAGAGGGCTATCTGCGTAAATCGGTCTGTGATCCGTTGACCCGCGAGAATACCGGGACCAACACCCCGGCCGTCGTACATCTGGAGATGGTTCCGGGCGACCGGATCACCATCCGTTTTCTCCCCAAGGGGTGCGGCAGCGAGAACATGAGCAGTCTGGTCATGCTGCCGCCTGCCGTCGGCACGGAAGGGGTGGTCCGTCATGTGATCGAGCGGGTGCTGGCCGCAGGCTCAAACCCCTGTCCGCCGATGATTGTCGGGGTTGGTCTTGGCGGTTCTTTTGAAAAGGCGGCCTTGCTGGCAAAAAAGGCCCTGCTGCGGCCGGTTGGTGAGACAAGCACGCGAGCGGATGTGGCCGTGCTTGAAGAGCGGATGCTGCGGGAGATCAATGATCAGGGCCAGGGGGTTCACGGCTTTGGCGGGATCACCACGGCCCTGGCCGTGCACATGGAGGTCTTTCCCTGCCATATCGCCAGTCTGCCGGTGGCCATCAATATCCAATGCCATGCCCATCGGCATAAGGAAATCGTAATTTAGCACTGAACGTTTACGGGGACTGTCCGGATCATGTCGTTACTGCGCGGTGAGCCTGCTTTTTTTGACAACCTGATCAAAATCTCTCTGCCCTTTACCCGGGAGGCCTTGGCCTCGCTCAAGGCAGGCCAGCTGGTAAGCCTGAGCGGGACGCTGTACACCGGCCGGGATCAGACCCACCGCCGGCTCTGCGCCCTGTTGGATGAGGGGAAGGATTTGCCTGTGGATTTGGCGGGGCAGCTGCTCTACTATGTCGGGCCGAGTCCGGCCCGGCCCGGCCGGGTAATTGGCGCGGCAGGCCCAACCACCAGCTACCGGATGGACAGTTACACCCCGCGCTTGCTTGCCCTCGGGTTAGCTGCGACCATGGGCAAGGGCGCCCGTTGTGCCGAGGTGCGTCAGGCCATGCTCGCGCATGGCGCGGTCTATCTCGCCGCCATAGGCGGGGCCGGGGCGTTCTTGTCCAAATGTATCAAGAAGTCCGAGCTGGTTGCTTTTGCTGATGCCGGGCCGGAGGCTCTGTTCCGCTTTGAGGTGGAAAACTTCCCGGCCGTGGTGATCAACGACCTGGAAGGGCATGACTACTACGCCTTGGTCGCCGCGGCAAACAAAAAAGGAGAGGGCTGAGCCTCTCCTTTTTTGGGTCAATGATCAGCCGTCAAGGCTGATTCTGGGGTTTCTTTACTTCTTGCCGAAAACGTTCAAGCCTTTGAGCAGCGTAAGCGCGGTGCTCAACTGTTGATCCTTGCCCAGATCCATGGGTTGTTGTTCCTGCTTTTCTTTGCTCGCCGGGGCCTTTTCCTTTGTTTTCGGCTTTTCTTCGGGGATTGGCTTTTCCTCTTTTTGTGTCACGTCATCATTGAGGCCGTTGCCGATGTGATGCTTCAAGTCCTTTTCCCGCAGGTATTTCGGCTTTTTGTCCTGTTCATCCCCTTTGTCGTCGGCTTCG
The DNA here is from genome assembly GCA_041662645.1 of Desulfurivibrionaceae bacterium. Taxonomy (GTDB): domain Bacteria; phylum Desulfobacterota; class Desulfobulbia; order Desulfobulbales; family Desulfurivibrionaceae; genus Thiovibrio. The sequence continues at coordinate 16,658 of JBAZSA010000007.1, forward strand.
ACTGACATGTTCGTGGGAGAAGGGACAACGATGTCCGGGGTAATGCCAGTTGCCTGGATCGAGCGGCCGCTGGGGGTGTAATATCTGGCCGTGGTCAATCTGAGGCCCGCTCCGTTGTCCATGGGGATGATGGTCTGCACCGAGCCCTTGCCAAAGGTCTGGGCGCCGATGATCACCGCTTTTTTGTGATCCTGCAACGCGCCGGCCACGATTTCCGAGGCGCTGGCGCTGCCTTCGTTCACCAGCACCACCAAGGGGAAGTTGTGCTTGGTGCTGTTGTCGCGGGCGTAGAAGGTGGAGTTTTGCTCCTTGATCCTCCCCTTGGTGGAGACAATTACGCCGTCGTCGACGAAGATGTCGGCAATTTTCACGGACTGGTCGAGAAGCCCCCCAGGGTTGTTCCGCAGATCAATGATGAGCCCTTTTATCTTTCCTTGTTTTTCCATGCCGGTGAGCGCTTTTTTGAAATCAGTCGTGGTCTGGGCCTGGAAGTTGATGATGCGAATGTAGGGATATCCCGGTTCCAGCAGTTTCGATTTGACGCTGTGGATGGGGATGATATCGCGAACCAGGGTAATCTCTTTGAGGTCGGCCCAGCCTTTGCGATGGATGGAGATGGTCACTTCCGAGCCTTTCGGCCCCCGCAGCCGTTTTACCGCCTCCATGAGGCTCATGTCCTGGGTCGATTCATCGCCGATCTTGACGATTTTGTCGCCCGCCTTGAGTCCTTTGGCAAAGGCCGGTGTTCCTTCGATGGGGGAGACAACCGTGAGGATGTTGTCCTTCATGGTTATTTCTATGCCGATGCCGGTGAAGCTTCCCTGGGTCTCTACCTGTAATTCCTTGAAATCATCGGGCTTCATGTAGGAAGAATGCGGGTCAAGGGAGTTGAGCATGCCCCTGATCGCGCCTTCAATGGCTTTTTGGCTGTCAATTTCCTCGACATAGTTTTCCTGGACCAGATTGAGCACATTGGAAAAGGCTTCAAGGCTTTCGTAGGTGTCTTGGGTTGTCGCGGTGACGGTAGAGTAATTCCAGGCCAGCAAGGACCCGGCGCCGACACAAAGAGAGACAACAATGATTTTTATAACTGACCGTTTTGTCGGGGTTTTCATGACTGGTCCTTAACCGGAAAATGCCAAGGTAGGCTTGGCTGTTGTTTATATGATGGAAATAATAGCCTTTATCCTAGCATGTTTCATGCCGGGAAACAATGATTTATCTGTGCTGGCAAGGCGTGGTCACTTGGTCGCATTTTTTGTCTTGCCCGGCTTGATGGCGAGCTTGGCCTTGTTTACCCAGAGCAGGGGGTTCTCCGGCGTCGTTCCGTGGCGGATCTCGAAATGAAGCCCCTCACCCAGCAACCCTTCCTGGTCGCTCATGATTCCCACCACCTCGCCCCGGGTAACCGTGTCGCCTTCATCCTTGAAAAATTTTTCGGCGCGGGAAACAAGGCTGAGATATTGCTGGCCGTGGTCAATGATGAGCAGGTTGCCATAGCCGCGCAGGAATTTGGCGTAGATGACCTTGCCGTCGTAGATGGCGGTGATTTCCGTGCCCGGCGCGGTCTTGATGTCAATGCCGTTGGCAAAGGTGGTAATGCCGAATTTTGCCTGGACGCTCTTGCCGAACAGGGTTGTTACCGTGCCAGCCGCCGGTGGGGCGAGGCGGCCCTTCTGGGCGGCAAAACCGAGATTCCCCTGGGAGGATTTTTTGTTGCTGGCTGATTTGGTCTCTTTTGATTGGATTTCTTTTTTGCGGGCCTTGGCTGCTTCCGCCTCAAGCTTTTCTAGGGTGTTGGTAAGCCTGCCCGCCGCCCCTTCAAGTTCTGTAAGCGCCATTTGGTAGAGCTTTTTTTCGGTTTTCACTTTTTGCAGCAACTGCATTCTTTCCTCGCGGGTGGAGGCGAGTTGTTCTTCCTGGCTCTTGACTTTGGAGATGGTTTCAACCAGGGCCTGTTTTTCCTGGTGGAGGTTCCTCTGCGTTTTTTCAAGCAGCTCCATCTTATTCCGGTATTCTCGGATAATGTCCTGGTCCCGTTTGAGCAGGGCGTCGAAATACTCGCGAAAGGCAAGAAGGTCGGGCAACTTGCTGGTGGAAAAGATGACATTCAACATGCCGATTTCCCCCATGCGGTAGAATGAATTGAGCCGTTTTTTGATATGGCGCTTTGCCTGCTCTTTTGCCACATTTGCCTGGGCAGCTTCATCCTGTTTGGCCGCCATGAGCTGTTCGTGTGTGCTCAAATCCTTTTTGAGGCGGGTGAGTTTGTCGCCTTCGTTCTGGATATGTCCGTTCAGGCGGTCCAATTCGGTGAGCAGGGAACTTTCCTGTTTCTTGGTCGTTTGCACCCTGGATTTCTGATCCTCAATGCCTTGCTTCAGTCGCTGGATTTTCTTTTGCTCTTCGATAATCTTGGAGTTCAGTGGGGTGGTTTCCGCAGCCAGACACAGGCGTTGGCCCAGGCAGGTGATCAGAATCAGCGCCAAGGCGCAGGCAGCACGATATGGGCGGCGAGAAATGGAAATCATGTGTTAGATGCGGATAAATCTGCGGATTGAGAAAAGACTGCCCACCGTGCACAGAACGATGCCTGCCAGCAGGATCGCGGCGGTGAGTTCCGGGGGGAAGAAGGCAAAATCAAAGAGCCTTAGAAACCCTGGACCGTTGAAACGGCTGGCGATGTATTGATAGAGGATATACAGCGAGACAAGCCCCAGGGTGGAACCCAGAATCCCCTGCAACATGCCTTCGAGCAGGAGGGGCAAGCGGATATAGGCGCTGGTGGCGCCAAGCAACCGGAGGATCTCAAGCTCCCCCTGCCTGGAGAGCACGGTGAGGCGAAGGGTGTAGGAAACGATAAAGGTCATGCTGATGATGAGCAATCCCCCGCTCAATAAAACCACGACCCGGAGAAGATTGGTGAAGTAGCCGAAGCGCCGGAGCCAGTCGCTGCCGGACTGGACCTTGGAGGCATGGGGCAGGGTAAGGAGGAAGCTGGAAAACTGACTGATTTTGGTGAGGTCATTGAGATTTTTCAGAGGGTAGACCTCAATGGAAGGAGGGAGGAAATCGGCTCCCAGGTCGTTTAGCACATCCTTTTCCTTGCCCAGTTGGGCGCTGAGCCGGGAAAAAGCCTCGGACCGGGAAACAAAAACGATTTTTTCCACCGGACCGAACTCGCGGATCTTTTTTTCGATGCCTGGCCGCATCTGCGCCGTGATCTCCTGGTCCAGATAGACGATGAGGCGGACATCGTTGCCAAGCCGTTCGCTGGCCCGGATCATGTTGGTGTAGATGAGAAAGAAAAAGGCAAAAATCAGCACGGAGAGGGTCACGGTCAGCAGGGTCATGACCTGGGTCCCCCAGGTCTGCCGGAGATTTTTTCCTGTTTGGCGGAGGATGTAAGCCAGAAACTGCATCGTCTGGGACTCCTTGGGAAGGTGAGCGGTTTCGCCCGGAACGTGCCGGAGCTAACGGCGGCTACGCGTCAAAAAGTTCGATTTGGCGTGGCGCACGGCTGGGATTGGCGGAAAGCTGACCGCTGCTCAACTGTATCACCCGGTGCGGCGTATCCGCGTAAATCGAGGCATCATGGGTGGCGACCACGATGGTCGAGCCATTTTTTTTGTTCAAGTGCCGCAAGAGATTGACGACCAGCTCTGTCGCCACAGGGTCAAGGTTGCCGGTTGGCTCGTCGGCCAGCAGCAGGCTCGGTCCGTTGGCGGCGGCCCGTGCCAGGGCCACCCGTTGCTGTTCTCCGCGGGAGAGTTCCCCGGCGAGTTTGTTCCGTTTGTCGGAGAGGTTGAGCATGGCCAGCAGCTCGTCGACTCTGGCGTGGATGGCCTTGGTGCCTGCGTACGTCACCTCCATTGCCATGGCAATGTTTTGGAGAACGGTTTGTTTTTCCAATAGCCTGAATTCTTGGTAGGCAACGCCGATTTTTTGACGCATGCGCTGGATTCCGGCCGGACTGATCCGGGAAAGGTCGCGCCCTGCCGCTTCAATGACGCCGCTGGTGGGCATTTCGAGCCGGCAGATCAGTTTGATCAGGGTTGTTTTGCCAGCCCCGCTCATGCCGGTGAGAAAAAGGATCTCCCCCTTGTATATCCGCAGGGAAACGTCCTCCACGGCGACAACATCGGGTGGATAGATCTTGGTGACATCGATCAACTCGATCAGGGGCTTGTCAGTGCTTGCGTCTCTCGACATGGGAAAACCTTTATTAGCCGGACTGAGGCAACGCCCTCCGAATGGCGGCTAGTCCACAAGAATCCATAACATTCCAATAATTATTGATAAAATATAGCATGTGAAAAAAAATTGACACTTTTTTTGTGAATAATGTATACAAAAGAACATAAACTCTGAAATTTATTAAAAGAAAACGATAAATTCATGAAGGTGGTATGACGCACAATCCCCTGCTCCTTCTGCTGCTCGATTCTTCCGGCCGTTCGTCCGAACTGGTCAAGTCTCTCCAGAAAAAAGACCTGGCTCTGGTTGTTGTCCGTTCCGAGGCGGAAGCCCGCCGCTGGCTCGAGGCAAATCAGTGCCAGGCGATTCTCCTGGCAGTGTCCTCGCTTCTGTCCCATGGCCCTTTTCTCGGAGAGCTCCAGGATGGGGCCTCTCCGCTGGCGGTTATTGTGGCGGCAAGCGAACCTTCGGTTACTGACGCGGTTGTCGCCTTGCAGGCCGGGGCTGTCGATTACCTTGAAGCGCCGGTAAGCGAAAGCCGCCTTGATGCGGCCTTGGAAAAGGCCGGGGTGAGCTTGCGTGTTTCTCCCGCCGCTTCTGGCCAAGCAAAGACCACGAAAGGCTGTGCCGCTATCATCGGCAACAGCAGCGCCATGCGGCAGGTGTTCTCCCTGATCCAAAAAGTCTGCGATGCCGAAACCACCGTGTTGGTGCGGGGCGAATCCGGTACCGGCAAAGAGCTTATCGCCCAAGCCCTCCATTATGAGGGGGTGCGCGGCACCGGTCCTTTTGTGCCGGTAAATTGCGGGGCAATCCCCGGCGAGCTGCTGGAAAGCGAGCTGTTCGGCCACGAAAAAGGGGCCTTTACCCACGCGATCCGGACCAGGCTTGGCCGCTTCGAACTGGCCAACGGGGGCACGGTCTTTCTTGATGAGATTTCCGAGATGAGTCCCATGCTCCAGGTAAAGCTGCTGCGGGTTCTCCAGGAAAAAGAGTTTGAGCGGATCGGCGGCACCAAGACGATCAGCTCGGATTTCCGGGTGGTTGCCGCAACCAACAGGGATCTTGAGCAGGAGGTCCAGGCCGGGCGTTTCCGGGAGGATCTCTATTACCGCCTCAATGTTATTCCCATCGAAGCGCCCCCTCTCAGGGAGCGGATTCAAGATATTCCCCTGCTGGTCGAACATTTCGTGGCCAGGTTCAACCGGCTCCGGAAGAAGAAAATCAAGGGGGTGGCGGAGGAGGTCATGGTTCGGCTCTCCCGTTACGCGTGGCCCGGAAATGTCCGGGAGCTTGAAAACATGCTGGAACGCATGGTGATTCTTGCGGGCAGTGACGTGCTTTCCGTGGCTGATCTGCCGGAACGTTTGCTGGAGGCTGGTGCTGTCCCGGTTGAGCGCGTTGAGGAGCTTCCCGGTCAGGGCTTTTTCCTCAACGACGTGCTGGCTGATTTTGAAAAACGTTTGATCCTGCAAGCCCTTGAGCAGACGGACTGGGTTAAGAACCGAGCCGCAAAACTTTTGAATGTGAACCGGACTACCCTGATTGAGAAGATGAAACGATTCAAGTTGGTTTCTTCTTCTGCCGAGGCGTAGGAAAAGGCGCGTCCCTTCGCTGTGGTGCGCGGCCTGGTAGACGGCAACAACGCTTGCCCCCGATTCCCGTGAAGGAAATCATGAAAAATATCCATTTCCCCCATTCTCTGCAGGCCCTGCCGCTCTTCATTCTTTTCGGCCTCAGTCTTCTTTTTGGTGGGGTACAGCCGGAACCGGGCTGGGCCAAGGAAGCAGAGCCGTCTCCTCCTCCGCCGCAGGCGGCTGTGCCAGTGGAGACCCCTTCGGAGGTCTGGCAGGAGGCGGCGGAGGCGGCAAAGGGTGGGGATCTGGCAAAGGCCGCCTCCTCGTATCAGCGGTACTACGAAAAATTCCGCGATGCGGGTCAGGCCGAGGAGGCGCTTTGGCAGGCCGCCCAATGCTTAAAGCAGCTCGCCATGCAGAGCCCAACGCCTCAGTGGGATACGGTCCGCGATATTTTCCGGAGGTATGGCGCGGATTTTCCAAAGTCAAAAAGATCGGCCGAGGCGTATTTCGAGGTCGGCTACGCCCATTACCGCATGCGATTTTATCGCGAGGCGCTCATCTATTTCAAGCTTTTCCTCGAGCGCTATCCAGACTCTCCCCTGCGGGATCAGGCCCGATTGGCGCAGGCAGACACGCTTTTTGCCGTGGGCAGGGCGGCCGAAGCGTTGGACATCTATAGGAAGGTTTCCGAGTCCGGCAATGAAGAGATCAAGGCCAAAGCCCTGATAGGGCTGGGTGAGATCATGGCCGCCACCAAGGATCCGGTCGGGGCCTTGAAAACCTTTGCCACCCTTTTTGAGAAATATCCGGATTATCACCATCGCGACCCGGCGCTGTTGCGCAAGCTTGGTTTCGTCTATCTGCGGTTAGGCAGGGAGGAGGATGCCAGGAATTCTCTGTTCCACTATCTGAATCTGGCAGAAAACTCTTCCGACCGGAGGGAGATTCTTTTTGAGTTGGGCGAGAGTTACCTGCGGGAAGGCGATGGGCGGACGGCTCTGAAGCTCTATGAGCGGATTCTCGAAGATGATGGCGCAGAGGGGGACCGGGTCGCTGTTCTGTCGCGGTTCCGGCGGGCTGAGTATATGGACAGCCCGGAACGGAGGGGGGGCAAGGGGCAACCGGCCTCGGACCTGACCGATCCCGAGGGGGATAAGCCGTTTCTCGCGGCGATTGAGGCGTATCCCGACGATCCCATTGTTCAGGACGCCCGGCGTGCGCTGTTCCTCCGCTATCAGGCCCGCAACAACGGTGAGGCTGCCGCGGATATCGGCTGGAGTTATCTGCGCCATGACAAGGCAGGGACTGCCGCCGGGAAAAAGGAAAATTTTTCCGGCAAGATTTTGCTCTATCTCGGGGAAGGATTTCTGGCCCGAAAGGAATACGACAAGCTCTATCAGTTGTATCTTGCCGAATACCGCCATATCAAAGATCTGGACAACGGGCGTTTTCTCTATGTGGTCGGGCAGGCGCTTGAGTCGTTGTCCTTGCTGGATCAGGCCTCCGCCGTCTATTTCCGGGCCCAGGGGTTGCCTTTGTCCGATGAAGACAAGGCGGATCTCTATAGCCGGAGGGCAGAGGTGTATCTTCTCCAGAAAAATCTGGCCGCTGCCGGCAGGCTGCTCTGCTATGTCGAGGAAATCTACAGAGATACGGAATATCTCGGGGAGTTCCATTATTTGACCGGCAAGCTCAACGAGGCTCAAGGGAAAAAGAGGGAGGCTCTTGCCTGGTACACCAAGGCAACGACGGTTTCGCCGGTGCCGGCAAAAATAAAGGTTTATGTGGAAGCGCGCTTGCGGATGCTGGCCACCCTCTGCATGTATAGCGAAGGAATAGAGGTTCTAGCGCGTTCCCGGAAGAACCAGTGGTTGGGACCGGAAGCCTTGCAGGGCTGGTACAGGGATTTTGGCGACGGGCTGGCCGGGCAGGGAGCCCAATCGGCCATTGGCACCTATTTGGCCGGAGTCGACAGGGATATGCCAAAAGACAGCAAGGCTGCCCAGCAGATCCATCTTCAGCTGGGCGAGTTGTTCCGCAAGGCCGGAGACATGGAGAAAGCGCGGGGGCATTTCCAGAAGGCGCAGGCCGGGCCGGATGAGCTGCTCAAGAAAAAAGCGAAAACCACCCTGAATCAGATCGAGATTGATCTGAGAAGAAAACCGGGAAGGGCTGGGCGGTGAAAGCGATGACCGAGACATGCCTTTTGGGCCGGAACGTCTGATGGCGCAAGCGATCTTTGATACCCCCGAGCATTTGCAGGGATTCTTTTTTTCCATGATTGAGAGCCTGCCGGGCGGGATTCTGCTTGCCGACCGGCAGGGGAACCTCTTGGCTGTAAACCAGAAGGGTTCTCAGCTTCTGGGGCTCGGAGGCTCCTCTCTCCAGGACAAAACCTGCTGGGGGCTGCTTTCTCAAAAGTTCGGCCTGACCCATGAGCTTGCGGCCTTAAGTTCTTCCGGGGGGCGTCTGCTCTGCGAGATGCCGGCCTCAAGCGACGGGGCGGAAAAACGCTGCATTCTTATCAGCCGCAACGACTTGCAAAGCCCATTTTTGCATGTGGCCGGATTTTTTCTCTCCCTGGAAGATGTGACCTTTCCGGCCCTGATGGAGATGCATCTCGACCGGAGCAAGCGTTTTGCCGCCATGCAGGAAATGGCCGAGGCCATGAGCCAGGAATTGAAGAACCCCTTGGGCAGCCTTGAGCTGTATGCCTCGATTCTCAAACGGGAGCTGGCAGGCGATCCGGACAACGAGCGGGTCGCGGCCCGGATGCTGGGGGCGGTGCGGACCATGCATCATCTGCTGGATAATTTTGTGACCTTTGCCGGATTTCCGCTGCCGCGGCTGCAAGAAATTGACATGGTCGCGGTGCTCAAAAAAAGCATGGAAACCCTCAGGGAAATGGCTGGAGAGCATGGTATACTTCTCGAGAGCCGGATTGAGGCGGAGCAGGTATATCTCCTCGGGGATCAAGCCCTGCTGGGGCAGCTTTTGCTGAATCTTGGCCTGAACGCTATTGAAAGCATGCCGGTGGGCGGGACGTTTTCCTTGGGCTTGCGGACGTTGCCGCCGGACAGGGAGCATGGCGCCCTGGTGGAAATCAAGGTGCAGGACCGGGGGGCAGGGATCGCTCCGGAAAATCTACAGAAAATTTTTGACCCGTTTTTTTCGACCAAGGGCAGGGCGCGCGGGTTGGGGCTGGCCATCAGCCATGCCATTGCCGAGGCGCATCACGGATTGATCGAGGTAGAGAGCGAACCGGGCCGGGGAGCCACCTTCAGGGTGTTGCTGCCAGCGGAGTCCGGGGCGGCGTAAACGTTTACATCGCAGAGATTGAGCCACGTTTTTCGTTTCGGGTGAACGATTGCGGGGGCGGCAACAGGAATTATCCGGGGAAAAGATGCCAGAGCCGATGTCTGAACAGGCCCATAAGATCCTGATCGTGGACGATGAGCAGAACATGCGTGTCGCCCTCTTTGAGGCGTTGAGCCGCAATGGGCACGAAGTTGCAGTTGCGGAAAACGGCCAGATGGCTCTGGAGATGATCTCCAGGCAGCCGCCTGAGCTGGTGATTACCGATATAAAGATGCCGGGCATGGATGGCCTTGAGCTCTTGCGGCAGGTAAAGGCGCTGCGCCCTGAGTTGCCGGTGGTGATCATGACTGGTTTCGCCACGGTGGATACGGCGGTGGAGGCCATGAAGCAGGGAGCCTTCGATTATCTGCTGAAACCCTTCCCTGTGGAGGTTATCGAAGAGACGGTGGCCAGGGTTTTCGCCCTCGGGAACAGGGTGGTGCAGCCAACCGTAAGACCTGGGGCGCAGAAGACCGTGGAGGCGTCCGCCTTTGAGAAACCGATTATCGGCCGGAATCCCAAGTTGTTGCAGCTCATGGACCGGGCCAGAAGCGTGGCCTCCAGTAAGGCCACCGTACTGATCCTCGGCGAATCGGGAACGGGCAAGGAGGTTTTTGCCCGCTTTATCCATCAGGAAAGCGACCGGCGAAACGGGCCGTTCGTGGCCTTGAACTGCGCCGCCCTGCCGGAAGGGCTCCTGGAAAGCGAGCTGTTCGGCCATGAAAAGGGGGCGTTCACCGGGGCCATCGTCACCAAGAAAGGAAAGTTCGAGCTGGCCGACGGCGGCACCCTGCTGCTCGATGAAATCGGCGAGATCCCCTTGCACCTCCAGGCCAAACTCCTGCGGGTTCTCCAGGAGGAAGAGGTGGACCGGTTGGGGGGCAGAACCCCTTTCAAGATCGATGTGCATGTGCTGGCCACCACCAACCGTGACCTGGAAGCAGCGGTGAAGGAAGGCACCTTCCGGCAGGATCTGTATTACCGCTTAAACGTCATCCCGTTGAAGCTGCCTCCCCTGCGCGAGCGGAGGGATGATGTCGGAATGCTGGTTGATTTTTTCGTCCGGAAATATGCGGCCCAATACGGCAAGCCGGAGAAGAATCCTTCCGCCGCTGTCTGGGCCAGATTTTCCGGCTATGACTGGCCGGGCAATGTCCGGGAAATGGAGAATCTGATTGAGCGGGCCATGCTCCTTTCCCAGGGGCGTGAGCTTGAGCTGTGGGATTTTTGGGACGATGTCGAGCCGCCGTCCAGGATTGAACCCGCCTCCGCGGCTGTGGTTTCGCCGGCATCCGGTCATTCCGCAGTGGCGGCGGCCAATACTTCCGCGGCGGTGGAGATCGGGGTGCAGACCTTGCGGGAGGTTGAGCGTCAAATGATCCTGCAGGCCTTGCAGGCAAACGACAATAATCGGACACATGCGGCCGAGATTCTTGGGATCAGTGTCCGGACCCTGCGCAATAAACTGCATGAATACCGTTCCCAAGGCATGATCGATTAAAGCCCGTCCTTGTTTGCCGCTTGGTGGCGTTCGCCTTGAGTAATTTCTATATTTTCCTCTTTTATTTCAATATGTTGACCTGGTAATTTCCGCGTCATGCCATGTCCTTTATGTCCGGTTACACTCTTTTGCCGATCCGTTTTTCTTGGCGAATGCAATGATTTTTATCGATGTGTATCCCTGTGGATGAAAAAATATTTGTCGATGGCATTTTTTTTGCATAATAAACGGGCAAGCTGTTTGAGCCACACAAGGAGGATGGTATGCCCATAAATAAATTGTTCGACGGCAATATTGAAACCATGCGACAGGCGCTCAGCCTGCGGCAGGAACGGCAGGGACTCATCCAGTCCAATGTCGCGAACTATGAAACCCCCGGCTATACGGGGCAGGATTTCAATTTTGCCAAGGTCATGCAGAGCGTGATGAGCGGCCAGGGGGAGTTGGCGATAACCAATAAGGGGCACATGCAGCTTGATGCCATGGAAGCCAGCAGAACCAGGGAATTCGCCAGCGAAAAAAAACCGGTGGACCTGGACCAGGAGATGGTGAAAATGGCGGAAAATCAGCTGATGTTTCAGGTTATAGCCAAGAGCATCGGGAAAAAATTCGATGGACTACGCTATGCCATTGACGAGGGAGGTAAATAATAAATGGATACTTTAACCGCAATGCAGATCAGCGGCTCCGCCCTTAAGGCAGAGCGGGCCCGGCTCAATATCGCGGCCATGAACCTGGCCAACGCCAACACCACCCGAACCATGGAGGGCGGGCCGTACAAGGCCAAATCCGTGGTCTTCGCGGCCAAGCCCGTGGAGGGGGTGAACTTTCAGGACGCGCTCAACTCCACCACCGAGCGTCTTCGCAAGGTTGAGGTCGTGCAGATTTCGGAAGACAAGGCGCCGTTCAAGGAGGTCTACGACCCATCGCACCCGGATGCCGATGCCAATGGGATAGTTCGTTTCCCCAACGTCAACGTGGCCGAGCAGATGGTGGACATGATGAGCGCCCGGCGGTCCTATGAGGCCAATGTTACGGCCCTGGATGCTGTCAAAAATATGGCGCTCAAGGCCTTGGAGATCGGCAGATAGTTGCGGGTTGGAAATGAGGTGGCCTTTTTGTGCCGCAAATCGTGAGCAAGTGGAGGTGTAGAGATGAAAGAGATAACCATGCAGCCGGTCAGTCTGCCCGCAGCATCACCGCTGAAATCCCCTGGCGCGCCAAGTGCTGCGGGCACGGGCTTTTCCGAGCTTCTCAGCCGGTCCATCGCCGAGGTGAACGGCCAGAGCCAGGAGGCGGATCTGCTGGTAAAGGGACTTGCCGCGGGCGAACACGCCAATATTCATGAAACCATGATCGCCATGGAAAAATCAGGCATCTCCTTTAGGATGATGACCCGGGTGCAGCAGAAGGTTCTTGACGCATACCGTGAGATCATGAGGATGCAGATCTAGCAGGCGCAGGGCAAGCCGAGAGCGGCAGCAGTGTTAACGGCGTAAGAAGCCGTAACGAAGCAGCGTATGCGGCGATGGTTATTCGGTAACGGCTTCTAAACTCTTAGGGAAAGGATAGAACATGGCTACCCCAAAAGAAATTCTTGAGCAGATCGCTTCCATTGCCAAGGGACTGAGCATGACCCAGAAAATACTCGGGGTCGTGGTGATCGCCGTGGTGGTTGGCGGGTTGTTGGCCCTGACCACCACCAGCAAGGAAACCTCCTACAAGGTTCTGTTCTCCGGACTGACCCAGGAGGATGCCGGTGAGGTTCTGGCGAAGCTCAAGGAGCAGCGCATCCCCTACAAGTTGTCCGATGATGGCGGGGCGATCATGGTTCCGTCCTCGCAGGTATATGAGGTCCGGTTGTCCTTGGCCGGTGAGGGGTTGCCCAGGGGCGGTGGCGTTGGGTTTGAGATCTTCAACCAGACCAGCTTCGGGCAGACCGACTTTGTCCAGCGCTTGAACTATCAGCGGGCCTTGCAGGGAGAGCTGGCCAGAACCATCCGGAATTTTCAGCAGGTCGTCGAGGCCAGGGTTCATATCGCCACCCCCAAGGAGTCGGTGTTCATTGAGGATGAAAAGCCTCCCACCGCCTCGATCAGCGTTAAGCTGCGCGGCCGGGAAAAACTCAGCCAGCATGAGATTCAGAGTATTGTCAATCTGGTGGCCAGCGCGGTTCCCGGGCTTACCACGGAAAATATTACCCTGGTCGATACCACTGGCCGTTTGCTGTACCGGAAACAGGCCGAAGGCGAGGGGATACTCACCGGAAATCAGTTGGAGTACCAGATAAAAATTGAAGACACCCTGCGGCAAAAGGTGGAAACCATGCTGGAAGAGGTGGTTGGTGTCAACCGGGCCAGGGCGCGGGTTACTGCGGAGGTGGATTTCAACAAGGTTGACCGGACCGAGGAGATATTTGATCCCGAGGCCCAGGTGGTGCGCAGCGAGCAGATGCTTACGGAAAAAGATCCGCGTGGCGGCACCACCCCCGAAGGAATCCCCGGGGTCAAGGGCGAGCTTGCCACCTTTGCCGAGGAAGGCGGGGAAGGGGCGACTGCCTCCGGGTACAGCCGTAACAATGTCACCCGCAATTATGAGATCAGCAAGCAGGTCAAGCACACCCAGGAAAAGGGCGGCGGTGTCAAAAAGCTGTCCATCGCTGTCATGGTCGATGGTTCCTACGAGAAGAGCGTTGACAAGGACGGGAAGACAAGTCTAAAGTATGTGCCGAGAAGCCCTGAAGAAATGCGGAATTTGGAGAAGTTGGTCAAAAATGCCATTGGCTATGACGAAGAGCGGGGCGATCAGGTGGAAGTGGCGAGCTTGCCTTTTGCCCTCTCCTCTGTTCCGGAGCCGGAGGTGGATGCCATGGAAAAATACCGGGCAATGCTGGAATGGCTGGCCATGCCCCTGGTCTATCTGCTGGTCGCGATTCTGGTGCTCTTCTTTGTCATCAAACCGTTTTTGAAAATTCTCGCATCCAAGCAGCTGGAGACCCGTGTTGGCGGAATTTCAACCAAGCCTGGCGGGCATGGTCCCGCTGTCGGCGGAGTTGCGGCCGAGGAAGAAGATCTTTCCCTTGCCCCGCGTGGGCTTACCGACCAGGAGCGGATTTACCGCCTGGCTCAGAGCGATCCTGACCGGGCTGCGGACCTGGTGCGCCGCTGGCTGCGGGAAGAGGCCTGATCCATGAGCAAAGGTGAAAAAAAGAGCGGTGAATCCCTCACCGGCCCGGAGAAAGCGGCGGTTTTTCTGCTCACCGTGGGCGAGGATTTTGCCGCCCAGGTCTTCCAGCGGCTCGATCCCGAGGATATCAAGCATGTCGGCCGGCAGATGGCCAGGATCGACAAGGTTGACAAAGAGGATCTCACCGCCCTGGTCAATGAGTTCAAGGCCGATACCGGCGACACCGACATCTTTCTTTCCGGCAACGAGATGCTGGAAAGCGCTTTGAAACGGGCGCTTTCCAGCGACAAGGCCAGCGAGATCCTGGAGGAAATCCGTTCCGACTGGAAGCTGACTCTTTTTCAGAAGGCCCGCAAGCTTGAACCCAAGGTGCTGGTCAACTTCCTGCGCAATGAGCATCCCCAGACCGTGGCCCTGGTCCTTTCCGTTTTGGAGCCTATCCAGTCGGCCCAGATCCTCATGGAATTCAGTGAGGAGGTTCAGGTGGAAGTCATGATGCGCATGGCGGAACTTGATAAGGTGAGCCCCGAGATTCTTGTGGACGTAGACCGGGTGTTGCAAGACGAGCTGCTTTCCGTTGAAGGTATGGAAGGGCAGCGTCTTGGCGGGGTGGAGGCCGTGGCCGAGATCCTGAACAATGCCGATCGGGGGTTGGAGGCCTCTATTCTTGAGGGGATTGAAGAGCAGCGCGAAAACCTGGCCGATGAAATCCGGCGGCTCATGTTCGTCTTTGAGGATCTCATGAGCGTGGATGACCGGGGTATTCAGGCAGTTCTCAAGGAGGTCAGCACCGACGACCTGAAACTGGCTCTCAAGATCGCCTCCGAGGATCTCAAGACCAAGATCTTTAGCTGCATGTCTTCGCGGGCCGTGGAAATGCTCAAGGAAGACATGGAAATCATGGGCCCGACCCGGGTAAAGGATGTCGAGGCTGCCCAGCAGTCCATAATCAAGATCGCCAAGCGTTTGGAGCAGGAAGGCAAGATCCAGCTCATGAGCGGCGGCGGCGGCGAGGACGAATTT